>CANHCJ010000139.1 GCA_947458025.1 Rhodospirillales bacterium | reverse complement strand
CCCACCCCCGGCCACGACCCCGAAATGCCCCCGCCCATCCTCCCGGGGCCGGAGATTCCGCCCCCCGGCCCCCCCGAACTCCCCGGCGGCATGCCGGTTCTCTAGCCGCCCCACCTTGCGCACCACCCCCCGCCGGGGCTACCTCGCCGGATCGACTGGCAGCCGGAGAGGGCCGCGGAATGCGCGTGAAGGATGTGAAGAAGGTCGTGCTGGCCTATTCCGGGGGGCTGGACACCAGCGTCATCCTCCGATGGCTGCAGACGGTGTACAAGTGCGAGGTCATCACCTTCACCGCCGATCTCGGCCAGGGCGAGGAACTCGAACCCGCCCGCAAGAAGGCCGAGATGCTCGGCATCAAGCACATCTACATCGAGGACCTGCGCGAAACCTTCACCCGCGACTTTGTCTTCCCGATGTTCCGCGCCAACGCGCTGTACGAGGGCCAGTACCTCCTCGGCACCTCCATCGCCCGCCCGCTGATCGCCCAGCGCCAGATCGAGATCGCCGAGGAACTCGGCGCCGACGCCGTCGCCCACGGCGCCACCGGCAAGGGCAACGACCAGGTGCGCTTCGAGCTGAGCTACTACTCGCTCAAGCCCGACATCAAGATCATCGCCCCCTGGCGCGAATGGGAACTCACCAGCCGCACCCGCCTCATCGAATTCGCCGAGGCCAACCAGATCCCCATCGCCAAGGACAAGCGCGGCGACGCCCCCTTCAGCGTCGACGCCAACCTCCTGCACTCCTCCTCGGAAGGCAAAATCCTCGAAGACCCCGCCGTCGAGGCCGACGAGATGGTCTACCAGCGCACCATCCGCCCCGAGGACGCGCCCGACCGCGCCACCGTCATCTCGATCGACTTCGTCAACGGCGACCCCACCGCCATCGACGGCATCAAGATGTCCCCGGCCACCCTGCTCACGAAGCTCAACGAGCTCGGGAAGGCCAACGGCATCGGCCGCCTCGACCTCGTGGAAAACCGCTTCGTCGGCATGAAGTCCCGCGGCGTCTACGAAACCCCCGGCGGCACCATCCTGCTCGCCGCCCACCGCAGCATCGAAAGCATCACGCTCGACCGCGAGGCCGCCCACCTCAAGGACAGCATCATGCCGCGCTACGCGGAGCTGATCTACAACGGCTTCTGGTTCGCCCCGGAACGCCGCATGCTCCAGGCGCTGATCGACGAAAGCCAGAAAAGCGTCACTGGCACCGTCCGCATGAAGCTCTACAAGGGCAACGTCACCTGCATCGGCCGCGAGAGCCCGAACAGCCTCTACTCGATGAAGACGGTGACATTCGAGGAAGACCAGGGCGCCTACGACCAGTTCGACGCCCAGGGCTTCATCAAGCTGAACGCGCTGCGCCTTCGCCTCGGTGCGATGGCCGGCCGCAAAGGGGGAAACCTGTAATGACCATCTCGATGCATTCGGCCGCCGTGCCGATGATGAAGACCCTGCTCGGCGCGCTCTCCGGCGTGCTCGACAAGGGCGCCGCCTTCGCCACCGCGAAGAACGTCGACCCCGCCGTCCTGGCCAACGACCGCCTCGCACCCGACATGTTCCCGCTCTGGCGCCAGATCCAGATCGCCTGCGACATGGCCCGCGGCGGCGCGCTCCGCCTCGCCGGCCGCGAGGTCCCCACCCTGCCGGATGTCGAGCCCAGCTTCGACAGCATGAAGAAGCGCATCGCCGACACCCTGGCGGTGATCGAAGGCATCCCCGCCAACGAGATCGACGGCTCCGAAGGCCGCGACATCGTGCTCAAGATGCGCGCCGGCGAAATGTCCTTCACCGGCCAGCGCTACCTGATCGGCTTCGTCATCCCCAACCTCACCTTCCACTGCGCCACCGCCTACAACATCCTGCGCCACAACGGCGTCGAGGTGGGCAAGCGGGATTTCCTGGGCAGCTTCTGAGCCAAGCAAGCGGTTCTTTTTTGAAAAAAAGAACCAAAAAACGTTTCCGACATGGCGCCTCGATCATCCGGTCGAGGCGCCATGAATGCCACCGACCCTACGCCGTTGCGCGCGAAGCGAAGCAATCCAGCCCTTCCCACCGCACGGCGTAGACCATTTGCTGCAGCGCCAAGTCGAAAAGTCTTTTTGCTTCTTTTTCTTCAGAAAAAGAAGACCCTTCCTAAAGGAACCCAAAGATGCGCGTCGCCGTCATTGGCCTGGGCACCATGGGCATGGGCGCCGCCCTCAACCTGGTGAAATCCGGCCACGAGGTCCACGGCTGCGACCTGCGTGAGCCCGTCCGCGCCGAGCTCATCGCTGCCGGCGGCCACGCCGCCCCGCGCGCCTGCGACCTGCCCGACGGGCTGGAAGCCGCCATCGTCTTCGTCGTCAACGCCGCCCAGGCGGAGGCCGTGCTCTTCGGCCAGGAAGGCTGCCTGCCGCGCCTGGCGGAAGACGGCGTCGTCCTCTGCTGCACCACCGTCGCCCCGGAAGCCGTCCGCGCCCTGGCCGAACGCGTCGAATCCACCGGCCGCCTGCTGCTCGATGCCCCCGTCTCCGGCGGCCAGTCCGCCGCCCGCGGCGGCACGATGACGGTGATGGCCTCCGGCCCCGAAGCCGCCTTCACCCGCGCCCAGCCGGTGCTCGATGCCATCGCCGGCAAGGTCTGGCGCCTCGGCGAGCAGATCGGCGCCGGCAGCACGGTGAAGATGGTCAACCAGCTCCTCGCCGGCGTCCACATCGCCACCGCCGCCGAAGCCATGGCGCTCGGCATCCGGGCCGGCGCGGACCCGCAAACCCTGTTCGACGTGATCTCAACCTCGGCCGGCAGCTCCTGGATGTTCCAGAACCGCGTCCCCCATATCCTCGCCGGCGACGACACCCCGCTCTCGGCCGTGAACATCTTCGTCAAGGACCTCGGCATCGTCCTCGATCAGGCTCGCGCTCTCACCTTCCCGCTCCCCCTGGCCAGCGCCGCCCACCAACTCTTCCTCGCCGCCGCCGCCGCCGGCCACGGCATGAAGGACGACGCCTTCGTCATCCGCGTCTGGGAAGCCCTCGCCGGCATTTCCCTGCCGCCGAAGAAGCCCTGAGCCCGCCACCCGCCGCGCGAACCCGGGCCGACCGTAGGGCGCGCTTCAGCGCGCCGCCCCACCCCCACGCCGCCGCGCCACCATCAGCCCCAGCAGCCCGGCCCCCACCACCGCCAGGCTCCCTGGCTCCGGCGTCGCCACCATCGGAGACAGCAAATAGGCGCGACCTCCGCCATTCGCCACGATCTGCCCGCTGTCGTTGATGCCCGTGGCGTCGGAAAAGGTCACCGCGCCATAAAGCGGGTCGGTCTGCGCAACCAAGGTATTGAGGTCGTACATGGCGCCGCCGGCATACAGGAAGGCACGCTGGCTGCCGTCCGCCATTGCGCTATATCCCGTAACCCAACCGCTGGCGTTGATGCTGAGCCCCGAGCTGTACCAGCCGCCGAGTGTTCCCAGGTCGTTCATCGTCGTGCCGTCATACAGGAACGCATGACGTTCCGCGTTTCCCGCTAGAAAACTGTCCCCGGTCACCCAACCGTTGGCATTGATCCCGTAACCCCAGCTCCAGCGCCCCCCCAGTGACCCGAGATTGATCATCGTGGTGCCGTTGTACAGGAATGCCCGTACCGAATAATCCGCCAAAGAGCTGTTCCCAGTCACCCAGCCATTATCGTTGATGCCTCTGGCTTCGCTTGTGGGCCCGCCGAGCGTGCCCAGGTCGATCATGCCGCTGCCGTTATGCAGGAAGGCGTGCGGGCTAGGCGCAGGGCTGGTTCCGGCCACCCAGCCCGCGGCATTGATGGCCTCTCCGGAGGAATCCTGCCCCGCAAGTGTGCCGAGGTCGGTCATGCCGCTGCCGTCGTACAGGAAGGGGCGCCGAGAGCCGTCGGCCTTCTCGCTGGTCCCCGTCACCCATCCGCTGGCGTTGACCGCTGCCCCGTTACTGAAGCTTCCGCCGAGCGTCCCGAGGTTCATCATGCCGTTCCCGTTGAACAGGACCGCGCGAGTGACGTTCGGCGAGACCTCGCTGGTACCGGACACCCATCCGCTGGCGTTGATGCCCGAGCCGTAGCTAAAGTTGCCCCCCAGCGTCCCCAATGGCGTCACCGAATACGTCAGCGGCCCCGCCACCGCCGGCAGGCCCACCACCCCCGCCACCACCACGCCCACCGCCAGCGCGCAGGCCGCGCGCAACCCCGTCAGGCCGCCCTGAATACCCATCCCTGCCTCCAATGAAATGCCCCGTCCCCGCCCGGTGCCGTCCGCACCGTGCCGGATTGCAGCCCGGCCCCTAGGCCGCCCCGCGCCGCCGCCGCACCGCCGCCAACCCCAGCAACCCGGCCCCGATCACCGCCAGGCTCCCGGGCTCCGGCGTCGTCACCAAGGGCGTCAGCACGTAGGCGCGACCGAACTCGTCACTCACCAGTATCTGGCCCGAATCGTTGAGTCCGCGCGCATCCTGGAACGTCACCGCGCCGTAAAGCGGGTCGGTCAGCGACACCAGGCTGTTGACGTCGTACATCGCCCCGCCGGCGTACAGGAATGCCCGGTAGGCAGCATCCTCCGCGATGGAACTGCTTCCGGCAATCCAGCCGCTGGCGTTGATGGCCCGCCCGTAACTGTAGTTCCCGCCCAGCGTGCCCAGATCGACCAGGCTGAGGCCGTCGAACAGGAATGCATGCGCCGCCGCATCGCCGGCCGTATTGCTCGTGCCAGTGATCCATCCGCTGCTGTTGATGGCGGTGCCTTCGCTGTAGAGCCCGCCCAGGGTACCCAGGTCGATCATCCCCGGCCCTCGGTGCACGAAGGCGCGATACGAGCCATTGCCGGCAACATAGCTACGCCCGGTTACCCAGCCGCTGGCATTGATCCCTGTGCCGTAGCTCCACGTTCCTCCCAGCGTGCCCAGGTCGCTCATGCCGCTGCCGTTGTGAAGGAAGGCCCGCTGGGCGGCGTTGCCGGCCATGTTGCTGGTGCCCGTCACCCACCCGCTGTCGTTGATCGCGGAACCGGTGCTGCTGGTACCGCCCAGCGTCCCGAGGTCCACCATGCTGGTGCCGTCGTAGCGAAATGCCCGAAAGGCACCGCCGGCCGTGGAAGCCGTACCGGTCACCCAACCACTGGCATTGATGCCGTTGCCGACGCTGTACGTGCCGCCAAGCGTGCCAAGGTTCGTGATGGTGCTGCCATCGTACAGAAGCGCACGCTGCTGCCCGGCGACAAAGCCGTAGCCGGTCACCCACCCGCTCGCGTTGAGTCCGCCGGGGTTGGCGAAACTGGCGCCCAGGTCCAGCACCGAATACGTCGGCGGCGCCGCCACCGCCTGTCCCGCCGCCCCCGCCCAGGCAGCCACCGCCAGCCCCAATCCCGCCGCCCGCAACACGCCCTGAAATCCCATCCCGCCCTCCAATGCCATCAAGCCCGGCGCGCGAAATTTCCGCGCCTTCACGTCTCCTTAACGCTTGGCCTTTCTGCTCGCGTCACCAGTTCTGATGACATACGCATGGAACCGCTCCGGTATCGTTGGAGAAACCTTGTGTCCCAGACTGGATCGATCGTAACGGAATGAGTCGTTCGCCTGCAGCCGGCCCAGCCCATGACCTCATCGGCGCCATCTATGACGCCGCGGCCGGCAACGCCGACTGGGCCGACGTCGCCGCGGCGCTGCGCGATGCCGTCGGCGCCGGAGACGTCAGCCTCCTGCGCCTCGACCCGAATGGCGCCGTGGAACTCCTGGCCATGACCGACTTTCCGGAGGATGCCGCCCTCGCCTACCAGCAGCATTTCCACCGCCACGACCCCTGGGCCGCCGCCGGCCAGGCCGTCGTCCAGGAAGCGGTCCGCACCGGCGTCCTGCGCGGCGCCGTCTTCGGCCCGGAACTGATCGCCCAGGACGCCTACCGCCGCAGCGTGTTCTGGAACGAATTCGCCTCTCGCGTCGGCGTCTACCACCTGCTCGGCGCCATGCAGCCCCTGGGCGAAGCCGGCACCCTTCTCGTCGGCCTGCACCGCCCCCAGGCCCGCACCGAGTTCGCCGTGCCGGAGCGCCAGGCCATCGACGCCCTGCTCCCCCATCTCCGCCGCGCGCTGCAGCTGCGCCACGCCCTCCAGCTTGCCCCCGCGCAAGGCGCCGTCGCCGGCTTCGATGCCATCGCCAAGCCCGCCATGATCGTCGATGCGGAGCTGAACCTGCTCCATGCCAACCAGGCCGCCGAGGCCCTGTTCCGCACCGGCGACCTCCTCGCCCGCCGGGAAGGCTCCGTCCTGCGCCTCGCCGCCCCCCGCACGGAGGATACCGCCGCCCTGCGCCGCCTCGCCGCCCGCGTCGCCCTGGCCAACGACCCCGGCGCCGCCATCCGCGTCCTCGCCCCTGGCGGCGCCACCTTCATCGCCACCGTCGCCCCGCTCCCCGCCCCCGCCCGCACGCCCGGCCCGCCGCGCGCCCTCATCCTCGTCCGCAGCCTGGCCCCCAACCCCGATCGAAGCGCCCGCCTGCTGGCCGACCTCTACGGCCTCACCCAGGCCGAAGCCGCCGTCGCCCTGGCCGCCGCCGAGGGCCACACCGCCGAGCGCATCGCCACCGACCGCGCCACCACCATCAACACCATCCGCACCCAGCTCCGCCGCGCCCTGGAAAAAACCGCCGCCGCCAACCTCCGCGAACTCACCCGCATCATCACCCTCCTGGAGCGCTGACCCACCTCTGCGTGCCAGAGGAAGCAAGCAAACAAGGAAGCAAGAAAGCGGCCACAGAGACACAGAGAAAAAAGCCAAGGGAGAAGCAATCCCCCCTCGTAGGGCGGGTCGCGAAGCGGACCCGCCATCGTCACACCCCCCAAACCTCCCCCAAATCCCACCCAACCCCACCCAACATCCACCCCACCCCTCCCTTACCTTGCTCCTCCATGCCTCTGTGCCTCTGTGGCCACTTTCTTACTTACTTTCTTCCTTTCCTCCCCCCGCAAGCGGGGGGAGCCAGAGGGGGGCGTCCCCTCACCAACCCACCCCCGAAAAAATTCCCCCAACCCCCTTGCACCCAAACTAACATTCCACTATCTCTCTAACCATGCATCCCTTCCCCGCCCTCGTATCGCAGCTTGTGCAGTACGTGCGCGCCCTCATTGCGTCCGCCGCCCCGGCCCTGGCCGCCCCCGCCCGCCCCATTTACCGCGGCGCCCAGGACGGCTGGGTGATGCCCCCCAACGCCCACCTCCCCCGCTTCCCCGGCCCGGTCTGGACCCTGCTCTGGTTCCGCCTCCACCGCCTGGCCAACCGCCTCACCACCCTCCACCACCGCTGGCAAACCAACACCCTCCCCAAGCCCCGCACCCGCCCCCAATCCCCCCGCAAAACCACCCCCACCAAGCCCCAAGCCCAGATCCCCACCTTCCCGATGCCCGGCGTCCCCCTCACCGACGCCCCCAGGTATCTCCCCCGCGCCCATGGCTGGGTCATCAAGCGCATCCCCGAGGCCGGCGAGCAGGCCGCCCACCTCCACCACCTCCTCCAGCAGCAAGACACCCGGGATTTCGTCGAAGCCGCCCCCCAGGCCGCCCGCCTCCTGCGCCCCCTCTGCCGCGCGCTGGGCGTGGATCAACCCCCCTGGCTCAAGCTCCCCCCGCGCCCGCGCAAGCCGCGCAAGCCCAGCCCCCCGAAAACGCGCCGCTGGAAACTCACCGACCCGGAGCTGAAGCTCCGCCCCTACGAGATTCGTGCCATCCGCTACTGGCGCAAAAAATACGGCCGCGACTGAGCATCCCCAGCCGCGGCCAAATTGTTACGATATCAAACCTAATCTAGGCCCGCCGCACACCCCAGAACACATGCGCAGAAGACGGCACGAACCCGACGAGGTCCGACCGGTGCGCCGTCGGCTGGCTCCACTGCCCCAGCGGGATGTAGGGCACCTCCTGGAACGCCACGCGCTGGATGTCCCGGCAGATCGCCTGCTGCTCGGCCAGCGTCGGCGCCCGGAACCACGCCTCGCGCAGCCGCTCGATCTCGGGGATGTCCGGCCAGCCGAACCACGCCCGCGTCCCGTTCGCCCGCAGCTGCACGCTGGTCGGATCGGCGCCCCCGAGCCCGGTGATCCGCGTGTTGAACGCGCTCCACCCGCCCTCGTTCGCCGGCTTCTGCACCGAGCGCCGCGTCAGCAGCGTGCCCCAGTCCGTCGTCGTCAGCTGCACGTTGATGCCCAGCTTCTTGAAGATGCTGTCGCACACCGCCGCCATCGCATGCATCTGCGGCTGGTCCGAAGGCGACATCAGCAGCACCGACTCGCCGGCATACCCGCTCTCGCGCACCAGTTGCCGCGCCTTGGCGATATCCCGCGGCCCCGTCAGCGCCTCCATCCCCACGTCGGAGGCGAACGGCGAGCCCACGGTGAAGAACCCCACCGGGATCTTCGCGAACCGCGCCTGGTCGCCCAGCACGGCGGCGATGAACTCGCGCTGGTCCACCGCCATCAGCAGCGCCTGGCGCAGCTTGCGGTTGTTGAACGGCGCATGCAGGTGGTTCAGGAACAGCCCGCCGATCAGCCCGAACGGATCGGCCGCCTCCACCCTCACCTGCTGGTTGCGCTGCAGCATCGGCAGGTGGTCGAACAGCGGCTGGTCCACCCAGTCCACCTCGCCGGCCATCAGCGCCGAGGCCCCGGTGCCCGGGTCCGGCTGGATCAGCCATTCCACCCGCTCGAAATTCACCACCTTGCCGCCCGCCGTGTTGCTCGGCGCCTCCTGCCGCGGCAGGTACTTGTCGAACTTGGTGTAGACGCTGCGCACGCCGGAGACCCAGTCGCGCTCCTGGAACACGAACGGCCCGGACCCCACGAACTCCTTCACCGCCTGGTTCGCCGGCACCTTCGCCATGCGCTCCGGCATCACGAAGCAGCCCTGCGACAGGGCATAGAGCATCTGCGGGAACGGCTCCTTCAGCCGGATCCGCCAGCGCCGGTCATCCACCACCGCGATCTCGTCGGCAATCGCCAGCAGCCGCTGCCCATAGGTGTTGCGCTGCCCCCAGCGGTTGATCGAGGGCACCACGTCATGCGCGCGGACCTTCTCGCCATCATGGAACAGCAGCCCCTCGCGCAGGGTGAAGGTCCAGTTCAGCCCATCGGCCGAAACCTCCTCGCCCGCGCACATCTGCGGCTTGGGCATCAGGTTGATGTCGCTGCCATATGGCGTGTCCCACACCATCAGCGCGTGGATGCCCACCACGATCGCGGTGGTCCAGATCGGGTCCGGCGACGAATACGCCGCCGCCGGCACGAATTTCAGCAGCTTGTCCTTCCCCTGCGCAATCGCCGGGCGGGCAAGGGCAGCCGCCGGTGCGGCGGCAAGAAGATGGCGTCGGGTCAGCATCGCGGCGTGCTCCTGGGCGACGTGGGAGGGAACCGTCTGGACTGGCATCCGCTCTGCGGCGGGGTTGGCCCCACGCTACCGGCTTCGCGGCGCCGATGCCAGCACCGTTGGCGCGGAAATGCGGCGCTGGCATCATCCTCGGCAATGACGGACGCAACGACGCCCCCCGAACCCAGGGACTCCGGCTGGCGCGCGCTGGCCGTGGGCGGGGCCTGGTACCTCGCCGCCGCCGGCGCCGCGGTGCCCTTCGTGCTGCTGGACCTGGCCGGGCGGCTGCCGCGCGGCCTG
>CANHCJ010000138.1 GCA_947458025.1 Rhodospirillales bacterium | reverse complement strand
TTGGAGGGACCGATGGCGCGCCTTCGCGCCGCCCTGGCCGGCAAGCCGGCGCGCCAGGCGCGTGGCGCCAGTGCGCCGCGCAAGCCGCGCGAGGGCACCAAGCAGCAGGCGGTGCTGGCGATGCTTCGCCGCGAGGAGGGGGCGACAGTGGCGCAGATCGCCGAGGCGACGGGGTGGGCCAGCCACACAGTCCGCGGCTTCCTCGCCGGGCTGAAGAAGAAGGGCGTCACCATCGAGGTGCTGGAGCGTGTGCTCCAGATCGGCCCCAACCGCGACGGCGCCAAGGGGTCTTTCTCCGTGTACCGGGTGGTAGGTTGAGGCGAAGGTGATGCCCCGCGAACAGCGCTGGATCATCCTCGCCATGGATGGCCGGCATGTCACCATGGGGCGCGACGTCGCCCCGACCGAGGAGGAGGTGGCGCAAGCCGCCTCCGCCCTCGCGGCCGCCGGTCATGCCGGCTGGCTCGCCCGGCTAGATGGCGACTACTGGGCGCGCCGCGCACAGCCTGTGCTGACACCGGTCCGCTCGCTTGCCGGCGCCACAGACGCCAACTGGCCGTCTGCCGCGGCGGCGTTCGAGATCATGCGCCGCGCCGCCACGGCGCCGAGAAACAGGGCCATGGCCAGCGCCGCCTGACCGTCGCCCCATCCACCGCCACCGAGTTCCTGCGCCGGCGTCACCAGGAGGGGGTGCCGGCGCAGCGCGTTCATCCCTCCCAGGAAACCCACCATGCCCGACACCATCACCACGACCACCGCCATGCACGACTCGGTACAGGCGGAGCGCGCCCGCATTGCCGACCTTTCCAGGATTGTGACCCAGGCGCGACTCACTCTGCCGCACACCATCGCCGATAACCTGCATGCCCGCGCCATCGCCGACGGCTGGTCGGCCGACGCCATGCGCAGCGCCCTGTTCCAGGCGCTCGTCCAGGGAGCAGATCGTCCGAGGGCAAGCACGCCGGCGCAAGACCTGCGGGGCCAGACCATCTCCTCCGACCCGAACAATCCCGCCGCCGTGCGCGACGCCATGGCGGAGGCGATTGCCGTGCGCAGCATGCATGGCTACGTCGCCGCCTCGCCCCGCCACACCGAGTTCCTCGGCCTGCGGCCGAGCCAGATGGCTGAGGAATTGCTGCGTCTGCGCGGCCAGGGCGTTCCGTCGCGCGATCCCATGGTGATCGCCGAGCGGGCGCTGACCACCACCTCGGATTTCCCGGCGCTGCTGGCGGCGGCGGCCAACAAGATGCTGCTGGCGGGATACCAGCCGGCGCGGCCGACCTACCGGTCCGTCTTCCGGCGGCGGGACTTCCGCAACTTCAAGCCGCACCATCATCTCAGGCTGGGTGACTTCCCGGCCCTCATGCCCCTGGTCGAAGGCGGCGAAATCCAGGTCGGCACCATCTCCGAGAGCAAGGAAACCCTGCTGCTCAGCACCTTCGCACGTCGGGTGCGGGTGACGCGGCAGATGCTGGTCAACGATGACCTCGGCGCCTTCACCGACTTCGCGGCGATGATCGGTCGGCGCATCGCCGACTTCGAGAATGCCACGGCCTATGGGGTGGTCAACACCGCCAATGGCGACGGGCCGATGCTGCTGACCGGCAACGCGCCGGTGTTTGCCACTTCCGCCGCGCGCGCGAACAAGGCGGTGACCGGCACCGTGCTCGACTTGACCAACCTGGCGGCGGGGCGGGCGGCCATCATGAAGCAGCGCAGCCTGGACGGCATGCCGATCGCCATCGGGGAGCGCATGCGCCTCCTGGTCGGGCCGAGCCTGGAACTTCCGGCGCTGCAGTTGACCGTGGCAGTCACCGCCGCCGAGATCAGCAAGGAGAACGTCTATGCCGGCATGATCGAGCCGGTCGTCGATCCGATGATCCCCGGCAACCGCTGGTACCTGTTTGCCGATCCCGAGACGGCACCGGTGTTCGTCTATGGCTTCCTGGAAGGGGCGACCGGACCGCAGGTCGCCACCGGTCCGATCCAGGGCGTCGATGGGGTGGAGATCAGCGTGGTGTTCGACTTCGGCGTCGGGGCCGTCGACTGGCGTGGCGGATGGTTCAATCCCGGGGCCTGATAGCAGGGCTAAATGCTGGTGGATCGTCTGGAGCGCAGGGGGCGGTGGTGCCGCCCTCTGCGTTGTCGACATAGGGCATGGTCGCCGTGGTTCCGTCCTCGGTCACTGCGAGCGCGTAGTACCACAGGCCCCGGCACTTACGAAACCAAGTCCCAGAACGCGGTCTTCCTGGGATGGGCGGCACGCAGCCGCGCGACATAGGCGTCATGAGGCTCAGTAACTCCAAAGTCGGGAATGGCCACGGCCAGGCCCGCGCAATCGGCGAGATGTCGCGCCGCGTGCCGGTAGCGGCTCGCCCGGGCGTGTCCCAACGTGAAGTCGATCATCGAACGCAGCACCAGCGTGGCGGCCAGCGGATAGCGGCCAGCGAGGGCATTGGCGGCCGGCGACAGAATCTCATAGTGGTCGCCATTAAGCTCCTGACCACGCTCGACCACGAGCGCCGCGGCACGGTCCAGCGCTGGCCACGATATCAGGAAGGCGAGAGCGTCCAGGACTCCCGGGTGCCTTGCGGCGTGATCCAGCGCGCGCTGCTCGGCCTCGACATCCTCGAAGTCCGGCAGGAGCTTCAGATAGGCGCGAAGATGTGATGCCGACAGCGCCCGTTCGAAGCACGACCAGCGTGCGGCCTGGGCGTCGTCTCCCTTCCCAAGGGTATCCATGACCGCAATACGGGCATCTTCCCAGGCGAACTCCGGCCACCCGACGCGCCGGTGCTCCGCTGCTTCCAGGACGCACCACGCGTCATCGGCACGGCCACCGGCGAGCAGGCGCGTAGCAATCTCGGCGGCAATCTTGGGGACCTTCCGGGTGGCTTCGTCGTATTGCGCAATGAAGGCATCGGCGTCGCCTTGCGCGTCGGCGATCTGCGTCAGGGCCAGCCGGGCGGCGCTACGGCGGGCGCTGTTCTCCATCTCATCGGCATAGATCGGGCCGCTGGAACTCCAGCCGATCGTGCGCCGCTCCGCATCGGGCACCTTACGGACCGGCTCCCGCTGCACGCCGAGCATACGTGTCTTGAGATGGTCCAGGCCGTCTGCAGCAAGGGCCGGCGTCAGCACTGGGATCAGCGCGTCATACTGTCCGTAGCCGTTCTGCAGCAGCGCTTCGAACGCGCGGTCCGCCAGGTCACGCGGATCCGGGCGTGCCGCCTCCGCGATGCGCCCGAGGCTCGCCACGGCGTTGTGGAACACGCCAATCACCGTTCCGCTGCTGTCGTCGCATCGCTCGAAGATCCCGTTCGCCAGCGCCAGGAAGCGCCAGCATAGGTCCAGCGCCTCGGCAGGGTCGGCCTTCGCCAGCGGATCAACGATGGCGCGGTGTTGCATCTCCAGGTCATCGACCAAGGCCCGCCGGTTCTGCCAATCCACGAACCCGCGGGACCGACCGATGGCAGCCAGCCGCTTGCGGATCGCATGTGCCACCTCGCGCGGGCTCTCCTGGCCAGCCAGTTCGAGACGCAGGCGGCGCTTGATGACGGCATCACCTTCACTGATCTCCATCAGCAACGCGGCGAGACGCTCCGCGCCAAGCACCTCGAGGCTCTTGGCGGTCAGAGACTTCCTTCCAGCCATTCGCATCTCCCGGCCCTGGGTTGGGCGCTTACAGGATATCACTACTCCGGCCAGACACCCTGGACCGCACTTCTGCACGGTCACGCCCTGTGTTGCCGGTTACACCGGCGCGCATCCCGATCGGCGCGGCACCTTGGTCGGAGCCGTCCTCGTCCTCGCTCGCCAACGCCACCTGCCGGGCCTTCCAGTATTTCCCCCGCCGGATGTCCAACGCCCTGCTGCAGACGCTGACGGCGCCATAGGAGCCACAACCATGTGGATCACCACCTGCCACCGGTCCACCAGCCGGGCGGAGTTTCTCGCGGCGTGCCTGGTCGCAGGGTGGACGTGCCCCCCGGGACAGGATCCCGAGCCGCCGCCCGGTATTGCACTCGATATCTTGGGGCCGATCGTCAGCCCGCCAGAGGTCGCCGCGGGCGGCGCGCTGATCGCCGGCGAGATCCTCGATCCGCGCTATCACGCCAACTTCGCCTGGCACGGTCGCGAGCTCGAGGCAGCTTTCCAGGCATCGCTGGTCGTGCCGACGACGCCATCGCGCGGATGGGACGTCGCCGAACCTCCGACATCGCAACCGCCCGTGCCGCCGGTCATCCCCGCTTGGAAGGGCAAGGCAGCCTTGAGAGAGGCTAATCTGTTTGATGCAGTTGAAGCAGCGGTCGCGGCAGCAGGTGGCCGTGTTCAGGACGCTTGGGCGGGCGCGTCCGAATGGGAACGGGTCAGCGAGCTTTTAACGGCCATGGCCGAAGCGCTCGGGTTGAAACCTGACCAAGTCGACAAACTATTCTGGGATGCAGATGCCATCCGGGGCTGACTGCGTGCGCTGGTGCATTCAGCAGCAGCAGAAACATCCGGCTGGCGCACAATATGCTTGCCGGCCCCTTGAGGTGCGGCGCTCAGAGAACGTGGTCGTTTATCACAACCGGCCTAAGATTGAGCCTGAGCGAAAACACACAGCATAGAGCAGGCGATTCGATCTTCCATGCTGCCACATCCGGTCGACCGGATGGTTCAAGCAGGAGAGACGTCATGATCCGCCTGGCCACCGCAACACTTGCCATCACCGTCCTTGCTTCGATGTCGCCGGCCTTCGCCGGTGGGCCGCGCAGCGTGGTGCAGGACTGGGCTGCGGCCCATGAGGAAGGTGGCGCGGCGCGGACCGCCAACCTCTATACCCCCGCTGCGCGCGTCTGGAGCGTCGCCGCGCCGCGCGAGTGGGTGGGGCATGCCGAGATCAGCCATTATCTCGCGGTGTTCCCGCTGGGCGCCAGCCGACCCGAGTTCCGTGTCGATGCGCTTGTCCTGTCGCCGGTCCGCGATGGGGTCGCGGTGGCCACCGGAAACTGCACCGTGGTGCGCGAGCAGTGGGACGGAAGCACCGCGCAGGAGGGATGCCGCTTCAGCCTGACGCTGGTCCAGGACGAGGCCGGCATGTGGCGGATCGCCGAGCAGCACAGTTCAGCGGTGCCCCGCTGAGGGGTAGATGGGCGGCCCGGGCGGTCAATCTCGCGGGGAAGGTCCGGCCGCATCATCGCCCTCGATCTGGTCGATGATGCGGTTTGCGGCGGCGAGGTTGGCGGCAAGCTGCCGTGCCGCGGCCTCCAGAAGCAGCCAGGCGGCATCGGGCGCATCGCGACGAAGCGCCTCGGCCCCTACGGCCGCGAGCCGCACGCAGCGCACCTCGCCGCGCGCAGTAGCGTCGGCGGTGCGCCGTCCGCCGCCCATCAGCGCCGCCTCACCGAACAGCACGCCCGGCACGAGCACCGCCAGGCGGGTGGGCGCCTGCCCGGCGGCCCCCGCCACGCTGATCTCCACCTCCCCCTGCAGCAGCAGGTAGGCGGCATCCGCTGCCTCGCCCTGGCGCAGGATCGTCGTGCCCGGAGCGAAGCTGCAGGGCACGAGGTGCGGCAATAGCGCATCGACCGCCCCGGCCGGCAGGCCCAGGGTGGACAGCGCCTGGGCTGCCTCCAACCGGGCACCGCCAGGCGTGCCGCGCCCGGCCAGGAGATGGTCCTCCGCGGCTTCCACCGCCGCGGCCATGGAGGGGAAGATGGAGGCGGGCAGCAGATCCATACGCAGCATGTCCAGTTCCATGGCCACGCGGCTACCGCGGCGGACCGGCGCGAGCAGCACGGCGCCGCGCGCGTTGCGGCACAGCTCCACGAGGCGCTGGCCGCCCGACATGTCGATGCGCGTGACGCGGGATAGGTCGAGGATCACGATCTCGGCACCGGCCGCGCGGGCGCGATCCGCCCGGGCCACAATCCCATCCGCGCTGCCGAAGAAGATCGCGCCCTGGAGTTCCATCACCAGAATCCTGTTTCCCAGGTCCTGGAGCAACCGGACATCCTCCACCGGGCGCCGCACACGCGACCGGCCGGTCGGGTTGGAGATGGCACGCCGCAGCGTCGTTTGCGCCATCGCCACGGTGAAGATGGCGACCGACAGCACCACGCCCACCAGGATCGCGACGATCAGGCCGAACAGCAGTGCGGTTGCAACGACCGCCGCGATGACGCCGGCATCGGCGGCCCGCCTGGCCTGCCCCGCACCGCGCCCCGGCACCATCGGGCGCAGTCGTGCCAGCCGCAGCATGGTGCCCATCAGCACGCCGGCCAGTGCCGCGAACGGTAGCGTTGCGATGAGCGGGCCCGCGAACAGCAGCGCCATCGCGGCGATCGCCGCCCTGACCGCCATGGAGATGCGCCCGCCACCGCCCCACGCCTGGCATGCCAGCGAGGCACTGGTGAGCACGCTGCCCGGCGCGCCCCCCATTGCGCCGGCGGCCACCATGGCCGCGCCGACGCCGAATGCATCCTGACGCGGGTCGGCGCGCCGCCCGGAGTGCTCGCGCAGGGCCGCAGCGGCGGTCAGGCTCTCGGCCATCGCAACGAGCGCGAGCGACAGGGCCGCCACGGGCAGCTGGGTGGCGAGGCCCGGCCAGTCGATCAGCACGCGCCAGGAGTCGGCGGCCCCGAGCAGTCCGGCGGCCACGTGCATCGGCATGGGTGCCACGCCCACGGCCGGGCCGACCGCAATGCCTGCCGCGACCAGCCCGTGGTGCAGCAGCGTAGCCAGGGCAAGTGCGGCGACCGGGGCCGGGACCAGCGGCAGCGGGCGCAGCGTGAGCGCGATGGCGAGCGCGGCGACGGCCATCGATGCGGCATGCAGCGCATTCGCCGAAAAGGGTTGGCCGGGCGCGATGCCCAGCGCCACCGGTGTCTGCCCCACCAGGATGACGGCGGCCACCGCGTTGGTGACGCCAACCGTGACCGGCGCCGGGATGTGCAGCGCCAGGCGCGCGAGCCCGAGGCGCGCCATGGCAATCATCAGCAGCCCGGCCAACAGAGCGAGAAGCATGGCGAGCAGGATCCCGGCCTCGACCGTGGCAGGGCGTGCCGTGGCCAGAAGCGAGCCGGTGACGAGCGCGGTCGACGCGGTGGTGGTTCCGACCAGCGGACGGGTGGAGGCGAGGGCCGTGACGCAGACCCCGGCCGCGGCGGAGGAGGCAAGCGCAATCGCCAGACCGGTCTCGGCCGCCGACGGGCCGAGCGGTGCGAAGGCGAGCATGCCGTGGGTGAGCGTTTGCGCCGCAGCCACCAGCCCGGCATTGGCACCGGCGCGGAGTTCGCGCGGCCACTGCCGGGCCGCCGCCTCACCCTGGGCGTTGCCGGGCGCGGCCATCAGCCGATGTCGATCTGGGTGCCGCCCCCGCCGTTCAGCAGGCGGCGCAGATGGAACCGGGCCAGCGGGTCGGCATCCTCCGTGCCGACCAGCGCGGCGAAAGCCGGCAGGGCGGCCGGGTCGCGCTCGGCCAGGCGGGCGAAGGCCGCGGCATAGGCCGATGTGGCCGGGTCGGCGAAGCGCGTCGCCTCCACGGGTTCGTAGGCGCGCAGCGGGTCGGTCCGGCCACGCAGCAACAGGTCTCCGGCCGGCCGGCCCTGGAAAGGTTGCACGCGCGCGGCCACCGCCGCGCTGGCGCAGATGCGCGTGCCGAGCACCTTGTTGGCGGACTGAAGCCGCGACGCCGTGTTGATCGTGTCGCCATAGGCCGTGTAGTCGAAGTAGCGGCCGCCGCCGAAATCGCCCACCAGCGCCTCGCCGGCATGCAGGCCGATGCGCGTCGCGCCGAACGCGACGCCCTCCGCCATCCGTCCGGCGCGGAACGTCTCGGCGAAGCGGTCCAGCGCCAGGGCGCAGGCGACCGCGCGCGCGGCGTGGTCCGGCTGGTCCTCCGGCGCGCCGAACAGCACCTGCAGCGCGTCGCCCATGATCTTCATCACGGTGCCGCCATGGGAAAAGACGATATCGGTCAGTCCGGCGAAGTAGCTGTTCACCAGGGCCACGAGGGAAGCGGGCTGCAGGGTTTCGACCAGGGCGGTGAAGCCGGTCACGTCGGTGAACAGTGCGGTTACGTCGCGCCGCCGGCCGCCAAGATCGAGAGTCTGCGCGTCGACGGCCAGGCGGGAGGCGAGGTTGGGCGAGAAGTACCGCGCCAGGGCGGCATGCGCCCGCTCAGCCGCCGCTCGGCGCGCCGCGGCCTCGCGCAGCGCCGCCACGTGGCGCAGCGTCTTGGCGATGGTGACATCGAGGTCGGCGAGGTCGATCGGCTTGGTGACGAAATCGAAGGCGCCGCGGTTCATGGCGGTGCGGATATTGGCCATGTCGCCATAGGCCGAGACGATCACCGTGGCCGGCGGCGCCGCCATCTCCTGCAGCCGCGCCAGCAGCGTCAGCCCGTCCATGCGCGGCATGTTGATGTCGGCGAGCACCAGGTCCACCGGGTCCAGCCGCGCCAGCGCCTCCAGCGCCTCCTGCCCATCGTGGGCGAAGGCGAAGCGCATCGCGCCCTCGCGCACCGGGCGGCGGAAGGTCTGCAGGATCAGCGCCTCCAGGTCCGGCTCGTCATCCACCACCAGGACCAGGCTCACGGCGGTGCGTCCCGCGCCGCCAGCCGCGCATCGATCTCGGCGCGCAGCGCGGCGAAGTCGATCGGCTTGGCCAGGAAGCCCGCGGCCCCGCGCTCCATCGCCGCCTGCCGCGTCGCCGCGTCGCCATAGGCCGTCACCATGATCACGGGCAGGTCCGGCCGCAGGGCGCGGGCATGGTGCAGCAGCTCGAGCCCGGTCATGCCCGGCATGTTGATGTCGGACAGCAGCAGGATGATGTCCCGCCCGCGCGCGGCGCCGATCTCCGCCAGCGCCCCGGTGCCGTCCGCGGCGAAGGCGAGGTCGAAGCGGCCCGCGCGCACGTCGCGGCGGAACTGCTGGCGGAACAGCGCCTCCATGTCCGGCTCGTCATCCACCACAAGAACCAGCACGCTCATCCGCCGCTCCCGGCCTGCTGCGGCAGGGTCACGATGATCTCCGTGAACTCGCCCTGCCGCGACTCCACGTCGATGGTGCCGCCATGCTGTTGCACGACGATGTCGTGCGACAGCGACAGGCCGAGCCCCGTTCCCTCGCCCGCGGGCTTGGTGGTGAAGAAGGGTTCGAACATGCGCGCCCGCGTCGCCGCGTCGATGCCCACCCCGTTGTCGTGCACGCGCAGCTCCACCTTGCCGCCCGCGGCGCGGGTGGAGACGCGCAGCTGCGGCTGGAACCCCGCCGGCGCGCCCGCCTGGCGGGCCGCGATGGCATGGAAGCCGTTGCCGACCAGATTGAGCACCACGCGCATGAACTCCTGCGGATACAGCTCCACCCTGCCCAGGGCGGGATCGAACCGGCGCTCGATGGCGGTGTTGAACCCCGGCCGCTCCGCCCGCGCGCCATGAAAGGCCAGGCCCAGCGCCTCGTCCACCAGGGCGTTGAAGTCCACGCCCCGCCGCTCCCCGCCGCCCTCGCGCGAATGGGCCAGCATGTTGCGCACGATGCTGTCCGCCCGCTTGCCGTGCTGCACCACGCGCGCGAGGTTGCCGCGCAGCGTGGCGGCGAGCTCGGCCACCTCAGCCTCCAGCGTTTCCTGGGCGTCCTGGATGCGGCCGGCCATTTCGTTGAAGCGCAGGGCCAGCGTGCCGATCTCGTCCC
>CANHCJ010000137.1 GCA_947458025.1 Rhodospirillales bacterium | reverse complement strand
CGCCGCCGTATGGCTGCTGGACCGCGACGGGGAGGCCGCCGCCCGTGCCGCGGCCCCGATCGGCGCCCGGTCGCTCGCCATGGACGTGGCGCAGGAGGCGCAGGTGGATGCCGGCTTCGCCCGCATCGCCGCCGAGGCCGGGCGGCTCGACATCCTGGTGAACAACGCCGGCACCGCCATCCGCCGCCCCTCCGTGGAGCTGTCGCTCGCCGACTGGCAGACGGTGGTGGACGTGAACATGACCGGCGCCTTCCTCTGCGCCCGCGCCGCCGCCCGGCACATGCTGGCCGCAGGCAATGGCGGCGCCATCGTGAACACCGCCTCCATCATGGGGCTCTCCGGCGGCGGGCTCTATCCCAACATCTCCTACCAGACCACCAAGGGCGCCATCGTGAACATGACCCGCGCGCTGGCGGTGGAATGGGCGCGCCAGGGCATCCGCGTGAACGCGGTGGCCCCCACCTGGGTGCGCACCGGCTTCATCGCCCCCCTGCTCGGCCAGCCCGACGTGGTGGCGGAGATGGAGCGCGTGACGCCCATGGGCCGCCTGGCGGACCCCGAGGATGTCGCCACCGCCATCCTGTTCCTGGCCAGCCCCGCCGCCGGCATGGTCACCGGCCACACCCTGGCCGTGGATGGCGGCTTTCTCGCGCAATAGCGCGGGGGGAAGGGGCCGTAACGGACTGCTCCCGCAACCCCGCATCCGCGCTATCACGCCGCCGTGACGATGGCGGGCCGCACATCCCTGCCGCACCGGAGGCCCGCCATGACGCAGCACGACACCGCCGCCCCGGTCGTGAACACCGATGTCGACGACATGGAGTTCGCCTCCGCCCGGCGCGACCTCGCCGGCCTTGTCGGCCACGCCTGGCGCGCGCTGGCTGCCGCCTTCGTGTTCTTCCACCTCTGGATCCTGCTGGTGGACCCGATCGACCCCACCGTGGGCCGGGCCATCCATGTCTTCTTCGGCGCCGCCCTCGGCTTCGCCCTGTTCGCCGCCCGCAGCAGCACCACGGCGGCCACCCGCGTGCCGCCGCTCGACTGGCTGCTGATCGCCGCCTCCCTGGCGCTGCCGTTCCACTACATCCTGGATGCCGAGGGCATCGAGATGCGCAGCTTCATGGGCCCCAACATGGCGGACCTCGTGGTGGCCGGGGTCGGCATCCTGCTGGTGCTGGAATTCGCCCGCCGCACCGCGGGGCTGGTGATGCCGCTGATCGTGCTGGTCTTCATCGCCTACTGCTTCGCCGGCCCCTTCCTGCCCGGCATCCTCTACCACCGCGGCATCACCTTCGAGCTGCTGCTGGTGGAGCTGTTCGGCAACAACGGCGTGCTCGGCTCCATCGTGCAGGTGAGCGCCAGCTTCATCATCATGTTCGTGGTCTTCGCCACCTTCCTGCAGAAATCCAAGGCCGGGGACTACTTCAACGATCTCGCCCTCATCCTCGTCGGCCGGCTGCGCGGCGGGCCGGCCAAGGTGACCGTGCTCTCCGGCATCATGTTCGGCGCCGTCTCCGGCTCCGCCGTGGCCAACGTGGTCGCCTCCGGCACCTTCACCATCCCGATGATGCGCCGCGTCGGCTACGACCGCGCCACCGCCGGCGCGATCGAGGCCACCAGCTCCACCGGCGGGCAGATCACGCCGCCGGTGATGGGCGCCGGCGCCTTCATCATGGCCGAGGTGCTGGGCATCCCCTACACGGAGATCGCGCTCGCCGGCCTCATTCCCGCCCTGCTGTTCTACTGGGCCAACTACACGCACTGCGACCTCAACGCCCGCAAGCTCGGCATCCGCGGCCTGTCGCGCGAGGAGCTGCCGCGCTGGTCCGTGATCGCCCGGCGCGCCTACATGGCGGTGCCGCTGGTGATGCTGATCGTGATGCTGGTGCAGGGCTTCTCCCCGTTCCGCGCCGCCGCCTGGGGCATCGCCGCCACGCTGGTGATCATGGTGGGCACCTCGCTCGCCCACCGGCTGATGGTCGCCCGCCAGGGCCTCGTCTCCGGCACGCTCGGCGCGCTGGGCGAAACGGCGGCGGACACCTACGACGCGCTGCACGGCAGCATGAAGGAGGTGATGCAGCTCATCGCCGTCTGCGCCGCCGCCGGCATCGTGGCGGGCGTGATCGGTGTCACCGGCATCGGCGGGCGCTTCGCCACCATGCTGCTGGACCTCGCCGGCACCTCCGCCCTGCTGGCGATGATCTTCGCCATGGTGGTGGCGGTGATCCTGGGCATGGGCGTGCCCACCACCGCCGCCTACGCCATCGCCGCCGCCGTGGTGGCGCCGGGGCTGATCCGCATGGGCGTGCTGCCGCTGGCCGCCCACATGTTCATCTTCTACTTCGCCATCCTCTCGGCCATCACGCCGCCGGTGGCGCTCGCCTCCTTCGCCGCCGCCTCCATGGCGCAGGCGGACATGTGGCGAACCAGCATGATCGCGCTCAAGCTGGGGCTGGCCACCTTCATCGTGCCGTTCATGTTCTGGCTGTCGCCGGCGCTGCTGGCCCAGGGGCCGCTGCCGGAGATCCTGCAGGCCTTCGCCACCGCCGCCTTCGGAGTGTACCTGCTGGCCTGCGCCACCGAAGGCTGGATGGGTCCGTCGGCCCTGCCCCTGCCCCTGCGCCTGGCCTCGGCCGCGTTCGGGCTGCTGCTGATGATCCCGGAGACCTATACCGACCTCGCCGGGCTGGTGGGCGGGGTCGCGCTCATCGCGTGGCAGGTCAAAAGGAAGTAAGCTGTGCTGTTTTGAAAAAAAGAACCAAAAAACTTTTGCCCGTTTGCGCTTCCACGCAAACGGGCAAAGTCTTCTCCGGCTACGCCATCACCAGGTTGTCGGGGATCTTCTGCCCCACCTCGCGCAGATAGCGCGCCGCACCCGGGTGATACGGCAGGAACGTGTTCTTGCCGGCATTCTCCGCCAGCGTTTCCGACGCCGCCGAGATCGCCTGGCGCAGCCGCGCGTTCTGGCCCAGCACCGACTTCACCATCTCGTAGACCAGGTCCTCGGCCAGCGACTTGTGGCCGATGGCGAAGTTGAACATGCCCACCACGTTCAGCTCCCGCCCCGCGGTGCGATAGGTGGTGGCCGGCAACTTGCTCGGCGACAGCTCCGGGAAGGCCGCGGTCAGCTTGGTCACCTCGTCGGCGGTGAAGTCCAGGAACGTCACCTCGCCCTGCGTCTCCGCCTCGCTGAACGCCGGGATCGGCACGCCGGAGGCGAACAGGAAGGCATCCAGCAGCCCGTCCTGCAGCTGGCCGGACATGTCGCTGCCGCTGCCGAAACGCACCGCGCCGGGCTTGATGCCCAGCTTGTCCAGCATCAGCGGGAAGTAGGTGCCCGGCGTGCCGCCGCGCGGGCCGACGCCGATGTTCTTGCCCACCAGCTGCGACATGCGGGTGATGCCGCTCTTCTTCAGCGCGATGCCGTGGAACGGCGTGTCGTACATCGGGAACAGCGCCCGGATGTCCTGGAACTTGCGGCCCTGGGTCCAGGCGCCGTCGCCGTTCCAGGCCTGCAGCGCCACGCCCATGGTGACCATGCCGATCTCCACCTCGCGGGTGTTCACCAGCACGATGTTCTGGTTCGGCCCCTGCGTGGTGCGGTAGGAAATGTTGATCCCCGTCGCCTCCTGCACCAGCTGGCCCCAGGCCGGGCCATACAGCGCATAGGTGCCGCCGGGGGCGGCGGTGCCCATGTTCAGCGCGCGCGGCCAGGCGGCGTTGCGCGGCTGGGCGGCCGCCAGGCTCGGCAGGCCGGCGGCAAGGCCCAGCCCGGCCCCGATCATCAAGGTGCGTCGCAGCATCATGCAGTTTCCATCCCAGAGAAGACGCGGCGGACCATGACCGGCCCACCTCGCCCCCCAGATGGGAACGACCATGGCAGGTTGCAACTGTATGAAACCTTCGGGATGGCAAGGAAAAAAGGCTGTTCTTTTTTGAAAAAAAGAACCAAAAAACTTTTCCCCGTTTGCGCCTGGGATAGCCACGGCGCAAACGGGGAAAGTCTTTTTGCTTCTTTTTCTTCAGAAAAAGAAGAGTCTTTCTTTCTTACACTATCGCCGAATGGACGAAATTGCTCACCAGATCCAGCCGCTGGCTGTGCCAGGGATCGGGAATACGGCAGTTCGTCAGGTAGGCGAAGGACACCCCGCTCTCCGGATCGGCCCAGCAATAGGAATTGCCGGCGCCGCCATGGCCGAAGGTGGTGGGCGAGGCGAAGGCGCCCAGGCCGCGGATGCCCGCCGTGGTGCCGCGCAGGTGCGGGCCCAGGCCGCGATGCATCGGCATGCCCATGTAGTGGTCCACCATGTCGCCGGTCCAGTTGCGGATCGCGTATTGCAGCGTGCGCGGGCCGAGCAGCCTGGTGCCGCCGACCGTGCCGCCGGCCAGCATCATCTGGTAGAACGCCGCCATGGCCCGCGCCGTGGCATATCCGCCGCCGCCGGGCACGCCGGCCTTCCTGAACGCGTCCGAGTTGCGGTCCGCCGCCGGCACCACGCCGCTGTCCTTCGGCTCGTGCATGTCCACCGCATGCGCCATGCCGTGTGCATCGAGCCCGATCTGCATCTCGGCCGTGAGGCCCATCGGCGCGATCACCGCGTCGCGGATATAGGTGCGGAAATCCTGCGAGGTCAGCTTCTCGATCAGCACCGCCAGCGCCCAGTGGGCGGAGGCGCCGTGGTAGTGCAGCCGCGAGCCCGGCGTGTGCTCCAGGCTGAAATTGCACACCGTGTCGTGCAGGCGGGCATGGTCCTCCCAGCAATCGGGGCCGACTTCCGCGTTCGGGAAGCCGCCCAGGTGGGTGATCACCTGCATGATGGTCACCTCGCCCTTGCCGTTCCTGGCGAAGGCCGGGACGTGGTCGGCGAACTTGTCGGTGAAGCGGAAGGCGCCCTGCTCGGCCAGGATCCAGCAGGCCGCGGCGGTGATCACCTTGGTGTTGCTGAACAGCAGCCAGATGGAAGCATCGTCGGCCGCCTGGCCCAGCTTCGCTTCCCCGAACGTCTTGAAATGGGCGAGCTTGCCGTGCCGGGCGATGGCGATCTGCGCGCCGGGGTAGCGCCCGGCCTTGATGTGCCCCTCGATGAGCTGATGCAGCCGCGCGATCTGCTCCGGCCGGAGGTTGGCGTCTTCCAGCGTGGTGCTGGGCAGGGGATATCCGCTCATGTCTCGCTCCAGTTCGTTGCCGGAAGCATCTGCCTTTACGACATCCGCTTCAAGGTCACTCCACCCGCAGCGCCCCGCGCAGCTCCGCGAGTGCGGCGGGGTCTTCAGCCACCGCCAGGCGCATCGCCGCCAGCACCGCGAAGCGCTGCAGCAGGGCGCGGCGGCGGGCGGGCGGCAGCGGATGCGAAGGCGCCTCGCGGATCAGCGCCGCCTCGCGCGCCTCCACCACGATCAGCCCGGCCTCGGCGGGGATCAGCGCGTCGGGGAAATCGGCATCGACGGCGAAGAACAGGGCATCGGCGTAGTCGCGGTAGTCCGGCCACTTGAGGTCGGTCTGGAAGTCGCGCAGGCCGGACTTCACCTCGATGCACACGAAGCCGCCATCCGGCCGCAGCGCCATGATGTCCGCCCGGCGGCCGTTCGGCAGCGTCATCTCGTGCACCGGGGCCCAGCCCATGGCGAGGCAGAACCGGGCCGTCGCCCGCCGCACCGCATCGGTGCGCTCGGGGAAGGTGAGGTCGCTCACAGTTGGTCGATGGCCTGGGCGAGCTTGATGTCGCGCGCCGAGAGGCCGCCGGCATCATGGGTGGCGAGCGTGATGGAGACGCGGTTCCACACGTTGCTCCATTCCGGGTGGTGGTCCTGCTTCTCCGCCAGCAGCGCCACCCGGTTCATGAACCCCCAGGCCTCCACGAAATCACGGAAGGCGAAGTCGCGCTGGATCGCATCGCGGCCCGCCACCAGGCGCCACTGCGGCAGCGCGGTGGCCAGCGTGGCCCTTTCGGTGTCCGTCAGCTTCGCAACCATGCGTCCCTCCTTGACCCGTGCCGCGCCGGCGTGCGGTGGTGCGGCGATGACCCAGCATGCGCCCCCTGCCCCGCCCTTCACAACGCCGCCGGATGCCGAGGCGATCGCCGACCTCGCCGAGCGCGCCATCGCCGCCATTCCCGAACGGCTGCGGCGGTACATCGCCAATCTCGGCATCACCGTGGAGGACCTCGCCGAGGACGCGCTTCTCGACGAGATGGGCATCGAGAGCCCCTGGGACCTCACCGGGCTCTACCAGGGCGTGCCGATCGGCGAGCGCAGCATGAACGACGTGGCCCGGCTGCCGGACCGGATCGTGCTGTACCGCCAGGCGATCCTGTTCGAGTGGATCGAGCTGGGCGAGGATCTCGGCCGGCTGGTGCAGAACGTGGTGGTGCACGAGATCGCGCACCATTTCGGCTTCAGCGACGAAGAGATCGAGGCGCTGGAGCAGGAGATGGGCGGCTAGGGTCTTGTGGCAGTCAGGCCGCCATCGACGATGATCTCGGTGGCGGTGATGTGCTTGGCTTCCTCGCTGGCCAGGAACAGCACGGCGTGGGCGACGTCCCAGCCATCGCCCATCTGGCCGATGGGGACGCGGGCGTTGCGCTCGGCGATCAGCTTCTCCGCGTCGTTGCCGCCGATCTGGGAGGCGAGGCGTTCCGTCACCAGCGGCGTGTTCATCAGGCCCGGCACGACGGTGTTGCAGCGGATGCCCTTTCGGGCATTGTCGATGGCGATGGCCTTGGACATGCGGATCACGCCGGCCTTGCTGGCGGCGTAGGCGATGTATTGCCGGCCGGGCTGGTCGCGCACGCCGGCCACCGAGGCGACGTTGACGATCGCGCCTTTGCCCTGGCTCTGCATGATCGGCAGGACGTGCTTGCAGGCGAGGAAGACGGATTTGAGGTTGAGGTCCATCTGGGCGTGCCAGACCTCCTCCAGCATGGACACCGGGTCGCCAGGGGCGCTGCCGCCGACGTTGTTCACCAGGATGTCGATGCGGCCGTGGCGGGCCATGCAGGCATCGACGGCGGCCTTCACATCTTCGCTGTCGGTCATGTCGCAGCGCACGGCATGGGCCTGGCCGCCCTCGGCGCGGATGGTGGCGACGGTCTTTTCCGCGGCGGTGGGGTTGAGGTCGGTGCCGAAGATGGTGGCGCCCTGGCGGGCCATGACCACGGCGGTGGCGCGGCCGTTGCCCCAGCCCTCGCCGACCGAGCCGATGCCGGAGAGGAAGACGATCTTTCCATCGAGGCGAAGCATGGCGGTTCAGTCCTTTTCCAGGCGGCCCCGCAGGCGGCGGCCGAGGGCGAGTTCGGTGACGATGCCGTGCAGGGTGCGCAGCTCCTGCTGGGTCACTTCGCCGCGTTGGAAGAAGTGGCGGATGTTGCGGACCATGCCGGGGCGCTTCTGCGCGTTCTTGAGGAAGCCGGAGGCATCGAGCTGGTCGACGAGGTGGACGAGGAAGTTCTCCAGCTCCGCCTTGTTGGCGATGCCGGTCTCGTTGGTCATCAGCGTGCGGGGCATGGTCTCGTCGGTGGCGGTCCACCATTCGTAGGCCATCACCATCACCGCCTGGGCGAGATTGAGGCTCATGAAGCCGGGGTTGAGCGGGTAGCGGATCAGGGCGTCGCAGCAGGCCATGTCGTCGTTGTCGAGGCCCGCGCGCTCGGGGCCGAAGAGGAGGCCGGCGCGGAGGTTGCGGGCGGTGATGCTGCGCAGTTCGGTGGCCGCACCTCGGGCGGTGAGGACGGGCTTGATGATGTGCCTGGGGCGGGGGCAGGTGGCGAAGACGTGGTGGAGATCCGCGACCGCCTCGGCGACCGTGTCGTGCAGGGTGAGCTCGTCGAGGATGCGATCGGCGCCGGAGGCGTTGCGCCAGGCGGCGGGTTGGGGCCAGCCGTCGCGGGGGGCGACGAGGCGGAGGTGGAACAGGCCACCGTTGCCCATGGCGCGGGCGACGGCGCCGATGTTGTCGGCGAGCTGGGGGCGGACGAGGATGACGACCGGGGTGTTGCCCGCCGGCGCGAGGTCGGCGCCGC
The DNA here is from genome assembly GCA_947458025.1 of Rhodospirillales bacterium. Lineage (GTDB taxonomy): Bacteria > Pseudomonadota > Alphaproteobacteria > Acetobacterales > Acetobacteraceae > CAMDGX01. The sequence continues at coordinate 1,712 of CANHCJ010000137.1, read as the reverse complement.
CGTCCCGCCCCGTCATCGGCGGCGCCAGATGGTGCCCTGGGGGCTGTCCTCCAGCATGATGCCCTGGGCTTCTAGGTCCTTGCGGATGGCGTCGGCCTTCGCGAAATCCTTGGCCTTGCGGGCGGCGATGCGTTCGGCGATGGCGGCGTCGATGGCGGAGTTGTCGCCGTCGCCCTGGAACCAGTTTTTCACCTGCAGGAGGCCGAGGATGTCGCCGGCGGCGCGCAAGTCGGCGGCGGCCTGGGTGTCGCCGGCCATGGCGCGGTCGGCCAGGGCGTGCATCTCGGCGATGGCCAGGGGTGTGTTCAGGTCGTCGGTGAGGGCGGCGAGGATGGGTTCGGGGAGGTTGGGCGAGGGTTCGGCGGGCGTGCGTTCGAGGGCGCGGTAGAAGCGGTCGAGCTCCTTGCGGGCTTCGGCCATGGCGGTATCCGAGAAGTCCAGCAGGCTGCGGTAGTGGGTTTTGAGCAGCAGCAGGCGGGCGGCCTCGGGTGGGTGCTTGGCCAGGACGTCGCGGATGGTGACGAAGTTGCCCAGGCTCTTGCTCATCTTCTCGCCGTTGATGACGAGCATGCCGTTGTGGACCCACATGCGGGCGAAGCGGCTGCCGGGGAAGGCGCAGAGGGATTGGGCGATCTCGTTCTCGTGGTGCGGGAAGATCAGGTCGGTGCCGCCGCCGTGGATGTCGAAGCTTTCGCCGAGGTGCTTCCAGGACATGGCGGAGCATTCGATGTGCCAGCCCGGGCGGCCGCGGCCCCAGGGGGAGTTCCAGCCGGGGAGGTCATCGGTGCTGGGCTTCCAGAGCACGAAGTCGCCGGGGTCGCGCTTGTAGGGGGCGACGTCGACGCGGGCGCCGGCGAGGAGTTCATCGGGGGAGCGGCCGGAGAACTTGCCGTAGTCGGGGAAGCTGGGGACGGCGAAGAGGACGTGGCCCTCGGCGGCGTAGGCGTGGCCGGCGGAGATCAGGCGCTCGATGATGGCGATGATCTCGGCGATGGTTTCCGTGGCCCGGGGCTCGTGGTCGGGCGGGAAATTGCCCAGGGCGGCGATGTCCTGGCGGTAGTCCTTCAGCGTCTGTTCGGTGATCTCGCTGATGGGGACGCCGGCCTCGCGGGCGCGGTTGTTGATCTTGTCGTCGATGTCCGTGACGTTGCGGACATAGGTGACCCTGGGGAAGAGGCGGCGCAGCAGGCGGACCAGCACGTCGTAGATGACGGCGGGGCGGGCGTTGCCGATATGGGCGAGGTCGTAGACGGTGGGTCCGCAGCAGTAGACGCGCACGTGGCCGGGGTCGATCGGCACCAGCGCCTCGCGGCGCTTGGTGAGGAAGTTGTGCAGGCGCATCTCGGGCATTGGGGCCGGTTCGCTGTTGGGGTGCAGGGGTTGTCCCACCGGAAGGGCTTGGAGATCAACGCCGTTCCGGGAAACCGAGGCATGAGGTGGGGGATGGGGGTTGTTTTTATTGCGATAGAGGAATGATTTGGGCATGCGTGGGCAGGGTCAGTCGGGGCCGTATTTTTTGCGCCAGTAGCGAATGGCGCGGATCTCGTAGGGGCGGAGCTTCAGTTCGGGGTCGGTGAGTTTCCAGGTTCTCGGTTTCGGGGGCCGGGGTTTCCTGGGCTTGCGGGGGCGCGGGGGGAGTTGGGGCCAGGGGGGCTGGTCCACGCCCAGCGCGCGGCAGAGGGGGCGCAGGAGGGGGGCGGCCTGGGGGGCGG
>CANHCJ010000136.1 GCA_947458025.1 Rhodospirillales bacterium | reverse complement strand
GGCGTGGCGGCGCCGACGCAGGAGGAGCTGGCGTTCCTCGACGGGCTCGGCCTGCCCATCCGCGCCACCGCCACCGCGCTCGGCCATTCCATGGAGCCGAGCTTCGTGGCCAACCTGGCGCTGGCCGCCGATGCCGTCTCCCGCGGGCGCCTGTTCGCGCCGCTGGAGCCCGCCGAGGCCGCGATGCCCGGCCCGCTGGCCCAGGCCCTGGTGACCGCCTGGGGCCACTGGCGCGGCGAGGGCATGGCGCTGGTGACTAAAGCCTGAGGAGGGCGCGATGGCACATACCGACTCCCACGGCCGCCCGATCGTCGTCGTCACCGGCATGGGCGTGCTCACCTCCCTGGGCGAGGGCCAGCAGGACAACTGGGCGAAGCTGACCGGCGGCGTCTCCGGCATCAAGCGCATCAGCCGCTTCCCGCTGGACCACATGCGCACCACCATCGCCGGCACGGTGGATTTCGTGCCGGCCGACCCGTTCTGCGCCCCGGAGCTGTCCCAGCGCCTGGCCGAGCGCGCCGCCGAGGAGGCGATTGCGGAGGCGGCGATCGGGGCGAAGGCCAGCTTCCCCGGCCCGCTCTTCCTCGCCCTGCCGCCGGTGGAGCTGGAATGGCCGCAGCGCCAGGCGATCGCCGCGGCCACCGGCAGGAACGACGGCGTCTCCTACGCCGACCTGATCGCGGTGGCGGACCAGGAGCGCTTTCGCGACACCTACCGCCGCTTCCTGTTCGCCTCCGTTGGCGAGCACCTCGCCGAGCGCTTCGGCACGCGGGGCAACCCGATCGCCACCTCCACCGCCTGCGCTTCCGGCGGCACGGCGATCCAGCTGGCCGTCGAATCCATCCGCGCCGGGCTGTCCGAGGCGGCGCTGGTGGTGGGCACCGATGCCTCGGTGAATCCGGAATCGCTGATCCGCTTCTCGCTGCTCTCGGCCCTGTCCACCCGCAACGACCCGCCCGAGGCCGCCTCGCGTCCGTTCAGCAAGGACCGCGACGGCTTCGTGATGGCCGAGGGCGCCGGGGCCCTGGTGCTGGAGAGCATGGACCACGCGCTGGCCCGCGGCGCCCGCATCCTGGGCGTGCTGGCCGGCTGCGGCGAGCGGGCCGATGCCTTCCACCGCACCCGCTCCAGCCCCGACGGCAAGCCGGTGATCGCCTGCATCCACGCCGCGCTGGCCGATGCCGGCATCGGGCCGGAGGCGGTGGACTACATCAACGCCCACGGCACCTCCACGCCCGAGAACGAGAAGATGGAGTGGCTCGCCGTCTCCACCGTGTTCGGCGAGCGGGCCGGGTCCATCCCGATCTCCTCCAACAAGTCGATGATCGGCCACACGCTCACGGCCGCCGGCGCGATCGAGGCGGTGTTCAGCCTGCTCACCATCCGCCACGGCCGCATCCCGCCGACGATCAACTACACGGAGCCCGACCCCGCCCTGCCGGTGGATTGCGTGCCGAACATGGCGCGCGATGCACGCGTGTCCTGCGCCATCTCCAACTCCTTCGGCTTCGGCGGGCAGAACGTGTGCCTGGTGATGCGGGCGGAACCAGCCTGATGGCCACGGCGCTCGTCATTGGCGGACGCCGGGGCATCGGTGCCGCCGTAGTGGAGGCACTCGCCACCGCGGGCTTCGACGTGACCTTCACCCAGCGTAGCGACCCCGAGGGGATGCAGGCGCGACTTGATGACCTCGCCGCGCGCTTCCCCGGTCGCAGCTTCGCCGCCCGCGCGCTGGACCTGGCCGACCGTGCCGCCGTGGATGCCTTCGCGGCCGAGATCGAGGGCGGCGGGGCGCTGGGCGTGCTGGTGCACGTGGCCGGCACCACCTACGACCAGCTGGCCGCGATCATGGAGCAGGACCCGGCCGAGGCGCTGATGCAGGTGAATTTCTGGTCCTTCGCCCGCCTCGCCCGCGCCGCGGTGCGGCCGATGCTGCGGGCGCGGGCCGGGCGGATCATCGCCGTCGGCTCCGTGGTGGGGCAGCAGGCCAGCCAGGGCAACGCGGCCTACGGGGCGAGCAAGGCGGCCCTGGCCTCCTTCGTGCGCACGCTGGCGATCGAGAGCGCCAAGCGCGGCGTGACGGTGAACTGCATCGCGCCGGGCTTCGTGGACACGGAAATGATGGCCGGCTTCAGCGACTACCGGAAGGCAAGCGAAGGCCGCGTGCCGGCGGGGCGCTTCGCCACCCCGGACGAGGTGGCCGCGGTGGCGGCGTTCCTCGCTTCGCCGGGGGCTTCCTATGTGACCGGGGCGGTGATTCCGGTGGATGGGGGGATGACGGCTTCGCTCGGCATTCCAAGGAATTAAGCGCGTTCTTTTTTGAAAAAAAGAACCAAAAAACTTTTCCCCGATGGCGCCCGGGAAAAACGGGCGCCATCGGGGAAAGTCTTTTTTGCTTCTTTTTTCTTCAGAAAAAAGAAGACTCTTCCTTCACCCGCAGCAACTTGGCCCCGTGGCGCAGAAGCAGGACACCCGGACCTCGGTATCCGCCCGCGCCAGCGCGTAGTCCAGCCGCTGCCGGATGAGCCTGGCTTCCACGGTTTCCCCCCGCGCCTCCAGGCAGGAGAGCAGCCCGCGCAGGGCCCAGACGTTGTCCGGATGGACCTGGGCGCGGGGCAGGGTGCCGGCCAGACCGAGGTCTTCGCGGTAGGTGGCTTCGGCCTCCGCGATGCGGCCCTGTTCCAGCAGCAGGGCGCCGAGGGCGTGGCGCACCGGCTGCATCCAGCCCCAGGGCTCATCGTAGGGCAGGGCGTCTTCCAGGGCGATGGCGGCGCGCAGGTGGGCGAAGGCGGCATCGTGCTCGCCGCGGCGGTAGGCGATCTCGCCTTGCAGCATCTCCTCCGCCACCGCCAGGGCATCGAGGCAGCGGACGTTGTGCATGTGGCGCGATTTCGGCACGCGCTGCACGGCGGCGCGGAACAGGGCCTGTTCGGCCTCGGCGGCGGGCACGTTGCCGAGCGCGGCGTGGGCGACGCCTTTCGCGTAGTGCATGGTGGCCGTGGTGTTGCAGTAGAGCGCCTGGTCTTCCGGCAGGGGCTGTTCGATGATCTGCTGCCACTTGCCGAAGCGGACCAGCACGTGCTGGCGGACGGAGACGTAGCTTTCGAAGAAATCGGCCATGGGCGGCGAGGGGATGCGCAGCATCGCCTCCGGCATGGTGGTGAGCATCTCGTCGATGGCGGCGAGCGCCGGGGCGAACTGGCCGAGGAACATCGCCCCGTAGGCGGCGAAGTGGTAGTTGTGGATGCGGTAGCCGGAATAGAAGTTCATCGGCCCGGCGCGGTCGTAGAACTTGCGGTCGGCGATGATGGCCTTCTGGTTCCAGTGCATCGTGTCCCGGTAGTGGCCGCACTGCACGTCGATATGGGTGGGCATGTGGACCAGGTGGCCCATGTCCGGCGTGAGCTCCCGCAGGCGGTCGCCGGAGAGCAGGGCGGCTTCCGGGGTGGGGGACATTTCCATCAGGTGCACGTGCAGGTGCAGCAGGCCCGGGTGGTCCATGGCGCCGGGGACTTTCGCGAAGGCGGTTTCCAGCACCTCGCGCGCCTCCAGCGTGCCGGCGCCCTCGGCGGGCTCGCCCGTGCGCAGGTCCCACATCTTCCAGGGCGTGATGTTGAGGATGGCCTCGGCGAACACGGCGCGGAGGTCGAGGTCGCGGGGGTTGGCGCGGTGGGCCTGGCGCATGGCCTCGGCGAAGGCGACATCCCACGGGGCCTGGTCTTCGATCGGGTCGCGCTGGGGGTAGCGGGCCTGGATCGCCTCGATCAGGGCGCGCTCGGCGCGGGTGACGGGGCCGGCGAGCTCGAGGGCCATGCGGCTGGCGTCGTGGGAGCGGGCGAGGGATTTGGCCTTGCCGGCCTGGTCCATCAGCACCCAGGGGTAGTTGTAGTTGGGGCCGGCGGCGTAGGCGATGCCCCAGTGCGCCATGGCGCAGCGCGGATCGGCGGCGGCGGCCTTTTCGAAGCAGGCGACGGCTTCCTCGTGGTGGTAGCCGTAGGTCCAGTTCAGGCCGCGGTCGAACCAGCGTTGGGCCTCGGGCGAGGTTGTGGTGACCTTGCGGGAGTAGGGGCCGAGATCGTAGGGGTAGTCCATGGCGCGTGCTCCCTGGCGGCTGGCGGCGGGCACGCTACGCGGCGGGGTGCCGCGGCGGCAATGGCGCGCGCTTGCCTTCGCGCGGCGGCCTGCGTAGAGCCTGCCGCGACCGCCCAGAGGACCAAGCCATGCGTGCCCTCCAGCTTTTCGGCGACCGCGACGTGCGGCTGGTCGAGCTTGATCCCCCGCCGCCGCCCGGGCCGGGCGAGGCGCAGATCCGCGTGCGCACGGTGGGGCTGAACCACCTGGACGTGTGGGGCTTCCGCGGCATGGCCTTCGCCAAGCGCAAGCTGCCGCTGACGGTGGCGGCCGAAGCGGCCGGCGAGGTGGTGGCGGTGGGCGAGGGGGTGACCAACCTGCGCCCGGGCCAGCGCGTGGTGCCGTTCGGGGCGATCACCTGCGGCACCTGCCGCGCCTGCCGCGAGGGGCGGGACAATCTGTGCGAGAACGTCTCCGGCGTGCGCGGCTTCCATATCGACGGCTTCGCGCAGGAGCTGACCAACCACCCGGCGCGGCTGCTGGTGCCCGTGCCCGATGGCGTTGGCACCGCCGATGCCGCCTGCGTGACGGTGGCCTACGGCACCGTGGAGCACATGCTGTTCGACAACGCGAAGCTGGAGCCCGGGGAGTGGATCCTGGTGCATGCCGGCGGCTCGGCGATCGGCAGCATCGCCATCCGCATCGCGAAATCGCTCGGCTGCACCGTGATCACCACCGTGGGCAGCGAGGACAAGGCCGTGAAGGCGCGGGCGCTGGGGGCGGACCACGTGATCAACTACCGCGAGGACCGGTTCGAGGGCGTGGTGCGGCGGATCACCGGCAAGAAGGGCGTGGACGTGGTGTTCGAGCATGTCGGCGCGGATACCTGGCAGGGCTCGCTGCTTTCGATGAAGCGCGGCGGGCGGCTGGTGACCTGCGGGGCGACCTCCGGGGCGAGCGGGAGCATCAACCTGATGCAGCTGTTCCAGCAGCAGTACCGAATCACGGGCTCGTTCGGGTGCCGGGTGGCCAATATGGAATCGGCGCTGACGCGGATCGCCTCGGGCGTGCGGCCGGTGATCGATACCGAGTATACGCTGGAGACCTATGGCGAAGGGCTGGGGCGGATGGAACACAGGGATGTGTTCGGGAAGATCCTTGTGAGTCTTTGAAGAAATCAAGCATGTTCTTTTTTGAAAAAAAGAACCAAAAAACTTTTCCCCGTTGGCCGGCGCGGGCGCAAAGGGGGGAAAGTCTTTTTGCTTCTTTTTCTTCAGAAAAAGAAGAGGCTTCCTTATGATCGATCGCATCCTCGGCGGCCTCACCGGCGGCATCTTCTCCCTGCTGCGCCGCATGTCTCCGGAGCGGGCCTCCAACCTGGTGGGCGGCCTGGCGCGGCGCATCGGGCCGCTGCTGCCGGAGCATCGCGTCGGCCGGCGCCAGCTGGCGGCGAGCTTCCCCGAGAAGGACAGCGCCTGGGTGGAGGCGACGCTGCGTGATGCCTGGGAGAACCTGGGGCGGGTCGCCGGCGAGTATGTGCATCTCGATCGGATCTGGGACTACGACCCCGACCGGCCCGATGCCGGGCGGATCACCACCGATGCGCGCGCGGTGCTGGAGCGGCTGCGCGACGACGGGCAGCCGGCGCTGCTGTTCACCGCGCACCTGGCGAACTGGGAGCTGCCGGCGGTGGCCGCGCAGCGGCACGGGCTGCCGACGGCGGTGCTGTATCGCATGCCGAACAACCGCAGCGTGGCCGCGCAGATCGAGGCGATCCGCGGGCCGCTGATGGGCAGGCTGATCTCGTCCCGCCGCTCCGGCGCGTTCGAGATGGCGGCGGCGCTGGAGCGCGGCGAGCACCTGGGCATGCTGGTGGACCAGTTCTTCGGCCGCGGCGAGACGGTGACGTTCTTCGGGCGGGAGACCAAGGCGAACCCCACCCTGGCGCGGATGGCGAAGCGGTATGATTGCCCGGTGTACGGCGTGCGGGTGATCCGCCGGCCCGGGCTGCGCTTCCACATCACCACCACCGGCCCGCTCGACCTGCCGCGCGATGCCGCGGGCGAGATCGACGTGCGGGGGGCGACCCAGATGATCAACACCGTGATCGAGGGCTGGGTGCGCGAGGAGCCTTCCCAATGGCTGTGGTTTCACCGGCGCTGGAGATAGGCGCTTCAAGGCTGCCCCGCAGCTTCGCGGCTTGAAGCGGCGCGGCCCTTCTGCGAGCGTTCGTGCAACGCCAGACCAGGAGGAAACGCACGGCATGGCCAGCGAGGCCACCCTGCCGCGGACGACCGAGAACGCGCGGGTGCCGTTCCTGGCGCCGTTCGGCAACCGTAGCTATCGGGTGATGTTCCCGGCCGACCTGCTGACCTCCTGGGCCTTCGAGATGGAGACCCTGATCCTCGGCTGGTACATCCTGGTCGAGACGCAGTCGGTGGTGTGGCTGACGGTGTTCGGATCGCTGCAGTTCCTCGGCACGCTGATCGCGCCGCTCTATGGCGTGGGGTGCGACCGGATCGGGGCGCGCAACATGCTGTGCCTGATGCGCGGGCTGTACGTGGCGCAGGCCACGCTGCTGGCGATCTTCGCGCTGACGGGCACGATCACGCCGATCCATGTGGTGTGCATCGCCGTGGTGATGGGGCTGGTGCGGCCCTGCGACCTTTCGGTGCGCAACACGCTGATCGGCGGGCTGATGGCGCCGGGGCAGCTGATGGGGGCGGTCAGCATCTCGCGCACCACGATGGATTCCGCGCGCATCATGGGCGCGTTGGCCGGGGCGGGGATCTTCGCGCTGCTCGGCCTCGGCATGGCCTATGTGATGATCGCGGGGCTCTACCTGGTGAGCCTGGGGCTGACGCTGTGCATCGCCAACCCCGCCCGCGCGAAGGCGGAGGTGCAGGCCTCGCCCTTCCGCGAGGTCTGGGAGGGGCTGGGCTATGTCGCCGCCACGCCGCGGCTGCTGGCGGCGATGGTGATCGCCTTCCTGGTGAATTTCTGCGCCTTCCCGCTGTCGGGCGGGCTGCTGCCCTATGTGGCGCGCGACATCTACGGCATGGGGCAGGCGGGGCTGGGCTTCCTGGCGGCCGGCTTCGCTTCCGGCGGGCTGGTGGGCTCGCTGCTGCTGGGCACGGTGGCGCGCGGCATTCCGGCCGGGCGGGTGATGATCAGCTTCACCTTCGTGTGGTACGTGATGCTGCTGTTCTACGCCCACACCACCGTGCCGCAGCTGGGCATTCCGCTGCTGGTGGCGGCCGGGTTCATGCAGAGCTTCAGCATGGTGCCGATGGCGGTGATGCTGCTGCGCAGCACCGAGCCGCGCTTCCGCGGCCGGGTGATGGGGGTGCGCATGCTGGCGGTGTACAGCATGCCGCTGGGCCTGCTGCTGGCCGGCTGGATGATCGCGACCTTCGGCTTCGTGGCCACCGCCACGGCCTATTGCATCTTCGGCCTGTGCGCCACCCTGGCGATCGCGCTGTTCTGGCGCCGGCACCTGTTCCCGCTCTCCGCCCCGGCCAATGCGCGCTGAGCGCTGGCTGCCGGCCGCCGCGCTGGCGGGGCTGACGGTTCTGTACCTCGCGCTGTTCCGGCCGGGGTTCGCCGTGACCGGCGGCGGGGATTTCGCGCTGTATCTCGCCCATGCCCAGGCGCTGGTGCAGGGCCGCGCCTATGGCGACACCTTCTTCGTCTACAACCCGGCCAACGCCATCATGTCGCCGGCGGCCTATCCGCCCGGGCTGCCGCTTCTGCTGGCGCCGCTGGTGGCGGTGTTCGGGCTGGAGGCCGCGCCGGTGAAGCTGGCGATGCTCGCCGCCGTGCTGGCCATGCTGTGGCTGCTGCACCGGCTGGCCGAACCCACGCTCGGCCCGCGCTGGAGCGCGGTGCTGGTGCTGGCCGCGGGGCTGTCGCCGGCGATCCTGATGCGGCGCGACGCCGTCGGCTCCGACATCGTGTTCACCGCCTGGTGCTTCCTGGCGCTGCTGGGCGCGCGCGGCCGGCCGGCGCTGCTCGGCATCGGGGTGGCGATGGCGATCCTGACGCGCTCCATCGGCATCGTGCTGGCCGTGGCGCTGGCGCTGGACCTGGCCTTCCGCGCCGGGCCGATGCGCCGGCGGCTGGCGCCCGCGCTGCTGGCCGGGGTGGCGGTGGCGGTGGTGGGCACGCTGGCGCTGCGCGTGGACAACGCCACCTATGCCGGCTACTTCGCGCGGCTTTCGCCCGCCGGCCTGCTGGCCCACCTCGCCTCCGCCGGGCAGGCCTATGCTTTCGCGCTGGTGGAGCTGTTCGGCCTCAGCTTCGGGCGGCTGGCCAACATGCCGGTGCTGCTGGCGCTGGCCGGGCTGATCGGCTGGGGCCTGGTGCGCCAGCTGCGCCGCGGGCCGGATGCCGTGGTGCTGTTCGTGCTGCTCTACGCCGCCGCACTGATCGCCTACCCGGTGCATTTGGAGCCGACGCGCTACGCCCTGCCGATCCTGCCGCTGCTGCTGTGGCTGGCGCTGGAGCCGCTGCGCCGCCTGCCGCCCGCCGCCGCGCTGGCCGCCTTCGCCGTGCTCTACCTGCCGTTCTACCGGCAGCACGATGCCCGCGCCCTGGCGCCGCTGACCGCCGACAGCGCGGAATTCCGCGAGCTGCTCGCCGAGATGCGGGAGAACCCGCCCGGCACCCGCTTCCTGGCCCGCAACCCGCGCCCTTATGCCCTCTATGCCGGCTACCCCACCGTGGCCTGGGCGGAGGAGCTCACGCCCGACTCCTGGCCCGGCACGCTCGCCACCTTCCGCCCGGCCTACGTGATCGAGGAACGCTGGCGGCGCGATGCGGAGGCCGCCACGCTGGCCCGGCTTGCCGCCGGCTATCCGGTGTCGTTCGAGAACGCCGCCTACCGGCTGCGCGCTATTCCCGCCGAAGCAACCGGTCGTTGACGAAGCTGGCGATGCCGTTCGCCCGGAAATCCCGGCGCAGCGCATCCTCGTCGTATTCGTGCTTCACCCAGTCGAGGAAAGGCAGCCGCCCCTCGGCCTCGGCCTGGTAGCGCAGGAAGAACGCGTCCAGAATCCCCGCGGGCGCGCCGCGGAAATGGCCGAAGCGCACCGAAAGCTGGCCCAGCGCATCCGCCGCCGTGCCGCCCTCGAACATCAGCACCAAGCCGGAGGCCAGCCCCGCCCGGTCGGCGCCGGACTTGCAATGCATCAGCACCGGGGTCTGCACCGTGCGCCAGATCTCGTGGAAGCGCAGGATCCGGTCCTTGTGCGGCGCGCCGCGGCTTTCGAACGGCATGTACACATGCGCAATGCCCAGCCGCGACGCCGCCGCGCGGGACAACGCGTCCGACCCGCACTCGCGCGGGCCGCGCAGGTTCACGATCGTGCGCAGCCCATGCCGCCGAACCCAGGTGCCCACCCGCCACGGCAAGGGATGGCTGGCGCGATACCAGCGGCCCGGAACCACCACGGCGAAATTGCGCCAAACCGTGCGCAGCACCGAATGGTCCACGAACAAGGAATTCACCCAGGCCGCCACGGGCCGGTCGTCGAACCTCATGCCGGCCTCCTCGGGAGGAAAGCCGGGGCTTTCGCCCCGGACCCCAAGCAGGGGCTTTGCCCCTGCACCCCACCAGGGACCTGAGGTCCCTGGACCCGCATCACTTTTGCCCATGTCAGCGGGGGGGTATCTC
>CANHCJ010000135.1 GCA_947458025.1 Rhodospirillales bacterium | reverse complement strand
GCGAACCTGTCGCGCGACCTGCTGAAGGCGATGTACGACGCGGCCAGGGTGCCGGCTGCGGTGGATGGCGGCGGCAACCTCGTGGTGACCCTGCCGCAGGTGAAGGTGTTCGTGCTGCCCGGCAAGGACAGCGTGCGGCTGATGGCCAGCTATGACTTCGCGCCGCGCGCCACCCGGCAGGAGCGGCTGGATCTCGCGAACCGGATCAACGACGACTACATCATGGCCCGCGCCTCCCTGCCCGAGGCCCGGCCGGGAACGCTGGCGGTGGACTACTACGTGATGCTCGGCGCGGGGATGAGCCGGGCGAGCCTGGTGGCGATCACCCGGCGCTTCGGCGAGGTGGTGGTGGAGGCGATCGGCGTGCTGGACACCGATCGCCTCATCCAATAGCGCTTAGCCGGCCAGGCTGTTGAGGAACTTCGCGCGCGCGGTGGCAGCCTGGGTGATGAACAGGCCGTCGGCGCCGCCGAGGATGAACTGGCAGCCCCAGGAGACGTAGCGGCGGGCGTTCTCCTCATCGTAGATGCCGCCCATGCCGGGATACTTGCCGTGCTTCTTGCAGGCGTCGATCACGGCGCGGTAGGCGGCCTGGACGCGCTCGTGGCCCATCTGGCCGGAGATGCCCATGTCGGCGGTGAGGTCCGACGTGCCGATCAGCAGGCAGTCGATCCCGTCGGTGCCGGCGATGGCGTCGACGTTGGCGACGGCCTCGGCCGTTTCGATCATGGCGACGATGAGGGTTTCGCTGTTGATCTGCGCCTGGGCCTCGGCCACCGGCGGGGGCAGGAAGCCGAACTGGGCGATGCCGCCGCCCCAGGAGCGGGTGCCGCGCGGCGGGTAGCGGAAGGCCTGGGCGATGCGCTTGGCCTGGGCAGGGGTATCGACGTGCGGGATGACGAGCCCCTGGGCGCCGTTGTCGAGCGCGCGGGTGCCTTCATCCAGCGCATCGGTGCAGACGCGCACGATGGGGGAGATGCCGGCGGTGAGGGAGGCGAAGCAGAGCTGGGTGGCCTCGTGCACCGAGAAGGCGCCGTGCTCCATGTCGATGAACAGCCAGTCGAACCCTGCGGACTTAGCGAGCATGGGGGTGGCGACGGTGCGCAGGTGGGTGGCGCCGAAGCCGATGGAGAGCTTGCCGGCGCGCAGGCGATCGAGCGAGACGTTCGGGATGATGGCCATGGGTTTCCTCCGTTCGGGTTGCGGGGAGCGCACCACGGGCGGGGGGCGGGGTCAATCGGGAGCAAGGGATTCAACGCCAAGGCGCCAAGAAGGGAAAGGCAAGGTCGCCAAGGGGCTTGGCGCTCTTGTCTTGCCTTGCTCCTTGGCGCCTTGGCGTTGAGATCCCTATTTCGGGATCAACCGTTCCAGCGCCTCCAGCCGGTCCGCCTCGGCCGCGGGCTTGTCGGGGCGCAGGCGGGAGATGCGGGGGAAGCGCAGGGCGACGCCGGATTTGTGGCGGGTGCTGCGCTGGGCGCCGTCGAAGGCGACTTCGAGGACGAGGGACTTTTCCACCTCGCGCACCGGGCCGAAGCGGGCGGTGGTGTGGTTGCGGATCCAGCGGTCGAGCCAGGCGAGTTCGGCATCGGTGAAGCCGAAATAGGCCTTGCCGACGGGGACAAGCTCGTCACCCTTCCAGAGGCCGAAGGTGTAGTCGGAATAGCTGCCGCTGCGCTTGCCGTGGCCGCGCTGGGCGTAGAGCAGGACGGCATCCAGCGTGAGCGGGTCGCGCTTCCATTTCCACCATTTCCCCTTGGGGCGGCCGGGGAGGTAGGGGGAGGTGGCGTCCTTCAGCATCAGGCCCTCGATGGCGGCCTCGCGGGCAGTGGCGCGCAGGGCGGCGAGGTCTTCCAGCGTGGCGAAGGGGATCAGCTCCGAGAGGTCCATGCGGGCCGGGCTGGTGCGGGCGAACCAGGCTTCCAGCCGGGCGCGGCGGGCATCGAAGGGGAGCGGGCGGAGATCCTCGGCGCCGTCGAAGAGCTGGTCGTAGAGGCGGACGGCGACGGGGTGGTCGGCCAGGAGCTTGGCGGTGACGGTCTTGCGGTTGAGGCGCTGCTGGAGGTCGGCGAAGGGGGCGACGGTGCCGCCGCGGATGACCAGCAGCTCGCCATCGAGCACGGCTTCGAAGTTCATGGCTTCGAGGATTTCGGGGAAGGCGGCGGAGATGTCCTCGGCGCCGCGGGAGTAGAGGCGGCGGCCGCCCGGGGTGGCGACGAGCTGGACGCGGATGCCGTCCCACTTCCATTCCGCACGGAGAATGGCGGGGGTGAGGGTGGGGATGTCCTCCGGCTCCAGCGGGTGGGCGAGCATTGGCGGGCGGAAGACCGGGGCGGTGGCGGGGTCCGGCCTGTCGGCGTGGCCTTCGAGCCAGGCGAAGAGGGGGAGGTAGGGGGGCGCGAGGCTGTGCCAGACTTCCTCGATGTCATCCGGGAGGATGCGGGGGGAGGCATCCGCGGCGGCGCGGCCCTGGGAGAATTCGGCGAGGGCCACGCGGGCGAGGCGGCCGGTGGCGCCGACGCGCAGGCCGCCGGTGATGAGCTTCAGCAGGGCGAGGCGGGTGCCAGCGTCGGTGGCATCCAGCCAGCCGGCGACGAGGGCGGGGAGGCGGGGCTTGGGGGTGAGGTTGAGGGCTTCGACGACTTCCGGGAGGGAAGGCGGGGGGGCGTTGGTGGCGGCTCCCGGCCAGATCAGGGCGACGGTTTCGGCGAGGTCGCCGACGAAATCGTAAGACAGCGCAAAGAGCGTGGGGTCGGTGCGGGCGGCGGCGAGGTCGCGGATCAGGCCCGCCTTGGCGGTGGCGAAGTGCAGTTCGCCGGCGATGGCGGCCAGGGCCAGGCCGCGGTCGGGGTCGGGCTGGGTTTCGAAGAACTGGCGCAGCAGGCGGATCTTGTCGTTGCGGCCCTGGGTGAAGAGCAGGCGTTCGAGCAGGGTGGCGAAGGCGATCATGTGGCCTCCGCCGCCGCAGGAACCCGGCCGCGCCGGCTGGAGCGGCCTAGTAGGGGATTTCGGAGTAGATCGTCCGGTCCTCGGCGACCGCGGCCTTGCCGAGCGCCAGCATCTGGTTCTTGTAGGTGGCATCCTGCATGAGCTTGGCGCCAACCGCTTCGTAGTCCGCATAGCTGTTGTAGGTGACGACCGTGACATGCTGCCCGAAATGGCCGCCGGTGCCGATCCGCAGCAGGCGCGCTTCCGTGGCGCCATGCTTCAGCAGCAGCGGCGCGTTGACCTTGGCTGCCTGCAGGATGGCTTCTGGGTCGCCGGAGTAGCGCGTGATGACGGTGACGGGCATGGGTTTCCTCCTTTCCTGGCCGCAGGCGGGGTGCGGCGCTGGACGGGAAGCCTAGGGGGGTGCGGGCGTATCGGCCAGTTTCCCGCACTGGTTCGGCTTCAACATGCCGGGGGCTTGAATGCGTCATGATCCGTCCTCCTCGCCGTAGCCGATCAGGCGCAGGGGGCGGCCGCGGATGCCACGCTTGGCGATTTCGTGGATGAGGGCGTCCTCGCTGCCATGGGTGACCCAGACTTCGGGGGCGCCGACCTCGTCGATGGTGCGGTTGAGTTCCTGCCAGTCGGCGTGGTCGGAGATGACCAGCGGCAGTTCCACCCCGCCTTGCTTGGCGCGCTGGCGCACGCGCATCCAGCCGGAGGCCATGCAGACGACGGGCTCGGCGAGGCGGCGGGCCCAGTGGTCGGCGATGGCCGAGGGCGGGGCGAGGACGATGCGGCCGACGAGGTCCTTCTTCGCGGCGACGGTGGCGGGGCGGAGCTCGCCGAGGGGGATGCCGTGCGCCTCGTAGATCGCGCACATCGGGGCGAGCGCGCCGTGCATGTAGATCGGTTCGTCCCAGCCGGCCTGGCGCAGCAAGGCGATGAGGCGCTGGGTCTTGCCGAGGGAGTAGCAGCCGATGACGTGGGTGCGTTCGGGGAAGAGCCTGACGCTGGCCAGGAGTTTGGCGATCTCGCCCGCGGCCGGGGGGTGGCGGAAGACGGGCAGCGCGAAGGTGGCCTCGGTGACGAAGACGTCGCATGGGATGGGGGTGAAGGGGTCGCAGGTGACATCCGGCTGGCGCTTGTAGTCGCCGGAGATCACGGCGCGGGCGCCGCGGTATTCGATGGCGACCTGGGCGCTGCCGAGGACGTGGCCGGCGGGCTGGAGGAAGAGGGTGGCGTCACCGACCGTGAGGCGTTCGCCCCAGGCGAGCGGCTGTTGGCTGCGGCCGGCGCCGTCGCCGAGGCGGGCGCGCATGAGGGCGAGCGTGGCGGGCGAGGCGAGCACGGCCTCGTGGCCCGGGCGGGCGTGGTCGGAATGGGCGTGGGTGATGACGGCGCGCGGGACGGGGCGGACGGGGTCGATGAAGACGTCGGCGGGCGCGCAGTAGAGGCCGGCGGGGAGCGGGGTGAGCCAGGTATCGGGGTGGGGGGCGGTCACGGCATCGGGTTCCTGGCCTTGAGGTGGTGCTTTGCGGACCGGCGGGAAGGCCCTATCTAGGCAGGGATGTCGGGAACATTACCAGAACCTTTTGCCGGCTGGTTCGCGCGGCGCGGGTGGGTGCCCAGGGCGCACCAGCTGGACGTGCTGGCGGCGGCGCTGGAGGGCGAGAGCGTGCTGCTGACGGCGCCCACCGGGGGCGGCAAGACGCTGGCGGGGTTCCTGCCGAGCCTGGTGGAATTGCACGGGGCGCCCTGCCCCGGGCTGCACTCGCTGTATGTGAGCCCGCTGAAGGCGCTGGCGGCGGATATCGCGCGCAACCTGATGGCGCCGGTGGAGGAGATGGGGCTTTCGGTGACGGTGGAGACGCGCACCGGGGATACCTCCACGGCGAAGCGGAAGGCCCAGAAGGAGGCGCCGCCGAACATCCTGCTGACCACGCCGGAGAGCCTGGCGGTGCTGGTCTCCCAGCCCGAGGCGGCCGCGTTCTTCGCGACGTTGAAGGCCATCGTGGTGGACGAGGTGCATGCGCTGGCCGGGACCAAGCGGGGGGACCAGCTGGCGCTGGGCATGGCGCGGCTGGGGGTGCTGGCGCCGGGGGTGCGGCGGATCGGGCTTTCGGCGACGGCGGCGCATCCGGCGGCGCTGGTGGCCTATGTGTCGGGCGATGGGCGCGGGGGCGGTGTGCGGCGGGTGGAGGTTTCCGGCGGTGTGCCGCCGGCGATCGAGGTGATGCTGCCGGAGGGGCGGCTGCCGTGGTCCGGGCATATGGGGCTGGCGAGTGCGCCGCTGGTGCTGGAGCGGATCCGGGCGGCGGGGATGACGATCGTGTTCGTGAATACCCGGGCGCAGGCGGAGCTGATGTTCCAGGAGCTGTGGAAGCTGAACGAGGAGACGCTGCCGATCGCGATCCACCATGGCTCGCTGGAGCCGGACCAGCGCCAGAAGGTGGAGCGGGCGATGGCGGCGGGGCAGTTGCGGGCGGTGGTGGCGACGTCGTCGCTGGATCTCGGGATCGACTGGGGCGGGGTGGACCAGGTGCTGCAGATTGGCGCGCCGAAGGGCGTCTCGCGGCTGCTGCAGCGGGTGGGGCGGGCGAACCACCGGATGGACGAGGCGAGCCGGGCGGTGCTGGTGCCGGCGAACCGGTTCGAGGTGCTGGAATGCGAGGCGGCGATCCAGGGCGTGGCGGCGGGGGAGCTGGATGGCGATCCGCCGCGGGCGGGCGGGCTCGACGTGCTGGCGCAGCACGTGCTGGGCGTGGCCTGCGCCGGGCCGTTCCTGCCGGAGGAGCTGTATGCCGAGGTGCGGCGGGCTTCGCCGTATGCGGAGCTGTCGCGGCGGGATTTCCGCGACGTGCTGGAGTTCGTGGAGCACGGGGGATACTCGCTGCAGGCCTATCATCAGTTCCGCAAGCTGTTCCGCGACAGCGAGGGGCGGGTGCAGGTGATGGGGGAGCGGGTGGCGCGGCAGCACCGGATGAACATCGGCACGATCGTGGAGGAGCCGATGATCAAGGTGCGGCTGGCCGGACGCGGTGGTGGCACGCTGGGCGAGGTGGAGGAGTATTTCGTCAACGGATTGGTCGAGGGGGACACCTTCATGTTCGCCGGGCGGCTGCTGCGCTTCGTGCGGCTGCGTGAGACCTGGATCGAGGTGGTGGAGGGCGGCAGCGGGGAGCCGAAGGTGCCGGCCTATGCCGGGGGGCGGATGCCGCTGACCACGAACCTCGCGGCCCGGGTGCGGGCGATGCTGAACGATCCCGCGACCTGGCCGGGCTTTCCGGAGCCGGTGCAGGAATGGCTGCGGCTGCAGCGGTCGCTGTCGCGGCTGCCGGGGAGGGACGGGCTGCTGGTGGAGACCTTCCCGCGCGGGGATGTGCATTTCCTGGTCGCCTACTGCTTCGAGGGCCGCAACGCGCACCAGACGCTGGGGATGCTGCTGACGCGGCGGATGGAGCGGTTCGGGTTCCAGCCGCTGGGCTTCGTGGCCACCGACTACGTGCTGGCGACCTGGAGCGCGCGGGCGCCGGAGGACGTGGCGCGGCTGTTCGAGGAGGACATGCTGGGCGACGACCTGGAGGCGTGGATGGCGGAGAGTTCGATGCTGCGGCGGACCTTCCGCAACGTGGCGGTGATCGCCGGGCTGATCGAGCGGCACCATCCCGGCCAGGAGAAGACGCGGCGCCAGGTGACGGTGAATTCCGACCTCATCTACAACGTGCTGCGCCGGCACCAGCCGGACCACGTGCTGCTGCGCGCCACGCGCGCCGATGCGGCGGGGGGGCTGACCGATCTCGGGCGGATCGCGGAGTTCCTGCGGCGCATCCAGCGGCGCATCCGGCATGTGCGGCTTTCGCGCGTGTCCCCGCTGGCGGTACCGGTGCTGCTGGAGATCGGGCGGGAGAGCGTGCGCAGCGGCGAGGGCGACGATGCGCTGCTGGCCGAGGCCGAGACGCTGGTGGCCGAGGCGATGGGCGAGGTGGCGCCGCCCGGCCCCTCGGCGCGGTTCATGCCGAAGGCACGGCGCGAACCCCGGCAGGGGCGGTTGCTGGCATGAGTGCCGCGCCCATTCATCTCGGGGCCGAGCGGCTGATGCTGGAGCCCGGCGGCGCGGTGCTGTGGCCGGCGCAGAAGCTGATGGCGGTGGCGGACCTGCACCTGGAGAAGGGCTCGGCCGCGGCGGCCAAGGGCAGCCTGCTGCCGCCCTGGGACAGTGCCGCCACGCTGGACCGGCTGGCGCTGCTGCTGCGGCGGCATCGGCCGGCGGTGACGGTGCTGCTGGGGGATTCCTTCCATGACCGCGCCGGTGCCGCGCGGCTGGCGGCGGCGGAGCGGGAGCGGCTGGGGCTGATGGCGCGGGCGACGCGGCTGGTGTGGGTGCTGGGCAACCACGACCCGGAGGCGCCCTCGGGGCTGCCGGGCGAGGCGGTGGCGGAATTCGTGCTGGGCGGGCTGGTGTTCCGCCACCAGGCGCGGCCGGGGGCGAAGGGGGAGGTGAGCGGGCATTTCCATCCCAAGGCGAGCATTCCGGCGCGCGGGGCCACCGTGGTGCGGCCCTGCTTCGTGGCGGATTCGCGGCGGCTGATCCTGCCGGCGCTGGGGGCCTATACCGGCGGGCTGGATGTGCACGACCCGGCGATCGCCGGGCTGTTTCCGCGCGGCGGGCGGGTGTTCCTGCTGGGCCAGGGGCGGCTGTTCAGCTTCCCCTACCAGGGGCGCGCGGCGCGCGGGGCGGCGGAGGCGTTGCCGGCGGGGACGTTGCCTGCGGGCCAGGGGGCCTTCAAGCTGTAGGGGTTCGAACCGGAGACCGACCCGATGGCCGACTGGCTCACCCCCGCGCTTGCCTATATCCCGCAATGGATCGCGTACCAGCGCCGCATCACCGAGATGCCCGGCATCGCGGTGGCGGTGGCCAAGGAGGGCAGGCTGGTGCTGGACCAGGCCTTCGGCACGGCGAACCTCGCCACCGGGGAGGCGTTGACGCCGAAGCACCTGTTCCGCGTCGCCTCCCATTCCAAGACCTTCACCGCGGTGGGGATCATGCGGCTGCTGGAGGCGGGCCGGCTGCGGCTGGACGATGCGGCGGGGCAGCACGTGCAGGGGCTGCACCCCGAGGTGGCCAAGGCGACGATCGCGCAGCTGCTGAGCCACACCGCGGGCATCATCCGCGACGGCGAGGACACCGGGCAGTGGGCGGACCGGCGGCCGTTCCTGAACGAGGCGGAGCTGCGCACGGCGCTGGCCGAGGCGCCGGTGATCCCGGCCAATACGCGCATGAAATACAGCAACCACGGCTTCGGGCTGGCGGGGCTGGTGATCGCGGCGGTGACGGGCGAGGGCTACAACGAGTGGATCGCGCGCGAGGTGGTGAAGCGGGCCGGGCTGGAGAACACCTTCCCGGATGCGCCGGTGGGGCCGAAGGTGAAGACCAGCCGGGGCCATTCCTCCAAATGGGCGATGGGCGAGCGGCTGGTGATCCCGGCGGACAATTGCACCCATGCGCTGGCCTCTGCCACCGGGTTCCTTTCCACCGCGGGGGACCTGGCGCGGTTTTACGCCACGCTCGATCCGGCGGCGCCGAAGAGCCTGCTCTCGGCGGCGAGCCGGCGGGAGATGACGCGCAAGCACTGGGCGATCCCGGATACGCCGGGCGAGCGGCACTATGGGCTGGGGACGATCCATGGGCGCGTGGGGGCCCAGGGGGATGGGTGGGAGATGGTCGGCCATTCCGGCGGCTTCCAGGGGGTGAAGACGCAGACGGCGACGATCCCTTCGCAGAAGCTGACCGTCTCGGTGCTGACCAACGCGGCGGACGGGTCGCCGCAGCTGCTGCTGGAGGGGGTGGTGCATATCCTGCGCGCCTTCGCGCAGCATGGGGCGCCCAAGGGGGAGACGGCCAAGGCGACGGCGGGATGGGGCGGGCGCTGGTGGTCGCTGTGGGATCCGGTGGATTTGGTGCCGATGGGCGATGCGGTGTTCGTGGCGGTGCCGGGGCAGGCAAACCCGTTTGCCGACGTGACGGAGCTGAAGCTGACGGGGCCGGATGCGGCTGTGGTCCGCAAATCCGGCGGGTTCGGCAGCCATGGCGAGACGGCGCGGCTGGTGCGCGGGCGGGGCGGCAAGGTGACTGCCGTGGTGCTGGCCGGCGGCAGGCTGGTGGACGAGGCGGCGATCGGCAAGGAGCTGCGGGCGCGCTACGCGGCGGGTTGACCAAGGGGGACTGATCCCGGGGTGAGGGTGGTGTCCGGGTGGCGCCGCCCCATATGAGCGGGGTGTGTCCAGCTGGAGCGACGTTCGCGCCGTGACTGCCCCCTCCCCGCCCGTGCTGCTGTGGCTGCGCCGCGAGCTGCGGCTGGCCGACAACCCGGCGCTGGTGGCGGCGCTGGCGAGCGGCCGGCCGGTGGTGCCGGTGTTCGTGCTGGATGAGGTGAGCCCCGGCGACTGGGCGCCGGGCGGGGCGAGCCGGTGGTGGCTGCACCACAGCCTGGCCGCGCTGGCGGCGGACATCGCGGCGCGCGGGGCGACGCTGGTGCTGCGGCGCGGGCGGTTCGAGGAGGTGATCCCGTGCCTGGTGGCCGAGACCGGGGCAACCGAGGTGCATGCCGGCCTGCCGACCGAGCCCTGGGCGCGCGCGGCCTATCGCCGGGTGATCGGGGCGCTGGGCGGCGTGAAGCTGCGTTGCCACATGACGGCGCTGCTGCATCACCCGGACGCGGTGAAGACGCAGGCGGGCGGGTCGTTCGGCGTGTTCTCCACCTTTGCGCGCGCCTTCCGGGCGGCGGGGCCGGTGGCCACGCCGGAGCCGGCGCCGCGGG
>CANHCJ010000134.1 GCA_947458025.1 Rhodospirillales bacterium | reverse complement strand
CCACCCGACATGGGCAACAAACGGATGGGGTCTGGGGCCTAAGGCCCCAGCGGGGTCGAGGGGCAGAGCCCCTCGCCTTCCTTCCCCATAACCCCGCCCAAGCCCAGCCGGCACCTACCGTGCGGCCCAGGCGTTGAAGCGCTTTTCCAGGTCTTCGCCGTGTTCAACCCAGAATTCGGTGCTGATGGAGAGGCCGACTTCGGCGTGGTTGGCCACCATGCCGGGGTTGCGGGCCCGCACGGCGGGGTCGTCGGCCACCACCTTCGTGGCCGGCGAGACGGCCCAGTCCTGCGCCAGGGCGCGCAGCGGTGCCGGTTCGGTCATGTAGTTGATCAGCTTCATGGCTTCGGCGGTATGCGGGGAGCCTTTCACCACCGCCCAGTAGTCGAAGGAGTAGAGCAGGGTGGGCCACAGCAGCGGGTAGGCCGCGCCTTCGCCGGCCGCGCGGGCCGTGCGGCCGACGAAGCCGACGGCGTAGGCCACTTCGCCGGAGGCCACGAACTGCAGCGGCTGCGCGCCGGAGCGCCACCAGACGATGTCGCCCTTGATCCGGTCCAGCGCCGCGAAGGCGCGGTCCTGCCCGGCCTTGGTGGCCAGCACCTTGTAGACCTCGTGGAACGGCACGCCGTCGGCCATCAGCGCGATTTCCAGCGTGGTCTTGGGCGTGAAGCGGAAGCTGCGCTTGCCGGGGAATTTCCGCGTGTCCCACAGCTCGGCATAGGTCTTGGGCCCGTCGGGGATGCGTTTCTGGTCGTAGAACAGGGTCACGCCCCAGCCCACCGCGCCGGCGCCGCAGGCCACGGTGCCGCCGGGGACGAACTTGCTGCGGTCGATCACGGTCCAGTCCAGCTTCTCGAACGTGCCGTCCTCGCAGCCGCGCACCAGTTCGGGCGCTTCCACCATCACCACGTCCCAGGTGACGTCGCGCGCCTTCACCATGGCGGCGATCTTGGCCATCTCGCCGTTGTAGACGTCGTCCTTCACCGCAACGCCGGTGGTGCGGGTGTAGCCCTGGAACAGGTGCTTGCGGGCGTTGTCCTGGAACCCGCCGCCGAAGCCCACCACCATCAGGTCGCGCGCATCGGCGGGGGCCGCGGCGGCCAGGCCGGCGGCAAGCAGGGCGGAACAGAGCAGGCGGCGTGCGAACATGCGGCAAACTCCCGTATTGGGTGCGGTGCGATACATATAGGATGATGCAGTCGGGCGCGACAGGTTTGCCGTGCCCGCCGGTGTATTCAGCCCAGCGGCAGCGCCACTTCCGAAAGCGCCAGCGCGTCGGTGAAGCCGTATTGCGGGGTGGCGATGCGCGGCACCGGCTTGGGCTTCAGCAGGTATTGGGAGAGCAGGGCGAGCCGGTCGCTCCGGTCGATCCGCGTCCAGCCCTGCGGGGTGTGGAAATACATGTGGTGGTAGGGCGCCACCGCCTCGGCGATCGCCAGCGCGCCCTGCAGCCGGGCCACCTGGTTCAGGTATTCGTCGGTCCCGCGCACCAGGTTGAACGGGTGGAAGGAGATGTGCAGGAACGGCCGCTCCCGCCGCAGCAGGTGGGCGATTGCCGGCACCACCTCGTATTCGGCGCCCTCGATGTCGATCTTCAGCAGCATGTCGGGGCTGAGCCCGATCTCCTCCAGCACCGCCGCGGCATCGCGCACCGGCACCACCGCCTCCGCCCGCCCGCGCAGCAGCGCGCCGCGCTGCACGGTTTCGAACAAGGAGGCGCCGGAATCCGCATGCGCCTTGGCGAACAGCCGCAGCGAGGCATCCCGCGCCCCCACCGCGTGCCGGTGCAGCCGGATGCGGTGCGAGAGGCGCGGATTGGCCGCCAGGTTCGCCGCCAGCAGCGCCCCGTTGGTCGGGCTCGGCTCGAACACGTCCACGCTGGCGCCCTGGGCGGCGGCGTAGAGCGAGGTGAAGCCGATGAACCCGCCGAAATCCACCATCCGGTCGCATTCCGGCAGCACCGCGTCGAAGAACTGCAGCGTGCCTTCCTCGAACCCGCTGGTGAACTCGGCCGCCGCCTGGCGCGCCGCCGGCGTGTCCGCCACGTTCATCCGCCAGCCGCGCGGCGCGATGGAGAAGCTTGGCATCACGGGCGGCGGCACGGGCGAGACGGCGGGGTCGATGAGGGAGGCGGACATGGGCAGGCTTCTCCTGCGGTTGGTTTCCGGCAGGATGATCCCGGTTCGGTTAACGCAGTCTTGCCCGCCGCCGCCGCCGCGCAGGCCGCGAAAGGATTGCCCGGCCCCGCACCGGGCACGGGCGCGCGCCTTGTCAAGCGACTGCCGGCGCCCTACCTGCCCGGCATGGTCACGCGCACCGACATCATCTGGCTCGGCCTTTCCGCCGCCGTCGCCGGCTCCATCACCGGCGGCCTCCTGCTCGGCATCGGCCTCGGCCTTGCCGTGCAGGGCGCCCATATCGGCTGGCTGCTGATCCTCCCCGCCGCCCCGCTTGCCGGCGGCATCGGCTGGCTGCTGGCGAAGCGACTGGCGAAGCAGCTTCGCAACTGACGCCGGCAGAGCCAGCGCATTGGCGACGGAAGGCGAGACGCAAAATGCCATCCAACAGAAGTGCTCTGCGAAACCTCGCACGAAAGCATCCGGAAGGCGCCGATCTTTTCGATCTGCTAAACGATCTACAGAAATCATCCGATATGAATGCAGCTGTCATTGGAAGCTCAATTCTCGAGGGTGAGCTAGAACGCTTGATACATTCGAAGATAAACAAGCTCTCTCGAACGGAAGTTTCAGAATTATTTTCCTATGGCGGGCCTCTTTCAGATTTTCGTTCAAAGATACTAATTTCTCGGGCGTTCGGAATTATCCCCGAAAATATGGCTCAAGACCTAGATTGTGTCCGAGCGACAAGAAATACATTTGCACACTCGAGGTCCGAAATTACTTTTGACAACAGTATCATCGAAATTGAAATTGATAACATTATGGCCGCGAAAAATCTCCGCGACAATCTAGTCGATGCGGACCAAAGCCGAGCCCTAAAACCAAAGAATGCATATATATTATCTATCTATATAATTTGCATGTTCTTAAGAAACTATAGCGTTGTATCTTCGCGTCCTCGAGAATATATGTTCAAGGTCGAAGGAGTCCATAAGAAAAAATAAGCGCATGTCGTGATTTTGTTTGAATTATTGGCGATTTCTCTTTTCAGGCCATCTTCTTGTTGTACGGCGCATAGGGCGGAAACGCCCCGATCGCCGTCATGTCCACCTCAACCAAGGTCGGCCCCGGCACCGCCAGCGCCTGCGCCACGGTGGCGCCGAACGTGTCCCCGTCCGTCACCTTGAACGAAGGCACCCCCGCGAGCGCGGCCAGCTGCTGCAGGTCGGGCGTCAGCAGGTCGCCGTAGAACCGCCGGCCGCCATACAGCGAATCCTGGATGTGCTTGATCACGCCGTAGCCGCGGTCGTTCATCACCACCATCACGATGTCCGGCCGCTCCTGCGCCGCGGTCCACAGCTCCGTCATGTTCAGGAAGAACCCGCCGTCGCCGCTCATCATCACCGTCTTGCGCCCGTTGGCGCCCAGCGCGGCGCCGATGCCCAGGTGCAGCCCCACGCCGATGCCGGCGCCGATCGGGTAGATGTTCGTCTTCGGGTCCAGGATCGGGAACACCCGGTTGCCCCAGGTGGAGTTGTTCAGCGTGATGTCGCGCACGAAGATCGCATCCGCCGGCATCGCCGCCCGCAGCTGGTCCGCGAACGTCGCATACGGCCCCAGCGTCGCCTTGAACGCCGCCTGCGCCGCCGCCTTCATCGCCGTGAATTCCTCGCGGTAGCCCGAAGCCGCCTGCCACCGCCCCTTCAGCCGCGCCGCCAGCCCCGCCAGCGTCGCCGCCGCGTCGCCGGCCATGAACCAGGCGCTGGGATAGGTGCGGCCATTGGCCTCCGGGTCGATATCCACCTGGATCAGGTTCGCCGGCAGCTTCACTGAGAACTCGCTGGTCTCATGCCCGCGCAGGCGCGAGCCCGCCACCAGCATCAGGTCGCACTTGTCGTAGAAGGCCTGCACCTCCGGCGCGCCGTTGCCGTTGAGGCCGCCGATCGTCATCGGGTGGTCCTCCGGCACCGTCCCGCGCCCGTTCCAGGACGAGACCGCCCCGAAGCCGAGATCCAGCAAAGCGAGCGCCCCCGCCCGCGCGCCCTTCGCCCCGTTGCCCAGCCACAGCATCGGCCGCTTGGCCTTCGAAACCCGCTCGGCCAGCTCATCGAGGTCCGCCGCATCCGGCGCCAGCGGCGCGCCCACCGGCAGGTGGAACCGGTCGAACAGCGAGGGCCGCTCGATCGGCGTGCGCTGGATGTCGATCGGCACCTCCACCGTCACCGGCCCGCGCGGCGGGGTCAGTGCGAGCGACGCCGCCTTCATCAGCGTGCCCAGCGCCTGCTGCGCCGTGCGCACCCGGAACGCCGCCTTGCCCGCCGAGGCCATCGTGCCCAGCTGGTCCTTCACGTCGTGCACCGAGCCGGTGCCGCGATCGACGAACTTCGTCGGCGTCTGCCCGGTGATGTGCAGCACCGGCGCGCCGGCAAACTCCGCCTCCACCAGCCCCGCCACCGCATTGGCCGAACCCGGCCCGGTGGAGGTGATCACCACCCCCAGCCCATCCGTCGCGCGCGCATAGCCGTCGGCCATGTGCGAGGCGCCCAGCTCGCCGCGCGTCATCACGAAGCGGATCGCGTTGCGCCGCCCGATCCCGTCCAGCGTCGGGATATTGTGCACCGAGACGATGCCGAACGCCGTCGTCACCCCGCAGAGCGACAGGAACTCGGCCACCAGGTCACCGACATTGTAGCTGGACGACATTGCGCGTCTCCTCCCGAACCCCGCGATACTCGCCACATTCCGCCGCCGCGGCAATCCGCCCGCCGCATGGTAGGCTTCCACCGCACCGCAGGACCCGCCCATGCCGCCCGCCTTCCCTCCCCGCCCCGCCAGCTACGACCGCAAGGTGGGCCTCGTGCTCCAGGGCGGCGGCGCGCTCGGCAGCTACCAGGCCGGCGTCTATGAGATCCTCGCCGGCTCCGACTACCAGCCGGACTGGATCGCCGGCATCTCCATCGGCGCCATCAACGCCGCCATCATCGCCGGCAACGCGCCCGAGCATCGCGTGGAGCGCCTGCGCAGCTTCTGGGAGGAGGTCACCAGCCCCACCGCCGGCTGGCCCGCCGCCCCCGAAGGCCCGCTCGCCGGCGCCCAGCGCCAGGCCAGCGCGCTGGCCAGCATGGCCTTCGGCCAGCCCGGCTTCTTCACCCCTCGCGCCCCCTTCGAATGGCTCGCCGGGCCGGGCCCCAGCAGCTGGTACGACACCGCCGCCCTGAAGGCGACGCTGGAACGCCTGGTGGATTTCGACCGCATCAACGCCCGCGAAACCCGCCTCTCCCTCGGCGCCGTCAATGTCCGCACCGGCAACTTCGCCTATTTCGACAATGCCGGGATCGTCCTGCGGCCGGAGCACGTGATGGCCAGCGGCGCCCTGCCGCCCGGCTTCCCGGCCATCGAGATCGACGGCGAGCAGTACTGGGATGGCGGCCTCGTCTCCAACACGCCGCTGCAATACATGATGGAAACCGCCCCGCGCGAAAGCCGCATCGTGTTCCAGGTGGACCTGTTCAGCGCCCGCGGCCCCCTGCCCGCCACGCTGGACGAGGCCGAGAGCCGCGCCAAGGACATCCGCTACTCCAGCCGCACCCGCGCGGTGACGGACAGCTTCCGCCACCTGCACAATCTCGGCCGCAACATCCAGCTGCTGTGGGACCGCCTGCCGGAGGAGCTGCGCGCCCTGCCGGAAGCCCGGTTCCTGCACGATGCCGGCCATGTCGCGCGCATGGATATCGTCCAGCTCGTGTATCGCCCGCTGGAAGACCAGGGCACCGGCCGCGGCTACGAATTCGGCCGCCCCACCCTGCGCGCCCGCTGGCAGGCCGGTGCGGAGGACGCCACGGCCACCCTCGCCGCATCCCCGTGGCTGGCCGCGCCCGGCCGCCAGACCGGGGTGCGCAGCTTCGATGTCGGCTTCGCCCGCGGCCGGCACGGGTGAACCGGGCACAGTTGTAGGCAGCATCTGCCACTTTTCCGCGAGGTGTCGCGGAGTTGTGTGGCCGCCGTACCCTTTGCCCTCCAACCTCCCGGCACTGGCCTGGAGAGTTCCATGAACAAAAACATGCCGCGCTGTGCCGCCGCCGAGTTCTTCGGCACGTTCTGGCTCACCTTCGCCGGCTGCGGCTCCGCGGTGCTGGCCGCCGCCTTCCCCGGCCTCGGCATCGGCTTCCTCGGCGTATCGCTCGCCTTCGGCCTCACCGTGCTCACCATGGCCTATGCCGTGGGCCACATCTCGGGCGGCCACTTCAACCCCGCCGTCACCATCGGGCTGTGGGCCGCCGGGCGCTGCCGCACCGGGGCGGTGCTGCCCTACATCGCCGCCCAGGTCGCCGGCGCCGTCGTGGCCGCCGCGGTGCTGTGGTTCATCGCCTCCGGCAAGGCCGGCTGGGTGCCGGGCGGTTTCGCCGCCAACGGCTACGGCGAGCTGAGCCCGGGCAAGTACAGCATGGCCTCCGGCTTCGTGGCGGAGGTGGTGCTGACCTTCGCCTTCCTGTTCATCATCGTCGGCACCACCTCGAAGGGCGCGGCGGCGGGCTTCGCGGGCATCCCGATCGGCCTGGCGCTCACCATCATCCACCTGGTGTCGATCCCGGTGACCAACACCTCCGTCAACCCGGCCCGCAGCACCGGCCCGGCGCTGTTCGCCGGCGCGGAGTATATCGGCCAGCTCTGGCTGTTCTGGCTCGCGCCGATCATTGGCGCCGCCCTCGGCGGCATCGTGGCGCGCTGGCTGCAGGAACCGTCCGACGCCTAGACGATATTCTTCTCCACCAGTGGGCGGTTCTCGATGATCCGCCCGAACCCCAGCGGCGAGAGATCGAGCGAAACGAACCCGCCATGCGCCACCAGCTCCGCCACCCCGCGCCCGGTGGCCGGCGAGTGCTGGATGCCGTGGCCGGAGAAGCCGGCGGCGTGGATCAGGTTGGGCACCGCGGGATGCGCCCCGATCACGCCGTTCTGGTCGAAGGTGTTGTACTCGTAGTAGCCGGCCCACTCGCCGGTGCGCCGCAGCTCCGCAAACGCCGGCACGCGGTGGGCCAGCACCGGCCACACGCGCTCCAGGAACATCTCCTCCTCCACCTCCAGCGGCGGCTCGTCCGGGTCCGGCTCGCCCTCGCCGGGGGAGCGGCCGCAGATGAAGCCGGCACCTTCCGGGCGGAAGAAGATGCCCTCGGGGTCGATCACCAGCCCGCTGCCCTCGATCGGCTGCGCGCAGCGGAACACGTAGATCATCCGCTTGCGCGCGCGGATCGGCAGGTCGATCCCGGCGAAGCCGGCCACGCGGGCGCTCCAGGCCCCGGCGGCGTTCACCGCCATGTCGCAGGGCACCTCGCTGCCGTCGCCCAGCCGCACCGCGGCCACGCGGCCCCCGCGCAGCACCAGGCCCGCGGCATCCTGCGCCACGTACGTCACCCCCAGCGCGCGCGCCTTGCGCCGCAGCGCGGCGAGCAGGGCCGGGCCATCGAACCAGCCCTCGCCGGAATTGCCCCAGGCGCCCAGGGCGATGCCGTCGGTGGACATCCATGGCCAGCACGCGGCGATCTCGGCCGGCGAGAGCAGCGCGATGTCCGCGCCCTCGGCGGTCTGCACCGCGTGGTTCTCGCGCAGCACGTCCACTCCGGCGTCGCTGGCCAGGAACAGGTAGCCGCGCTCGCGATAGCCCAGGGCGGGCTGGTCGCCATCCACCGCCAGCAGCTCGGCCCCGGCGCCGAGGAACGCGCGGCCGTATTGCGACATGCGGATGCAGACGGGCGTGGAGAATTGCTGCCGAATGGAACTCGCCGACAGCGAGGAGGAGGCGATGCGGTAGGTCGGGTCGCGCTCGATCACCGTGATGCTGCCGCGGAACGAAGGGTCGCGCGCCAGGTGGTAGGCGGTGGAGCTGCCGACGGCGCCGCCGCCGATGATGACGACGCTCTGAGACTTACCCACGAGAGGGCTCGGGAACTAGTCCACTGCGCTCACAGCGACCATAGTACTGACTTGGCATCAAAGTTCCACCTGCGAACATAAGTATTCTGTTGTACACGGCTCTGCCTCTCTCAGCGCCATCGACGACAATAATCACGGTGGATATGTTGCCGCCGATGTTTTGCTCTTTGAATATCGTAATTGCCTCGATGCCACGGAAGAATTTCACCTCCCACATTGCGCTGCCGTCAAGAACCGTCATGCGATTTTGATGTGGGTCGAAAAAGAATTGTATCCTGAACGGGGCGGAGGGTATCACGATTCTCGGTTGTCCCTCCTGGCTTCCCTGTGCAGAAATTGGAAAAGAGCAGTCGTATAGTAAGGATGATGCCTGCGCTGATTGTATGACGAGAAATATGACGATGAAAACAGGAGTGAGCGCACAACTTATGCGTCGAACTAACGTTTCCACTATTCTGCCTGAGCCTTCTTCTCTTCCGGCCAGCGCGCCACGGTGTTCGCCAGGATCTGCGCCAGCTGCGGCGCGATGGAATAGATGCGGGCGTTGTGGTCGATGCGGATGCCGTCCTTCGGGTTGCGCTCGCTGGCGGCCTTCCAGTCGCAGAACATCTCCACCAGGTCGAACAGATCCATGCCGGCCACGCCGTCGGCGTAGTGCTCCGGGTGGTGGGAGTTGTGGCGGTAGTGGTGCTGCAGGCCGGGCCAGGCCTCCTTCACCAGCGCCATGTATTCCGGCGAGCCGTAGGACAGGCCGCGCAGCCGCGGGTAGATGCTGTCGAGGATGGGCTTCTCGGTCTCGGAGAACTTGGAGGCGTCGTGCACCCGCCCGCGTTCCATCAGCACCGCGATCACGGTGTTGAGGTGGTCGCGCACGCGGTGGATGTGGCGCAGGGTCTCGGCGGTGGAATCGTAATCCGACATCGTCAGTAGCTCTTCGGCAGGCCAAGCACGCGCTCGGCGATGTAGCACAGCACCAGTTGCGGGCTGATCGGCGCGATGCGCGGGATCATGCTTTCGCGCAGGTAGCGCTCCACGTGGTACTCCTTGGCATAGCCCATGCCGCCATGCGTCATCACCGCCTGGGTGCAGGCCTTGAAGCCGGCCTCGGCGGCGAGGTACTTGGCCGCGTTGGCGGCCGCGCCGGCCCCAATCGCTGAATCGCCGCCGCGGTCGTAGAGCCAGGCGGCGTTCATGGTCATGAGGCGGGCGGCCTCCAGCTCCATCCAGTTCTCCGCCAGCGGGTGCTGGATGCCCTGGTTCTGGCCGATCGGCCGGCCGAACACGCGGCGCTCCTTGGCATAGGCGGTGGCCTTCTCCAGCGCGACCATGCCGACGCCCACCGCCTCGGCGGCGATCAGGATGCGCTCCGGGTTCATGCCGTGCAGGATGTATTCGAAGCCGCGGCCTTCCTCGCCGATGCGGTCCTCGACCGGGATTTCGAGGCCGTCGAAGAACACCTGGTTCGAATCCACCGCCTTGCGGCCCATCTTCTCGATGCGGCGCACTTCCACGCGGGCGCGGTCGAGAGTTGTGTAGAAGAGGCTCAGCCCCTCGGTCTTCTTGCGCACGCTCTCCAGCGGGGTGGTGCGGGCCAGAAGAAGGATCTTGTCGGCCACCTGGGCGGTGCTGGTCCAGATCTTCTGGCCGTTCACCACGTAGCGGTCGCCACGGCGTTCGGCGCGGGTCTTCAGGCGCGTGGTGTCCAGGCCCGTATCCGGCTCCGTCACGCCT
>CANHCJ010000133.1 GCA_947458025.1 Rhodospirillales bacterium | reverse complement strand
TGCTCGCCAACGGCCGCGTCCTGCTCGTCGGCCTGCGCCCGCTGGGGGAGGCCACCACGGACCTCGTCCTCACCCTGCCCCAAGGCCACACCGCCCACGACCTGCGC
This sequence comes from Rhodospirillales bacterium, assembly GCA_947458025.1. Taxonomy (GTDB): domain Bacteria; phylum Pseudomonadota; class Alphaproteobacteria; order Acetobacterales; family Acetobacteraceae; genus CAMDGX01. Next base: position 9,705 of record CANHCJ010000133.1, on the reverse strand, counting down.
CGCGGCGGCCGCCTGCCCGACCGCGAAGGCCGCATCACCCTGCGCCTGCAGGGCCCGGAGCCGACGATCCTCGCCCTCACCCCCGCGCGCCTGCCCGCCCCCACCATCGCCGCCACGTCCACGCCGCGCGCCGGCGAGATCACGGAACTCCACCTCGCCCTCACCGGCCCCAGCCCCGCCGAGGCCACCGCGCTGCGCATAGAGGTCACCGCGCCCGACGGCACGCCCGCCCCACGCTACGGCGGCACCGCCATCCTGCGCGGCGAGCCCACCACCTGGCGCCTGCCGCTCGCCGCCAGCGACCCCGCCGGCCTCTGGCAGGTCCGCGTCACCGACATGCTCTCGGGCGCGAGCGACCGGATCGTGCTTCCGGTCGCCCCGTAACCCCTACGGCACCCGCGGCGATACCGGCGTGGCGCCGTCCATCGTCGCGCGCACATAGGCCCCGCCATTGGCGATCGCGCGCCGCCCCGCCGCCAGCACCGGATGCATCACGTGCCACACGTGGATCATCTCCGGCCACACCTCCAGCGTCACCGCCACATGCGCCGCCCCGGCCAGCCCGGCCAGCCGCACCGAATCGTCCAGCAGCGTCTCCGCCGCCCCCACCTGGATCAGCATCGGCGCCAGCCCGGTGAAATCCGCATGCAGCGGCGAGGCCAGCGGATCCTTCGGGTTCGCCCCGCCCAGATACGTCTTGGCCATGAACTCCAGCCCGGCCTTCTGCACCGAAGGATCCTCCCCGGCCTTGGTCGCGATCGACCCCCCCGTCGCCTCCATGTCGATCCACGGCGAGATGCACCACCCGCAGGAAGGCTGCGGCAGCTCCGCCTCGCGGATCGCCAGCAGCGCCGAAACCACCAGCCCGCCGCCCGCGCTGTCCCCCGCCAGCGCGATGTGCGAGGGCGCAAACCCCTGCGCCAGCAGGTAGCGATACCCCGCCACCGCATCCTCCACCGGCGCCGGGAACGGATGCTCCGGCGCCAGGCGATACTCCAGCGCCAGCACCCGGGCCGCCGCCGCACGCCCCATCTCCGCCACCGCATGCCGGTGGCTGTCCAGCGACCCGATCACGAAGCCGCCGCCATGGAAATACAGGATCGCCCGGTTCGCCGCCGCGTTCGGCGTGCTGGTCCACTCGGCCTTCACCCCGGCCGCCGTCACCGGCTCCACCACCACGTCGTCGGCCAGCTTGTTCGCGAGGCCCCGCCCATCGATCCCGCGCCGCATCTCGGCCAGGTCCGCCGCCTTCGGGCGCGCGGCGATGGCGGCGCGCAGGGCGTCGATTTCAGGATTGCTCATTCTTTGTCTCCCCCAGGAGTTAAGCAAGAGTCTTCTTTTTCTGAAGAAAAAGAAGCAAAAAGACTTTCCGACCTTGCGCCCGCGCCAGGTGGATGGGCTTTTTGGTTCATTTTTACTTCAGTGCGGCCTCCACCGCCGCCGCGACCCGGAACAGCTTCGCGTCGCCCATCATCTCGCCCATCAGCATCAGCCCCACCGGCGCCTCGCCCGGCTTGGTGCAGGGCAGCGAGATCGCGCAGCGGTCCAGGAAGTTCCCGAACGCGCAGTTGCGCAGCTGCATCAGGTTCACCCGCGTATAGGCATCGCTGTCCGCCTCCAGCGCCGCGATCGGCGGCGGCAACAGCGGGCAGGTCGGCATCACGATGGCGTCGAAATCCTGCGTCACCGCATTGGCCCGCGCGCAAATCGCCTCCCGCGCCCCCAGCAACGCCACATAGTCCCCGGCCGCCATGTCCCGCCCCGGCATGATGCGCTTCAGCACCTGCGGATCATAGCCCGAGGCCCGCGCGGCGATCAGCTCCCGATGCCACGCCCAGGCCTCCGCCGCCGCAAAGGTGCCGCGCGCATTGGCACGGGGAATCTCGTCGAACGCCGCCAGCCGGATGCGCTCCACCCGCGCCCCGGCCGCCGAAAGCCGCCCCAACGCCGCCTCGAACGCATTGGCCACCGCGTCGTCCATCCCATCGAGCACCGCGTTCTGCGGCGCCCCCAGCCGCAACCCGGCCAGCGGCGCCGCCACCAAATCCGGCAACGCCTCGCCCGCGAACACCGCATCGATCGCCGCACAGCACGCCACCGAATTCGCCAGCGGCCCGATCGAATCAAGGCTCGTCGAAAGCGGCACCACGCCCGTGATCGGCACCCGCCGCGCCGTCGGCTTGTAGCCGACCACCCCCACCATCGCCGCCGGGATCCGGCACGACCCGCCGGTATCCGTGCCCAGCGCGCCATAGGCCATGCCATCGGCAATCGAAACCCCGGCCCCGGAGGAGGAACCGCCCGGAATCCGCCGGTTCGCCCGATCCCACGGTGCGGCCGGCGTGCCGTAATGCGGGTTGATCCCCAGCCCGGAGAAGGCGAACTCCGTCATGTTCGTCCGGCCCATGATCACGAACCCGGCCTCGGCGATCCGCTGCACCACCGGCGCATTCGCCGCCTCGGGCGCCGCATCGGCCAGCACCGTGGAACCGGCCGTCGTCACCTGCCCCGCAATCCCCGCCAGGTCCTTCACGCTGAACGGAATCCCTGCCAGCGGCCCCGGCGCCCGCCCGGCCCGCCGCAGCAGGTCCATCGCATCCGCCGCCGCCCGCGCCCCCTCCGCATCCACCTTGATGAACGCCCGCGCACCCTCCCCCGCGGGGTCGGCAATGCGGGCGAGGCAATCCTCCACCAGCTGGCGGGACGTGGTCTTGCCAACGGCAAGGGCGGCGGAAAGGTCGGTCAGGGTGCGCATGCCCCAAGCGTGCAGCGCCCCACGCGCCCGCGCAAGGTGTTGACGTCCCACCGCCCCCGATGCCCTCCTGCGCCCGAACCCAGGAGACCCGCGATGAGCGACATCCCCACCAAGCCCGTTCTGCTCACCGGCGCCTCCGGCGCCCTCGGCCGCGTCCTGGCCCGCAGCCTCGGCGCACTGGGCTGGAAGCTGGTGCTGACGGACATCGCCCCCTTCCCCGACCCGGTCCCCCCCGGCAGCCGCTTCGTGAAGGCCGATCTCAACGACGGCGTCGCCATCCTGCGCCTGGCCGAAGGCTGCGGCATGATCCTGCACTTCGGCGGCGTCTCCGTGGAGCGCCCGTTCGAGGAGGTGATCGGCCCCAACATCCGCGGCCTCTACCACATCTACGAAGCCGCTCGCCGCGAGGGCGCCCGCGTCCTCTTCGCCAGCAGCAACCACGCCATCGGCTTCCACGAGCGCGACACCCCGCTCGACGACGACTGCCAGCTCCTGCCCGACGGCTACTACGGCCTGTCGAAGGCCTATGGCGAGCTGATGGGCCGCATGTACTGGTTCAAGCACGGCGTGGAGAACATCAACGTCCGCATCGGCAGCTCCTTCCCCGAACCGATCGACGCCCGCATGCTCTCCACCTGGCTCAGCTACGACGACCTCGTCCGCCTCTGCGCCCGCGCCACCCTCGCGGAGAAGGTCGAAAGCTGCGTCATCTGGGGCGCCAGCGCCAACAGCCGCACCTACTGGCGCAAGGACGCCCGCGACACCCTCGACTGGACCCCCACCGACAGCGCCGACCCCTACGCCGCCCAGATGGCCGGCAAGGTCACCGCCGACCCGGTGGTGGAACGCTACCAGGGCGGCGCCTACACCGGGATGGAATACTCCCGAAAGGCGCCCCTGCCGGGGAAGATGTTCGGACGATGACATGCCTGTGCCGATTGGCACTTGACCGGGGCGGCCGGCGCCCCCAAAACTAATCTCGATATCGCAATCAAAACCTGCGGCCGCAATGGGAAGGCGACGGAATGGACGCGTACACCCACCTGCTCCTGACGACGAGCCCGCTGGATCTCGCCGAAGCCACTGGCCCCACCGAGCGCGGCAGCGTCGGCGTGTTCCAGGGCCAGCTCCAGGCCGCGGACAACTGGTGCTGGGCGGCTGCGGCGGCAAGCGTGCATGCCACCCACCTCGCGGCAAGCGGCGGGCAGTCGGCGCCGCCGACGCAATGTGGCATCGTCGACGCCAACCTCGTCGGCGTCGGCCGAGCCTGCAAAGACAACGCCCCCGGGACGGCATGCGCGACGGTCAAGGAACCCGGCTCCCGCCTCTCCTGCGTCAACGAGGAGATGGACCGCGAAGGCTTCCTGCACCTCGCGTTGCGCAAGCTGGACCTGCTCGAAGGCTACGTCGTCCTCGGCGCCGGTGGGTCGCTCTCCGTGCCGGGCGTGCTGTCCGCCACCGGGCTGCCCCTCGTGGTGTCGGACGCGTTGGATTTCGACGAGCTCGTGGCGCTCGTCGACAGCCGGCGCATGGTCTGCCTGCGCATCGCTCGCGGCGACTACCGGCACTTCGTCATCGTCTACGGCTATGAGGCCTTTCCCGACAACGACCTGCTGATCTGGAACCCGGCCGCCGGCCCGGAGGTGGTGGATTTCGAGGGCTTCTGGCGCGAGTTCGGCCCCTTCACCCACAAGATCATCACCCGGCCGCTGCAATGAAGATCGTTCCCGTCACCGCCTTCCCCACCGCGGCCCGGGTCGCCGCGCACCGGAAGATGCAGGACCTGCTCTCGTGGGAGATCGTGAAGGTCCGCGCCGACGAGGAGAGCGGCCAGCCGCTCGTCCTCAGCTTTCCCCATCGGGTGTTATGGATCAGCATCCGCGACCTGCGCGAGCACCGCCCCCTGGCCGCGGCGGCCGAGCTCCGCGCCTGGCGCTTTCTCGTCATGAGCGGCAACAGGGTGGCTGCCGCGGTGCAGGCATGGAACGACCGCGGCACCTGGCGCGTCTCGTCGATCCACACCGGCGTCACGGCCACGCGCACGGTCGAGGCCTTGAAGGCGGCCGACAATCGGGTGAACGCGCAAGCGGAGCCCTGCTACATCTGGTGCCGCGCCGCCTGGACCGCAGCGCTGTGGCTGCGGCCCCTGGATGGCAAGGCCGGCGCGGTCGTGAAGCTGCCGGGCACCGCCCCATCGTCGGAGGACGATTTCATGGCCAACTTGCGCAAGCGGGTCGAGGCCAGGCAGCCCTGGCCGGTCACTTGACCCGCTTCCTGCTGGCACGCGGCAACGGTACCCCATCATCAGCCGGCGGGAGCCGCTTGCGGTCCTGCGGCGCCCTCTTGGGCCAGGCACGGTCGGCGTCAACCTTGGGGTGGCTCGGGTAATCCGGCTCGGGCGGAGGGGGGGGCGGAACGGGCGCATGGGCACCGGTGGGCGCGGGCGCCGGGGCGGCGGCTGCGGCGCCGGGTTCGGTCTTCAGGTCAAGGACCGCGGCCGTGACCACTGCCTGCTTCCCTGCCGCCTTTGTGTTCGTCGCCTTCACCGGCTTCCACTCGGCCTTGGCCCGCTGGACCACTTCGTCGAACGCGGGAACCTGCCGCAGCACGGCCATGATCGTGTCCCTGATCGCCCAGCTGCCCACCTTGTCGCTGGGCCAGTGCACCCCGGCGCGCTCGCGGTTCACCGGAATCTCCTCCGATAGGCCGCGCAGCGCCCCGAACATCTCGGGCACGGCCTCCACCACGCAGGCCTCGATCAGGTAGGCCTGCAACGCATGCCCGCTGGGATAGGCCGGGTGCGGCGGCGTGTCGATCATCGGCGCGATGCCGGGCCACACCTGCGCCGGGCGCGGCCGCATGAACTCGCTCTTGAACCGCGCCGACACCATCCCGCCCACCTGCAGGCCGATCAGCACCAGGCTCCAGGTCGCCGGGCGCGAGGCCGGTGAGCAGGCCAGCAGGTCGGCATAGTAGGTGGTGAAGTCGCCGGCCTGGGCGAAGATCGCACCCTGGTAGCCCGCGCCTCGCTCGGTCGCCCGCAGGTCGCGCAGGTGCTGCAGTTCCTCGGCCAAGTTCTCGGCGGAGTTGTTCAGCTTGGCAGTCAGGCGAGCGCGCATTTCGCTCCAGGCGTTCCATACGGTCTTGCCGTCGGTGCCCTTCGTCGCGTCAGGATCGTCCTCGGGAAGACCTTGCATTTCCGTGGCGGTTGTCGCTGCCCGCACTGCAAAGTCGGTTGCCACCACCGCCGCGCGCAGCAGCGGGTCCCACCCGCCCTCGGGGAACTCGGTACCGACCACCATCGGCGGCTTGAACACCTCGTCGCCGGCATGGTCGGGCAGTGCGGCGCCCATGAGTACCGGCCCGGCCCGCCCGCCGGCCAGCCCGCCGGGAACCCAGAACCACCCCTGGGCCCGGCCCCCATTCTGGCCCCCATTCTGGCCACCGTTCTGCCCACCATTCTGGCCACCATTCTGGCCACCGAATGCGCCGGAATCGACGATCCCGGCCTGGATCGCCGCGGGCAGCGACACCAGAAACTTGCCCAGCTCCTCGATCAGCTTGTTCAGATCCGCCGGCGTTGTGCCCGACATGTCGTCCTCCTCGTTGTAGTGCGATGGCGCGGCCCGCGCCTCATTCCGGCAGCCCGGCCAGCGTCAGGTGCCGCCCGTAGGCCTCCCGCCTCCCCGCGTCGCGGTACGGGCTGTTCAGCACCACGTCGCGCACGCGCTGGCCGGGAATCTCTCGCATGGCCCGCGCCGCGATCCGGCGGGCTTCCTCTATCTCGCCGGCGGCGGCCAGCGAGGCCGCCGTCCAGCGCAACGTTGCGCGCAGCACCCGCGGCTCGCCGATCGCTCTCAGGCCCCAGCGGCTGGCCTCGCCATAGTCGCCGGCCGTGTAGTGGGCCACGCACATGGCGCTGTAGAACTCGTGCGCCTCGCGGTCACGCGGCGAAAGCTCCAGGCCACGCGCCACACGCCGCACCGCCTCGGCCGCCTCGCCGACATAGGCCCAGGTGTAGCTGCTCCAGAGCCACGTATGGGCCGAACCCGGCCAGGCCGACAGCGCGCGCCCGAAAAGCTCCATCGCCGCGTCGAAATCGCGATGCAGCAAGGAGCGGCGATGAGCATGGAACATCAGCGCCCGACAGTTCTCCCGATCGAGCTCGAGGGCCCTTTGCGCGTACTCACCGACGATCCGGATCGTGCCGTCGCGATCCTCCAGCCATCCCTGGGTCAGCGCCACGCCGAAATAGTCGGCCAGCAGCGCATAGGCTTCGCCATAGCCCGGCTCGGCGGCAACCGCCTCGCTCAGCAGCACCCGCGCCGTCTCGTACTCGTCGCGCCGCAGCGTCAAAAGATGCTCGCGCGCCAGCAGCACCTTCTCGTAGGTCGTCAGGCTCTCGGGGCGCTTGCCCCTGACCCGCTGAAGCTCCAGCTCATGCACCCGCGGCGCCAGCGTATTGACGATCTGGGCCACCAGCCGGTCCTGGCCGGCGAAGTCCAGCGTCGCCGAGGTGTCGTACGTCCGCATCCACACCACCGCGCCGGTGCCCGCATCGGCCAGCGCCGTCCGCAGCCGTAGCGCGTTGCCGTGCCGCTGCACCGTCCCGTTCACCACATAGCGCGCGCCCAGCTCGCGCCCCACCTGGCGCAGATCCATCTGCGGGTCGCGGTAGGCCAGGGTGGAGCCGTGCGAGATCACCTGCAGCTCGCGCAGCCCGGCCAGCTGGCACACCGTGTCGACCAGGATGCCGTCGGCGATGTGGCTCGGCACCGTCTCCTCGCCCAGCTGGGTGAAGGGCAGCACGGCCACCGGCGGCGGGGCGTCGAGCGGCACCGGTTCCGGGCGGGAAGGCGCGGGCGCCGGGTCCATCTCCGCACGCAGCCGCTGCGCCAGCGCACGGGTCTGTGCCCCGGGCGCAACGCCGAACTCGCGCTTCAGCGTCTCGACGATCGTGGCGTAGTGGCGCAGCCCGGCGGCGCGCCGGCCGGCCGCGGCGCAGGCCTCCAGCAGCCGCAGGTGCACCTCCTCGCGGAGCGGGTCGATGGCGAACATCCGCTCGGCCGCCTCCAGCGCCCCGGCCGCATCGCCGCCGGCGGTGCACAGGTCGCCGATGCGGGCCAGCACGGTCAGGGCCTTGCGTTCCATCTCGGCGCGGCTCGCGGTCAGCCAGTCGGCGAAATCGTCCTCCACGTGCGGGAAGCCGGCCAGCAGCGGCCCGGCATAGGCGCGCACGGCCCGGTGCAGCCCGGCGAGGTCCTCTGCCAGGGCCTGGCGGTCGAATTCCTCCACGTCAGTGGCGACATCGCGGCCCAACGCCAGCATGCCGTCGTGCGAGACAACAACCTCGCGGCCGCGCAGGGGCCGGCGCAGGGAATACAGCGCCTCGGCCAGGCTTCCCTGGATCTGCCGGGGCCCGCTATTCGGCCACAGCAGCTCCGCCACCCGTTCGCGCGCCATCGGCCGCGCGCGGTCCACCGCCAGCACCGCCAGCAGCGCACGGGTCTTGCGCGGCAAGGGGGGACCCTCCTGGCCGTCCACCCGCAGCCCGAAGCCGCCGAGAAGATTGAGACGAACGCTCGATGTCACGATCGACTGCCCCCTGCAGTGACCCGTCGTTGACGTTTACGAAACAACCTCATGCCACACGGGACAAGACCCGGTATCGAACAAATTCCGCCCTAGCTGCATTTTTGATAGCGGCTTGGGTTTCGCTTTGATGCGGCTGCGCTTCCCTCCGGCGGCGGACGCAATCCTGCTCCGCCGATCCGGAGACGCCGCCGTGTCCATCACCGCACCCCAAGCCCCGCTGCCTGCCGTCCCCGTGGCCCTGCGCCAGATGCACGAACCCGCGCTGCACGATCCGGTCGGCCTGCTCGATTCCACGCGCGACCGCATCCTGTCCGGCGGGGACGTGGCGCAGGCGGTGGACATCCTCAGCGACGGCCTGTGGTGGATGCGCACCGGCCTGCCGGAGGACGAATGGAAGCAGGTCATCGCCCTGGTGCGCGCCCATCCGCTGATGGGGCTGATGCACGAGAACCCCTTCACCCGGCGCGCCTTCGTCAAGCCCCGCGGCTACGCCGGCGACGCCCCGCTGATCGACCTGCTCTACTACGGCCAGGCCGCCGCAGAGGCGCGCGACGCCTCCCCGCTCGGCCAGGCCCTGCTGGCGCGCGACATCGCCGCCCCCGCCGCCGCCGGCGTGCGCGAACGGCGGGACTTCATGGCGGAGCTGATCGACCACGTGGCCGATGCCAAGCCCATGCCCAGCATCCTCGCCGCCGCCTGCGGCCACCTGCGGGAAGGTCTGGTCTCCGCCGCCGTGCAGCAGCACCGCATCGGCCGCCTCGTGGCCCTGGACCAGGATGCGGAATCGCTCGCCGTCGTCGGCAAGTCCTTCGGCATCAAGGGCGTGGAGGTGGTAAACCGCAGCATCAAGGCGGTGCTGGACGGCAGCCTGAAGCCCGGCTCGTTCGACATGGTCTATGCCGCCGGGCTCTACGACTATCTCGGCCAGCGCCTGGCCACCGCCCTCACCGCCGCCTTCTTCGGCCTGCTGCGCCCCGGCGGGCGCCTCGTGCTCGGCAACTTCGCCCGCGGCATCTACGACGCCGGCTACATGGAGGCGATCGGCGACTGGTTCCTGATCTACCGCGACGCCGCCGAGATGATGGACCTCGCCAGCACCGTCGATCCCGCGGAGCTGGCGCTGAAGCGGGTATACACCCGCCAGAGCCCGGACATCTTCTACCTGGAGCTGCGCCGCCGCGGGGCGCTGGCCGCCTGAAGCCCATCCGGGGGAGCGGTCGCCATGAGCCACACCCACCTGCCGCGCGCCCTGCCCAAGGGCGCCCCCAAGGGGGTCTCCAGGGGGTCCATGCCGCGCGGCGGCGGCCACACGGTGCTGGGCCTCGGCCCGCTCGCCGCGCCGGTCCGGCGCCCCC
>CANHCJ010000132.1 GCA_947458025.1 Rhodospirillales bacterium | reverse complement strand
GCCCAGGCGCTCGGTCAGGCGCAGCGCCTGGCCAATGCCGGCGCCGGCACGAACGCAGCCACCCCCACCGTGCTCGGCCGGCCGATCGACGATGCCGCCATGCGCGCCGAGCTGGAACGCCGCGAGCGCGAGAATTTCGAGCAGGCCGCCGAGCAGATCCGCGAGGCGGTGCGCAGCGACCCCGCGCTGCAGGAGCTGGTGAACCAGCTCGCCATCGACCAGACGCCGGAGGGCATGCGCATCCAGCTGCTGGACGAGGACCGCACGCCGATGTTCGCCTCCGGCTCCGCCGTGCTGCACGAGCGCGCCCGCGCCCTGCTGCTGAAGGTGGCGCCGGTGATCGCGCGCATGAACCAGAAGCTCTCCATCGCCGGCCACACCGATGCCACCCCGTTCCGCGGCAGCGACCGCAGCAACTGGGAACTCTCCGCCGAGCGCGCCAACGCCACCCGAAGGCTGCTGGTGGAGCAGGGCATCGCCGAATCGCGCCTGCGCAGCGTTACCGGCAACGCCGATCGCGACCCGCTGCTGCCGGCCGACCCGTTCGCCGCCGTCAACCGCCGCATCGCCATCACCGTGCTGCGCGAAACCAGGGGCAGCCCGTGAGCGCGCGCCCCGCCCCCGGCCAGAGGTAGCAGCACGGCATGCTCGTCATCGGCGGCTACGTCTTCCTGCTCATCTGCGTCTTCGGCAGCTACATCGCGGCCGGCGGCAAGTTCCCCATCATCATGAAGGCGCTGCCCTTCGAGCTGTGGGCGATCGCGGGTGCCGCCATCGGCGCCTTCCTGATGTCGAACAGCATGCACGACGTGAAGCACACGCTGGGCGGCTTCGGGAAGATCATGAAGGGCCCGGCCTTCAAGAAGTCCGACTACATCGACCTGCTGAGCCTGCTGTACTACTTCGTGCGCCTGGCCAGCACCAAGGGCGCGATGGCGCTGGAGGCGCATATCGAGCGGCCGGCGGAAAGCCCCGCCTTCCAGAAATTCCCCAACATCCTGAAGAACCACCACGCCACCGACATGATCTGCGACTACCTGCGCATGGTGGGCATGAACGCCGACGACCCGAACCAGATCGAGGACGTCATGGCGCGCGAGCTGAAGAAGATGCTGCACGAGGAGCTGCACTCCTCCCACGCGCTGCAGAACATGGCCGACGGCCTGCCGGCGCTGGGCATCGTGGCCGCGGTGCTGGGCGTGATCAAGACCATGGGCTCCATCAACGAGCCGCCGGCGGTGCTCGGCTCCATGATCGGCGGCGCGCTGGTGGGCACGTTCCTGGGCGTGTTGATGGCCTACGGCATGGTCGGCCCCTGCGCCTCGCGCCTCAAGGGCGTGGTGGAGGAGGAGTCGAAGTTCTACGAGGTGATCCGCGCCGTGCTGGTGGCGCACCTGCACGGCAACGCGCCGCAGGTGAGCGTGGAGACCGGGCGCAAGATGGCCCCCAGCCAGCACATGCCGAGCTTCCAGGAGCTGGAGCAGGCGGTGCAGAACCTGCAGATCGCCTGACCGCCGGCTGCCGTTCCGCAGGCGTGGCTGGAACGCCGCGGGCACGCCGCCGTTCTCCGCACGCCCGGGGGATGCCCCCCCGCTGCCGCGCCGAGAGGACACAGTGTCGAACCCCGCGCCCGAACTGAGCATGGTCGAGCTTGCGGAGATGACGGCCCGGCGGCGGGCCCCCTCCTCCCCACAGCGCAAGCGGCGGCTGCGCGAGATGCGCCGGCTGCGCGTTGGGCTGGCGCTGCTGGGCGGCAGTGCCCTGATCTATCTCTGGCTGCTGCTGTCCTGACCGGTTGACCCCATCGCCCCGGCCGGGGATGCTGGCCCCAACGTCCGCCAGAGCAACGGGAGTGCGCCCGCACCTTCTCCTGCCGCCGCGGGCATGCCCCCGGCCCAGGAGCGACGGCGATGATCCTCGACCCCGACAACCAGCGCGTGCTGGACCTCATCAAGGCCGCCGGGCGCCCGCCCTTCAACACCCTTACGCCCGAGGAGGCGCGCGGCTTCTTCGCCGCCGGCCGCACCGTGATGCAGCCGGAGCCGGCCGAGGTGGCCGAGGTGCGCAACCTCGAAGCCCCGGGGCCGAACGGGCCGGTGAAGCTGCGGCTGTACCGCGCGGCGGGCAGCGCCGCGGGGGCGGTGCTGCCGGTGCTGATCTACTACCACGGCGGCGGCTGGGTGTTGGGCGACCTCGACAGCCACGACCAGGCCTGCCGCGCCATCGCCAATGCCGCCGGGTGCTGCGTGGTGGCGGTGGACTATCGCCTGGCGCCGGAGGTGAAGTTCCCGGGCGCGATTGCCGATTCGGCCGCCGCCACGCGCTGGATCCTGGCCAACGCGGCCCAGCTGGCCATCGACCCGGCCCGCGCCGCCGTGGGCGGGGACAGCGCCGGGGGCAACATCGCCGCTGTGATGGCGCTGATGTCGCGCGACACCTACCTGCCCGGCATCGCCTTCCAGCTGCTGATCTACCCGGTGACCGACATGGGCATGGGGCACGAGAGCTACCAGCGCATCACGGAGGGCTACCCGCTGGTGGCCTCCACCATGAAGTGGTTCATCGACCACTACCTGGCCGCGCCCTCCGACGTGCTGGACTGGCGCGCCTCCCCGCTGCGCGCCGCCTCGCTGGCCGGCACGGCGCCGGCCATGGTCATCACCTGCGCGCACGACCCGCTGTGCGACGAGGGCGTGGAGTATGCCAGGCGCCTGGACCGCGAGGGCGTGCCGGTGACCCACGTGCACTACAACGACCAGATGCACGGCTTCCTCACCATGGGGAAGCTGATCCGCGCCTCGCAATCGCTGATCGACACGATGGCAGTCGCGCTGAAGCGCGCCTGGAACTGACCGCCCGCCTTGCGGGCCAAAACGGGAGGAAACGATGGCCGGAATCCTGGCTGGCAGAAGCGCGCTCGTCACGGGCGGCGCCTCGGGCATCGGGCGCGCCACCGCGCTCGCCATGGCCCGCGAGGGTGCGCGCGTCGCGGTGTCCGACCTCACGGAGGAGAGTGCGGCGGCCACCGTGGCGCTGATCAACCAGGCCGGCGGGCAGGCGATCGCCATCGGCGCCGACGTGGCCAAGGAGGCCGATGTGCAGGCGATGGTGGCCCGCACGGTCGCCGCGTTCGGCCGGCTGGACTGCGCCTTCAACAATGCCGGCATCTCGCCGCGCAACGTGGGGCCCACCGGCCAGCGCACGCACGAGATGAGCCAGGCGAGCTTCGATGCCATGCTGGCGGTGAACCTCACCGGCGTGTTCCTGTGCATGAAGCACGAGCTGGCGCAGATGCTGGCGCAGGCGCCGAAAGGCGGCAGCATCGTCAACACCGCCTCCATCGCCGGGCTGATCGGGCTTCCTTCGGCCAGCAACTACGTGGCGGCCAAGCATGGCGTGGTCGGCGTCACCAAGACGGCGGCGATGGAATATGCCCAGGACGGCATCCGGGTGAACTGCGTCAACCCCGGCTACATCAAGACCCCGATGACCGACCCGACCATGGCCGAGCGCTACGACGTGCTGATGGCCAAGGTGCCGATGAGCCGGCTGGGCGTGGCCGAGGAGATCGCCGAGGCGGTGGTGTGGATGCTGTCCGACAAGGCCAGCTTCATGACCGGCGCCAGCCATGTCATCGACGGCGGCTACACCGCGGCATAGGAGAGAGCAATGGCAGGCATTCTGGCGGGCAAATCGGCCCTCGTGACCGGCGGCGCCTCGGGCATCGGGCGGGCCACCGCGCTGGCCATGGCCCGCGAAGGGGCGCGCGTGGCGGTGGCGGACCGGACGGAGGAAAGTGCGGCGGCCACCGTCGCGCTCATCAACCAGGCCGGCGGGCAGGCGATCGCCATCGGCGCGGATGTGACGCGGGAGGCGGAGGTGGCGGCGATGGTCGCGCGCGCCGTTGCCGCGTTCGGGCGGATCGACTGCGCCTTCAACAATGCCGGCGTGGGTGGCGCCTCGGTCGGCCCCGGCGGGCAGCGCCTGCACGAACTGTCGCAGGCGAGCTTCGATACGATGCAGGCGATCAACCTGACCGGCGTGTTCCTGTGCATGAAGCACGAGATCGTCCGGATGCTGGAGCAGGGCGGCGGCAGCATCGTCAACACCGCCTCGGTGGCCGGCCTGATCGGGCTGCCGACCAGCTCGCATTACGTCGCGGCGAAGCACGGCGTGGTGGGCCTGACCAAGACGGCGGCGATGGAATACGCCAAGGACAACATCCGGGTGAACTGCGTCAATCCCGGCTATGTCACCACGCCGATGACCGAAGCCGCGGTTGCGGTCCGGCTGGACGCGATGATGGCCAAGGTGCCGATGGGCCGCATGGGCGAGCCGCAGGAGATCGCCGAGGGCGTGGTGTGGATGCTGTCGGACAGGGCGTCGTTCATGACCGGGGCGAGCCATGTCATCGATGGCGGGTACTACGCCGCGTAAGCAACACTCTTCTTTTTTCTGAAGAAAAAAGAAGCAAAAAAGACTTTCCCCGTTTGCACCGGAGCCTCCGGTGCAAACGGGGAAAAGGTTTTTGGTTCTTTTTTTCAAAAAAAGAACCGCTTGCTTCCCTACGCCCCGATGATGTTCCCGAAGCGCTCCCAGGTATTGGTCTTCCAGCGCGCCAGCTGCAGCTGCTTCAGCGGGCGGAAATCGGTCGGCGTGGTGGCCGCCGTCATGCCCGGCAGCAGCAGCGGCAGCGCCACCGGCTTGATGTTGGACGCCTGCTTCATGACGTTCTCGCGCGAGAAGTCGTCGCCGCACTGCTTCAGCACGATGTGCATCAGGGTCGCCACGCTGTAGGCATACACGTAGTTCGCGTCGGTCACGTCGCCGTCGGGCAGGTATTTCGCCATGAACTCGCGCCACTCCTTCATGTCGGCCGAGTCCTTGAAGTCGGGGTCGGTCGGGTCCGTCAGGTATTGCGAGGTGATCACGCCCTCCGCCTTCTCCGGCCCCGCCGGGGTGATGGTGGAGGCGATCGAGGCCGAGACGTTCGACATGATGTGCAGCGGCTTCCAGCCGATGTCGAAGGCCTTGCGGATCACCTGGGCGGAGAATTTCGGGATCGCACCGGTCACCAGCACGTCGGCCCCGCTGTCCTTCATCGTCACCACCTGGCTGTCCACCGTGGCGTCCGACGCCTCGTAGGTGACGACCTTGGTGAAGACCTTGTCGAAGTCCTTTCCGTACACGTCCTGCAGGCCGTGCAGGTAGTCCTTGCCGAAATCGTCGTTCTGGTAGATCAGCGCCGCCTTGGCGTTCGGCCGCTGTTCCTTGATGTACTTGCCGTAGATCTGCGCCTCGGTGCGGTAGCTGGGGGCGTAGCCGATGGTCCAGGGGAAGGCCTTGTAGTCGCCCCACTTGTCCGCGCTGGTGGCCAGGAACAGGTGCGGCACCTTGCGCTGGTTCATGTAGCGGTGGATCGCCGTGTTGGTCGGCGTGCCCAGCGGGTTGAACAGGAAGGCCACCTGCTCCTGCTCCACCAGGCGGCGGGCCTGCTCCACCGTCTTGGCCGGGTTGTAGCCGTCGTCGAGCGAGATGAAGTTGATCCGCCGCCCGGCCACGCCGCCCATGTCGTTCACGCGCTTGAAGAACGCCGAGTGCGAACGCCCGCCCACGCCATAGGAGGAGGCGTTGCCGCTGTACGGCACGATGTGCCCGATCTTGATCTCCGTCTTCGTCACGCCCACCAGGGTGGCTGCCGAGGCCGGCCGGATCGCCGGCATGGCCAGCCCGCCGGCTCCGGCAAGCCCCAGTCCCGCAAGCAGTGTCCTACGCTTCATGACGCATTCCCTTGCTGATTGTTCGGCCCGTCTTGCGCGGGCCCCTTGGACGCCAAAGTCGAGCCGTCGCGCCCGGGCCGGCGGCCAGCGCCGCGCAGCCGGGCCCGTCTCATCCGGTTCGGGCCGCCCGCAGCCGGCGCAATTGCGTCGCCAGAACGCTGGCAATGCCGCCGGGTGCGAAGAACATGAACAGGATCAGGATCACGCCGAAGATCGCCCCCGGCACCGCCTTGGAGATCTGCTCGGCGAAGTTGGGCATGAACACGATGAACAGCGCGCCATACACCGCGCCCGAGATGGAGGCGGCACCGCCGATCACCATGCCCACGAACAGCGTCAGCGACAGCGCGATGGAGAAGCTGTCCGGCGAGACGAAGCCCACCGCGATCGCGCCCAGCGCGCCCCCCACGCCGGTGAACAGCGCGCCGAAGCCGAAGGTGAGCGTCTTGTAGCGCGACAGCTCCACGCCCATCGCCTCGGCCGCCAGCGGCTGGTCGCGGATCGCCATCAGTGCGAGGCCCACGCGGCTGCGCACCAGGTTGGTCGCGGCGATGAACAGCACCACGCCCACGGCCAGGGTGAACAGGTAGAGCCACTGGTCGTTGTCCAGCGGAAGGCCGAAGGGCGCATCGGGCTTCATCAGCACGATGCCCTGCACGCCGCCGGTCCAGTCCTCGAACAGCTTGTATTTCAGCAGCTGCGGCACCGCGACGGCGAGCGCGAAGGTGACCAGCGCCAGGTACAGCCCGCCGAGGCGCAGCGCCGGCAGGCCGAGCGCCAGGCCCACGATCCCGGTGGTGATGGCGGCCACCGGCAGCGTGGCCCAGTAGGGCACGTTGAAGTGCTCCATCAGGATCGCCGCGGTATAGGCCCCCACGGCATAGAACGCGCCCTGCCCCAAGGAGACCTGGCCGCCATAGCCGGTGACGAGGTTCTTGCCGAGCACCGACAGCGCATAGGCCACCACCAGCGTCAGCTGGAACAGCTGGTAGCCGGTGGCGAACAGCAGCGGCACCACCGCGGCGGCGGCCACGAACAGCACGAGCAGGATGCGGGAGTTGGTTTGGGTCATCGCTCTACACCCGGCTCGCCAGGGCCTTGCCGAACAGGCCCGTGGGCTTGACCACCAGCACCACCACGATGATCACCAGCGCGGTGGTCAGCTTCAGCTCCGTGCCCACCACGTAGGCGCCGGCGATATTCTCGATCACGCCCATCAGCACGCCGCCGACCACCGCGCCCAGCGGGCTGGTGATGCCGCCCAGCAGGGCGCCGGCGAAGGCATACAGCAGCACGCCGCCCATCATGTTCGGGTCCAGGAACACGATCGGCGCCACCATCATCCCGGCGATGGCCCCGATCGCCGCGGCCAGGCCCCAGCCCAGCGCCAGCATCCGTGCCACCGGCACGCCCACCAGCCGGCTGGACACCGGGTTGTAGGCCGCCCCGCGCAAGGCCAGCCCCAGCTTGGTGTAGCGGAAGAAGGCCCACACCGCCGTCAGCACCACCAGCGTCACCGCCGTGGAGCCCAGCTCGTGGCGCGACAGCATCCCGCCCAGGATCGGCGCGCCGGTGCCGAACGGGGTGGGGAAGGGCTGCAGCGTGTAGGTGAACAGCCAGCCGGCGATGTTGTTGAAGATCAGCAGCAGGCCCAGGAACGCGCCCACGCTGGCCAGCACCGGCGCGCGCGCCAATGGTTCCAGCAGCGTGCGCTGCATCACCAGCCCGCCCACGAAGGAGAACACCAGCGTCAGCACGAAGGCGCCCCAGTAGGGCACGCCGGCCTGGATCAGCGTGAGGGCGATGTAGGTGGAGAACATCGCCATCTCGCCCTGGGCGAAATTGATGTGGTGCGTGGCCAGGAAGATCATCACCAGGGCGAGCGAGATGGAGGCGTAGATGCTCCCCGTCGCGATGCCGGAGATGATCTGGTGGAGAACACCTTCCATCAGCGGAGACCTTCAAAGAAAGGAAGAGTCTTCTTTTTGTGAACAAAAAGAAGCAAAAAAACTTCCCCCCTTGGCGCCGGGCAAAGTCGGAAAAGTTTTTTGGTTCTTTTTTTCAAAAAACAACATCCTTCCTTGTCTTGCCTAATACCCAAGATACGAGCGCCGCACGGACTCATCACGCCGGATCTCCTCGGCGGAGCCCGACATCACGATCTTTCCGGTCTCCAGCAGGTAGGCCATGTCCGCCACCGTCAGCGCCAGCGAGGCGTTCTGCTCCACCAGCAGGATCGAGGTGCGCTCGGTGGCGATGATCTGCTTCATGATCCCGAAGATCTCGCGCACGATCAGCGGCGCCAGGCCGAAGCTGGGCTCGTCCAGCAGCAGCAGCCGCGGCTTGATCATCAGCGCGCGCGCAATCGCCAGCATCTGCTGCTCGCCGCCCGAAAGCGTGCCGGCCTGCTGGCGGAAGCGGTCCTTCAGCTTGGGGAAGTAGCCGAACATCCGCTCCAGGTCGGGCTCGATCGAATCGCGCCGGGTGTAGCCGCCCAGGCGGAGGTTCTCCTCCACCGTCAGCTCCATGAAGGTGCCCCGCCCGTCGGGCACATGGCCCACGCGCATCGCCGCGATCGCCTCGGTGGGCAGGTTGTTGATGCGCCTGCCGTCGAACATCAGGTCGCCGGTGGAGCGCACCATGCCGCAGATGGCGCGCAGCGTGGTGGTCTTGCCCGCGCCATTGGCGCCCAGCAGCGCGGTGACGCCGCCGGTGTTCACCACGAAGTCGATGCCGTGCAGCACCCGCACCGGCCCGTAGGCGGCGTGCAGGCCCTTCGCTTCCAGGATCGGGGCGGCGTCAGCCATGGCCGCCCTCCTCGCCCTCGCCCAGGTAGGCGCGGATCACCTCGGGGTCGCGCTGCACCTCGCCCGGCGTGCCGTCGGCGATCTTGCGCCCGAATTCCAGCGCCACCACCCGGTCGGAGACGCGCATCACCAGGCTCATGTGATGCTCCACCAGCAGGATGCTGAGGTCGAAATGCTGCTTGAGGCGCAGGATCAGGTCGCCCAGCTCGTCGACCTCACCGTGGTTGAGGCCGGCGGCCGGCTCATCGAGCATCAGCAGCCTGGGCCCGGCGATCATGGCGCGGCCCAGCTCCACCCGCTTCTGCCAGCCGAAGGGCAGCCCGGCCACCGGCAGGTCGGCCTGGGCGCGCAGGTCCAGCAGCTCGATCAGCTCCTCGGCCCGCGCCGCGGCCTCGCGCCAGTCGGCCCGCGCCTGGGGCAGCTGCAGCGCATTGGCAAAGAAGCCGGAGCGGCCGCGGTAGTGGTGGCCGACCATCATGTTCTGCCGCACCGTCATGGTGCGGAACAGCGCCACGTTCTGGAAGGTGCGGCCGATGCCCAGCTCCACCATGCGGTGCCGCGGCAGGTCCTTGATGGAGGTGCCGTCGAAGGCGATGTCGCCCTCGGTGTAGCGGTAGAAGCCGCTGATGCAGTTGAACATCGTCGTCTTGCCGGAACCGTTCGGCCCGATCAGCCCGCAGATCTCGCGCCGGTTCACGTCGAAGCTCACGCCCGCCAGGGCCACGATGCCACCGAAGCGCATCTCCACGCCGGAAACCCGCATCAGCGGTCCCTGGCCCGCCGCGGCCACGATCGAGGCTTGCGCCGCGACGCTCACGACCCGACCTTCCGAGGATGCGCAGGCACGACACGCGAATGCGGTATCGTCACGATCTCCCCCCAGGCTTTCGGCTTTCCGGGCGTTTTGTCCCGGCGCCATACTATTGCGTGCAAGGAAAGTCCCTGCCTGACAACGACGCTAGGGGAGTACCGGGCGTGTCACAAGCCCGCATGACAATATGTTCATGACGTTCTGTTCATGCCCCACCGCCGCCTGACCTCCACCGCCACGCTGGCGCGCGGCACGGCGTGGAACATCGCCGGGCGCCTGCTGCCGCTGGTGGTGGCGCTGGCCGCCACGCCCTTCCTGGTGGAGGCGCTGGGCCTGGCGCGCTGGGGCCTGTTCACCCTGGCGCTCGGGCTGGTGGGCCTGTTCGGCGTGTTCGACCTCGGCACCGGCCGCGCGCTCACGCGCCTGGTGGCCGCG
>CANHCJ010000131.1 GCA_947458025.1 Rhodospirillales bacterium | reverse complement strand
CGGGCCTCGGGGAAGCGGCGGGCGGCCAGCGCGATCACGATGGCGTTGTCGCCGGCCAGGAGCAGGCTGGCGGCCGCGATCTGGCCCAGGGCCAGCCAGAACTGCGCCGATGCCAGAGGGTCCACGGCAGCCTCCCGACGACCGCGGCCCGCCGGGGGGCGGGCCACGGGGCATCATGGGGCGCAGAGGTTGCCGGGGCGTTGACGCCCCGGCGGTTTCAGCGGGCGGCGGGCGGGGCGAGCCAGCCGAGCTTGTCGGCCACGTCCCAGCCGCCGTCCCAGATCATCTTGATGGCGACGTAGAGCACGATGATCAGGCCGATCCAGGCGATCCAGCGGTATTTCTCCAGCAGCTTGGCGATGAAGCCGGCGGCGACGCCCATCAGCACCACGGAGATGGCGATGCCGACCACGAGCACCCAGGGATGGTCCTCCGCCGCGCCGGCCACGGCCAGCACGTTGTCCAGGCTCATGGAGACGTCGGCGATGATGATCTGGATCATCGCCTGGCGCAGGGTTTTCGGCTCGGCCGGGGGGGCATCCGCGGCGGCTTCGCCGTGCGCGCCGCTCATGAGGTCGCGGTACATCTTCCAGCAGACCCAGAGCAGCAGCACGCCGCCGGCAAAGAGCAGGCCGACGATCTGGAGCAGCTGCAGCGTGACGGCGCCGAACATGATGCGCAGCACGGTGGCGCCGGCGATGCCCAGGATGATGGCGCTGCGGCGCTGGTGGGCGGGCAGGCCGTTCACGGCAAGGCCGATGACGACGGCATTGTCGCCAGCCAGGGTAATATCGATGATAAGGACCTGGATGAGGGCGGTGAGCTCTTCCCCCGAGATGAACGGCATCTTGCATCCTTGTAAGGGTGGAGGGGTGCCCTTAAACGGGGCCGTCCGTTGCCGCAAGGAGTCCCGGCCTATGGTGCCCCGCTATACCCGCCCTGCCATGGCCGCGATCTGGGCGCCCGAGAACCGCTATCGCATCTGGTTCGAGATCGAGGCGCTGGCGGCCGAGGGGATGTCGCTCTACGGCGACGTGCCGGCCGAATCGGCCCGCGCGATCCGCGAAAAGGGGGGTGCCAAGCTGGCGGCGATCAGCGCCGAGGATGTGCGCCGGATCGATGAGATCGAGGCGGTGACACGGCATGACGTGATCGCCTTCCTCACCTGGCTGGCCGAGGCGATCGGGGATGACAGCCGCTTCGTGCACCTGGGGCTGACCAGCAGCGACGTGCTGGACACCTGCCTTTCGGTGCAGCTGGCGCAGGCGGCGGACCTGCTGCTGGCCGACCTGGATTCGGTGCTGGCGGCGCTGAAAAAGCGGGCCTTCGAGTTCAAGCATACGGCCACGATCGGGCGCAGCCATGGCATCCATGCCGAGCCGACCAGCTTCGGGCTGAAGCTCGCCGGACATTACGCGGAGTTCGCGCGCGGGCGGGAGCGGCTGGTGGCGGCGCGGCGCGAGATTGCGGTGGCGGCCCTTTCGGGGGCGGTGGGCACGTTCGCGCATGTCGACCCGCGGGTGGAGGAGTTCGTGGCGGCGAAGCTGGGGCTGGCGGTGGAGCCGGTTTCGACGCAGGTGATTCCGCGCGACCGGCACGCGATGTTCTTCTCGGTGCTGGCGGTGATCGCTTGCGCGGTGGAGCGGCTGGCGACCGAGGTGCGGCATTTGCAGCGCAGCGAGGTGCGCGAGGCGGAGGAGTTCTTCCATGCCGGGCAGAAGGGCAGCTCGGCGATGCCGCACAAGCGCAACCCGGTGCTTTCGGAGAACCTCACGGGGCTGGCGCGGATCGTGCGCGCGGCCGTGGTGCCGGCGCTGGAGAACGTGACGCTGTGGCATGAGCGGGACATCAGCCACTCCTCCGTGGAGCGGGCGATCGGGCCGGATGCGACCGTGACGCTGGATTTCGCGCTCGCGCGGCTGGCGGGGATGATGGACAAGCTGACGGTGTATCCGGAGCGGATGCAGGCGAACCTGGACAGCCTGGGCGGGGTGGTCCATTCCGGCGAGGTGCTGCTGGCGCTGGCGCGCGCGGGCATTCTGCGCGAGGACGCCTATGCGATCGTGCAGCGCTGCGCGATGGCGACCTGGACCAGGCTGGGCACGGCGGAGGGGCGCAGCTTCCGCGAGAACCTGCTGGCGGACCCGGAGGTGGCCGGGCGGGTGACGGCGGCGCAGATCGACGCGGCGATGGATTCGCGGCTGCACCTGGCGCAGCTGGACGTGCTGTTCACCCGGGTGTTCGGCGAGCCGGGGCCGGCGGCGCCGGGCTGACGCGCAAGGCGGCCCCCTGCCCCGCCGTGTGGCGGAGCGCGGGGGGGACTGCTATACCGCGCCGGCGCCGGGTGCGGCGCAGCATTCGGGGGGTCGCCCCCGTGGAGAGTTCTGCCATGGCACGCCGCCGCCAGCTCTATGAGGGCAAGGCCAAGATCCTGTTCGAGGGGCCGGAGCCCGGCACGCTCGTGCAGTACTTCAAGGACGATGCCACCGCCTTCAATGCCCAGAAGAAGGGCGTGATCACCGGAAAGGGCGTGCTGAACAACCGGATCAGCGAATACCTGATGCTGCGGCTGACCGAGATCGGGATTCCCACCCACTTCGTACGCCGGCTCAATATGCGCGAGCAACTCATTCGCGAGGTTGAGATCATCCCGGTGGAGATCGTGGTGCGCAACGTGGCCGCGGGGAGCCTTTCGACGCGGCTGGGAATTCCCGAAGGAACAAGGCTGCCGCGTTCGATCATCGAATACTACTACAAGAACGACACGCTGGGCGACCCGATGGTTTCGGAGGAGCACATCACCTGCTTCGGCTGGGCCAACACCCAGGACATGGACGACATCGTGGCGTTGACCCTCCGGATCAACGACTTCCTGACCGGGCTGTTCCTGGGCGTGGGCATCACGCTGGTGGACTTCAAGATCGAGTTCGGCCGGCTGTGGGAGAACGAGGAGATGCGCATCGTTCTGGCCGACGAGATCTCGCCGGACAATTGCCGGCTGTGGGACAGCAAGACCAGCGAGAAGATGGACAAGGACCGCTTCCGCCGCGACCTCGGCAAGGTGGAGGAGGCCTACCAGGAGGTCGCCCGCCGGCTGGGGATCCTGCCGGAGGCGGGGGTACGTGATTTGAAAGGACCGGAGGTCATGCAGTGAAAGCTGTCGTCACGGTGATGCTGAAGAACGGCGTGCTCGATCCGCAGGGCAAGGCGATCGGCCAGGCGCTGTCGGGGCTGGGCTTCGACGGCGTGGGCGAAGTGCGCGCCGGCAAGGTGATCGAGGTGGAGCTGGCCGAGACCGATCCGGCGAAGGCGAAGGCGGCCGCCGAGGAGATGGCGCGCAAGCTGCTGGCCAATACGGTGATCGAGAGCTTCAAGGTCGAGATCGCGGCATGAAGGCGGGGATCGTCGTCTTTCCCGGCATCAACCGGGAGCGCGACATGGCGATCGCGCTGGAGCGCAGCGCGGGCCGTGCGCCGCGGATGGTGTGGCACCGGGAGAGCGACCTTTCGGGGCTCGACCTCGTGGTGATCCCGGGCGGGTTCAGCTACGGCGACTACCTGCGCTGCGGGGCGATGGCGGCGCAATCGCCGATCATGGGCGCGATCCGGGCGCATGCGGCGCGCGGCGGGCATGTGCTGGGCGTGTGCAACGGGTTCCAGATTCTGATCGAGGCCGGGCTGCTACCGGGGGCTTTGCTGCGGAATCAGGGGCTTCGCTTCCTGGCGATGGATTGCCACCTGAAGGTGGAGCGGGCCGATACCGACTTCACGCGGCACTACCAGGCCGGCGAGGTGTTCCGCGCGCCGATGGCGCATGGCGACGGCAACTACTTCGCCGATGCCGCCACGCTCGACCGGCTGGAGGGCGAGGGGCGGGTGATCTTCCGTTATGCCACCCCCACGGGCGAGATCACGCCGGAGGCGAACCGCAACGGCAGCCAGCGCAACATCGCCGGCATCGCCAGCGAGAATTTGCGGGTGCTCGGCCTGATGCCGCATCCCGAGGACCTCGTGGACCCGCTGATGGGCGGCGAGGACGGCAAGCCGCTGTTCGACTCCATCTGCGCCGCGCTGGCGGCCTAGGAAGCAAGACAGGATTCACATGGAGACGGAGAGACGAAGAGAATGAAGGGAGTGCCCTGCCTGCTTCTCCCGGTCTCTTCGTCTCCATGTGAAAATTCTTGCTTCTTCAATTGTTCAAGGGTGCGGAGTTGATATGGCACGCGACGTGAACCAGGCCCTCGCCCGCGAGTTCGGCCTTTCCGCCGACGAATACCAGCGCGTGCTGGAGATCATGGGCCGGGTGCCGAGCCTGACGGAACTGGGCATCTTTAGCGTGATGTGGTCGGAGCACTGCTCCTACAAATCCTCGCGCGTGTGGCTGAAGACGCTGCCGACCAAGGCGCCCTGGGTGATCCACGGGCCGGGCGAAAATGCCGGGGTGGTGGATATCGGCGAGGGGCTCGCCGCCGTGTTCAAGATGGAGAGCCACAACCACCCGAGCTTCATCGAGCCCTACCAGGGCGCGGCCACCGGCGTGGGCGGCATCCTGCGCGACGTGTTCACCATGGGGGCACGCCCGATCGCCAACCTCAACGCGCTGCGCTTCGGCGACCCGAAGCTGCCGCGCACGAAGCGGATCGTGGATGGCGTGGTGCGCGGCATCGGCGGCTACGGCAACTGCGTGGGCGTGCCGACAGTGGGCGGCGAGGTGAACTTCCACCCCGCCTACAACGGCAACCCGCTGGTGAACGCCATGACGGTGGGCATCGCGGACAAAACCAAGATCTTCCTGAGTGCGGCCGCCGGCGTGGGCAACCCGGTGGTGTATGTCGGCTCCAAGACCGGGCGGGACGGCATCCATGGCGCGACCATGGCCAGCGCCGAGTTCGGCAAGGATGCCGAGGAGAAGCGGCCCACGGTGCAGGTGGGCGACCCCTTCGTGGAGAAGCTGCTGATCGAGGCCTGCCTGGAGCTGATGGCGACCGATGCGATCATCGCCATCCAGGACATGGGGGCGGCGGGGCTCACCTCCTCCTCCGTGGAGATGGCGGGCAAGGGCGGCGTGGGGATCGAGCTGGAACTGGACCAGGTGCCGCAGCGCGAGACCGGCATGACGGCGTACGAGATGATGCTCTCGGAATCCCAGGAACGCATGCTGATGGTCCTGCGGCCGGACCGGCAGGAGGTGGCGCGCGCCATCTTCGAGAAGTGGGAGCTGGATTTCGCGGTGATCGGCAAGCTGACCGATACCGGGCGGATCGTGATCCGGCACAAGGGCCAGGTGGAGGCGGACATCCCGCTCGACCCGCTGGCCGAGCAGGCGCCGCTGTACCACCGCCCCACCGAGGAGACGCCGAAGCCGGCGCGGCTGGGCCTGGTGGCGGACAAGGCGGGGCTGGGCCCTGCCCTGCGCACGCTGATCGGCTGCCCCGATTTGTGCTCCCGCCGCTGGGTGTGGGAGCAGTACGACTACACGATCGGCGGCCAGACGGTGAAGCGGCCGGGGGCGGCGGATGCGGCGATCGTGAAGCTGGAGGGCCGCACGCGGGCGCTGGCGCTCACCACCGACTGCACGCCGCGCTACGTGCTGGCAGACCCGGAGGTGGGCGGCGCGCAGGCGGTGGCCGAGGCGTGGCGCAACATCACCGCCACGGGTGCGCGGCCGTTGGCGATCACCGACAACATGAACTTCGCCAACCCCGAGAAACCGCGGATCATGGGGCAATTTGCCGCTGCCATCAGAGGGATGGCAGCAGCGTGCAGCGCGTTGGACTTCCCGGTCGTGTCCGGCAATGTCTCCCTCTACAACGAGACCGAGGGGCGGCCGATCATGCCGACGCCGGCGATCGGCGGGCTGGGCGTGCTGGAGGATGCGGCCCACGCCGTGGGCTATGGGCTGCGGCCCGGCCTCTCCCTGGTGCTGGTGGGCACGACCGAGGGCTGGCTCGGCCAGTCGCTGTGGCTGCGCGAGATCGCCGGGCGCGAGGAAGGGGCGCCGCCGCCGGTGGACCTGGCGGCCGAGCGTCGCAACGGCGACTTCGTGCGCGGCGAGATCCTGGCCGGGCGCGTGGCGGCCTGCCACGACGTGGCCGATGGCGGGCTGCTGGTGGCGGTGGCGGAGATGGCGCTGGCCGGGGATACCGGGGCCACGCTGGAGCGCGGCGGCGATGCGGCGTACTGGTACGGCGAGGACCAGGGGCGCTACGTGCTGGCCTGCACCGATGCGGCTGGCGTGCTGGCGCGCGCCCAGGCGGCCGGGGTGCCGGCGCGGCTGCTGGGTTCCACCGGTGGCGCGATGTTGACTCTGCCGGACGGTGATACCATCTCCCTGGCCGAACTGCGCCGGCTGCACGAGGCGTTCCTGCCGGCGTGGATGGACGGCCGCGAAAGCTGAGGGGACCGAGCGCATGGCGATGCCCGCCAACGAGATCGAGGCGCTGATCAAGGCCGGAATTCCCGACGCCCAGGTGACGATCGAGGACCTGGCCGGCGATGGCGACCACTACGCCGCCAAGGTTGTCAGCGAGGCGTTTCGCGGCAAGTCTCGCGTGCAGCAGCACCAGCTGGTCTACGCCGCGCTGCGCGGCCGCATGGGGGGCGAGCTGCACGCCCTCGCCCTTCAGACCTCCGCTCCCGATTGAGGAACAGCACAATGGCCAATCCCGTCTTCGACCGCATCCAGTCCGACATCTCCGACAATTCGGTGATGCTCTACATGAAGGGGACCGCGATGTTCCCGCAGTGCGGGTTCTCCGCGCGCGTGGTGCAGATCCTCAGCCACATGGGCGTGCCCTTCAAGACCGCGAACGTGCTGGAGGATGCCGAGCTGCGCGAGGGCATCAAGCAGTTCAGCAACTGGCCGACCATCCCGCAGCTCTACGTGGCCGGCGAGTTCGTCGGCGGCTGCGACATCGTGACCGAGATGTTCCAGTCCGGCGAGCTGAAGACGGCGCTGGAAGAGAAGGGCGTGCCGGTCGCCAACGGCTGAACCGCGCAAGATAAAGGGCGGCCGGGTCGGCAACGGCCCGGCCGTCCTTGCGTTCAGTAAGCAAGAGTCTTCTTTTTTCTGAAGAAAAAAGAAGCAAAAAAGACTTTCCGACCTTGCACCCGGGGCTCCTGGGCGCAAGGTCGGAAAAGTTTTTTGGTTCTTTTTTTCAAAAAAGAACCGCTTGCCTTGCCTTCAGTTCCCCTTCAGCAGCATCGCCAGGATGGCATCGAGATGCGCATCCGCCATGGCGCGCAGCTCGTCATCCGTGCGGTCCTGCACGGGGTGGGGGATGAAGATGCAGGCGGGGTCGGTGCCCAGGGCTTTCGCCTGGACCTCGGCCGCCTCGATGAACTCGGTGGTGGCCACCACCATCGAAGGAACGCCGCGGGCCTCAAGATCTGCCAGGTCATGCAAACTGCACGACGTGCAAGAGCCTCAGTCCGCGAGCCCCTGGATGACGGCCTGCACCTCGGTGCCGATCTGCTGGCGCAGGGGCAGCGGGGCCGGGCGGGTCATGGTGGGCTTCATGTAACGGCGGGTGGCGATCCCGCGCTCCTGCAGCCGCGCGTCGATCTGGTCGAGGAAGATGTTCCCGCGCGGCTTGGAGATGTCCACGATGCCGATGGTGAGGCCTTCCAGCCTGTCCGGCCGGCCGAGCCTTGGCCGTATTGTCGGACTTCGCTCCGACGTTGGGTCGAGCAGCGCACTCATTCCCTTACCTCCTTGGTGACAGGGGCCGACCCGCGCTCGCCGCTGGCCGACCATCCGCCGATGATGCCCGAGAACATGCCCGCGGCGCCACCGGCACGCACGATCATGAGCCCGCCCGGGCGGAATTTTCCGATCCGGCGGCCGGCATAGCTGGGCGGGCCGCCCTCGGCGATGCCCAGCGCACCGGGCAGCAGGTCGTCGCCGTTCATTTCCGTGAGGCGGTAGAGCTCCTCATAGAGCCGCGCCTTGCTCCAGCCGGCCTCGCGGTAGGTGCGCTCGTGCTCCGGGGCGATCACCACCATGGCGTCGCAGGCGGGCGCGAGCTTGATGTTGTAGATCGCCTTCATGCACTCGGCGAAGCTGCGGGTGAGGCTGTCGGGGTCGCGCGACTTCTGGTCCACCACCCCCTGCAGCCCGTAGCCGGCAAAGACGGTGACGGCGGACTTGCCAGGGGCGATGCCGCGTTCGACGGAGAGCGGTTCCCAGCTGCTGCCCTCCTCGTCCTCGGCGAAGCAGTAGGTGTATTTGCCGGGGTTGCCGAGGGTGGCGCGGTCCACCTCCTGCGGGCGGCCGCCGCCGATGTTGCGGATCACCAGCTGCACGGCGCGGCCGATGGTGGCGTTCGCCCGGTTGCCCTGGCCGAGCGCATTGCCGCGCGCGTTCATGCCGATCTGGCGGCGGATCGGGCCGTTCACCACCACCACGGGGCCGACATACATGGTGGTGGCGAGCACGCCGTGCATGGCGAAGGGCTCATCGAGCACCGCCTCCACCGCCGCCAGCACCACGGGCAGGTATTCCGGCTTGCAGCCGGCCATCACCGCGTTGATGGCGATCTTCTCGATCGTGGCGGGCACGAGGTCGGAGGGCACCTCGCCGATCACCTCCTGCGGGTCGCGGGTGGTGCCGCCGAGCATGCGCAGCACGCGTTCCTCGGTGGGCGGCACCAGCGGCAGGCCGTCGGACCAGCCGCGCTCGTACATCGCCTCGATCTCGTCCTCGCCGGTGCCGAGCGCGATGCGGCGGGCGGCGATGCCGGTTTCGCCATGGCGGACCTTGAGGCGTTCGAGGATGCCCGGCTCCAGGTTCTTGGCGCCGCAGCCCGGGCGCATGGCGGGCAGGCCCTCGCCAAGGCCGGGCTGGCCGGTGAGGCGCTGCCACTCGGCGCGGTCCCAGCCATAGGTGCGCGCCACCTCCTGCCCGCCCTCGAAGCGGATCAGGGTGGGCACGATCTCGATGCGCAGGCGGTGGGAGGTGTCGAGCTCGCCATCGTAGATCCGGCCGGCGACCTCCTCCGGAAAGGACGGGTCGTCCTGCGAGAACACGGTGAGGCCCGGGATGGCGGCGAGCACCGGGGCGGTGAGCACGCAGGTGGGGCAGTCGCGCTTGACGACGGCGACCAGGCCTTGGTGCGGTGCGGTCATGTGGTGTCCTCCCCCGTGCCGGGGGATTGAAGCATCACCGGCGCCGGCGCGACAGCCCCAGGGCGGCGAGCGCGGTGGCAAGCAGGGCGGCGCCGGCGGGTTCCGGAATGTCGGTGGAGGCCAGGGCATCGGCCTGCGGCCCGGACTGGACCGACCAGGAGAGCAGGTCGTGCGCCATGTGGCCGCCGCCGGTGCCGGCGCTGAAGCCCATGTGGAAGTGCTCGCCCAGCGTGGCGCGCACGTTGAAGGCGAAGCCGGCGATCACCTGGTCGGCCGCGGCGCTGCCGTCGCGCACCGAGACCGACAGCGCGCCTTCATCGGCGTTGTAGGCCACGATCGCGGTCCAGACATCGCCGTTGGACAGGCAAAAGGGCGTGCCTGCCGTGTCGCACCCGGTGGTTCCGTAGGGGTTGGCGGCGGCGAGGTTGGCCAGCACGCCGTCGATCGACAGGGCGACGTGGTTGTCGCCGGGCTCCTGGCCGTTGTCGAAGGTGTCGAACTCCACCGCGACGGTGCCTTGCAGGCCCTCGAAGCCCATGGAGCCGCCGTAGCGGCTGGCATCGCCGAGGCCGGCGGGGTTGGCGGCCAGCACGAAGGCGAGGCCGTCGGCGCGCCAGCCATTGGCGCCCTCCCCCAGGCGGAAGGCGAAGGTGGAAACGAAATCCTGGTTGGCGGGGAAGGCGGTGGGCGCCCAGGCCGCGCCGGCCTGGTCGGGCGCGGCGGGCACCAGGCGCAGGGCGCTGCCATGCTCGG
>CANHCJ010000130.1 GCA_947458025.1 Rhodospirillales bacterium | reverse complement strand
GGCCCGTCCGCCGGCGGTGCCGCCAACCCCACAGCCCAGGGGCGCACCGCCGGCGAGGGCACGTCCGCCCGCCCCGCCCAGCCCTCCGGCGCCGTCGGTTCCATGACGGAGGAACAGGTGCGCACCCGCCTCACCGCGGAGGGCTTCAGCAACGTGCAGGGCATCACCCGCAGCGGCAACAGCTTCCAGGCCCGCGCCATGCAGAACGGCCGCCCGGTGGACCTCACCATCGATGCCACCACCGGCGCCGTCCGCAGCCAGGCCGCCGCGCGCTGATCCACACCCGCCGCACGCCCCCATCACAGGAGACGAGACGCATGCGAAGCCTGCTTTCCGCCACAGCCCTCTCGGCCCTGCTCGCCCTCGCCGCTCCGGCCTTCGCCCAGTCCGCCGGCACCCTGGGCGGCGGCAGCATGGGCGGCACCCAGATGCAGGGCCAGACGCCCGGCAGCCCGCCGCCCATGGCCCAGCCCGCCCCCGCCACCATGGGCGCCGCCAGCGGCAGCCACGCGGGCCCCCAGGCCATGACGATGGACGAATCCCAGGTGCGCGACCTCTTGCGCAACCAGGGCTACGGCGAGGCCGAGAGCGTGATGCGCAACGGCGACAGCTTCAGCGCCCGCGTCACCCGCAACGGCCGGCCGGCCGACGTCACGATCGACGCCTACACCGGCACCATCAGCAACCAGGCCGCCCGCCGCTGAAGGCGGGCGCACCAGAGGGGAACAGCAACATGGACAAGCACCGCATCGGCGGCATGGTCGACCAGGCCAAGGGCGCCATCAAGAAAGGCATCGGCAAGGCCACCGGCGACGCCAAGCTGCAGGCCGAGGGCGAGGCCGACAAGATGAAGGGCAAGGTCAAGAACGCCGTCGGCGGCGCCAAGGATGCCGTGCGCGACGCCGCCAACAAGACCTGACCCACGCCTTCGCAGGGCCGAACGGGCGGGCCGGGGGCATCCCCGGCCCGCTCTTGTTTTACCAAGAGTAATTTTCCTGGGATGAAACAATAGCTGCGCGCATGGTGCTTCGCGAATCGGAGTGAACATCATGCCCAGCACAGGTCCGTCCCGGGTCGCGCTCGTCACCGGCGCGTCGCGCGGGATCGGCGCGGCCATCGCCACCCGCCTGGCGCAGGACGGCACCGCCGTCGTGGTCAACTACGCCAGCAACGCCGCCGCCGCGCAGCAGGTGGTGGACAGCATCGCCGCCCGGGGCGGCACCGCGGTTGCCATGCAGGCCGACATCGCCCAGGTGCCCCAGGCACGCGCCCTGGTCGCCGCCACGCTGGCCCGCTTCGGCCGGCTCGACATCCTGGTCAACAACGCCGCCATCGCCGAGATCGCCCCGCTGGCCGACATCACCGAGGACCAGTTCGACCGGCACTACGCCATCAACGTCAAGGCGCCGCTGTTCCTGATCCAGGCCGCCGCCGATGCCCTGGCCGAGGCGCGCGGCGCCGTCGTCAACCTCTCCTCCATCGCCACCCGCTCGGCCGGCCCGCACTACCACGTCTACGCCGCCACCAAGGCCGCGGTGGACCTGATGACCCTGACCCTCTCGCGCGAGCTCGGCCCGCGCGGCATCCGCGTCAATGCGGTGGCCCCGGGCATGACCGAGACCGAGATGCTGCGGAGCATCATTCCCACCGAGTTCCGCGAGGCCACCGCCGCCCGCGCCTCCCTGCGCCGCACCGGCCGGCCGGAGGACATCGCCGAGGTGGTGGCCCTGCTGGCCTCCGAGGGCTCCCACTGGATCACCGGCGAGATCCTGCACGCCAGTGGCGGCCAGCGCCCGTAGCCTCAGGCTTGACGCTGCTGCGCGCCGCCCCCACCAAGGGGGCATGAGCACCAACCCCCTCCTCGCCCCCTGGCACACCCCCTTCGGCGCGCCGCCCTTCGACGCGATCCGCGCCGAGCACTTCCCCCCCGCCTTCGACGCCGCGATGGCCGAACACCTCGCCGAGATCGAGGCGATCGCCACCAGCGCCGAGGCCCCCAGCTTCGCCAACACCATCGCCGCGATGGAGCGCAGCGGGCGGGCGCTGAAGCGCGTGGCCGCCACCTTCGGCAACCTCGTCGCCAGCCACGGCAACGCCGCCCTGCAGGAGGTGGAGCGCGAGATGGCGCCGAAGCTGGCCGCGCACGGCAGCCGCGTCAGCCTCGACCCCCGCCTGTTCGCCCGCGTCGAGGCCCTGCACGCGCGCCGTGCCAGCCTCGCCCTCGCGCCCGACGAGCTGCGCCTGCTGGAACGCGCCCATCTCGGCTTCGTCCGCGCCGGCGCGGCCCTCGATGAAGCCGGCCGTGCCCGCATGGCGGAGATCAACACGCGCCTGGCCACGCTGCACACCCAGTTCGGCCAGAACGTGCTGCACGACGAGCGCGACTGGACCATGGCGCTGGACGAAGCCGGCCTCGCCGGCCTGCCCGGCTTCGTGGTGGAAGGCGCGCGCCAGGCCGCCGCCGAGCGCAGCCTGCCGGGCCATGTCGTCACCCTCTCGCGCTCGCTGATCGAGCCCTTCCTCACCTTCTCCCCGCGCCGCGACCTGCGCGAGGCCGCCTGGCGCGCCTGGATCAGCCGCGGCATGCACCCGGGCGCGCACGACAACCGCCCGCTGATCCCCGAGATCCTGGCGCTGCGGGCGGAGCGCGCGAAGCTGCTCGGCTTCGATCATTTCGCCGCCTTCCGGCTTGCCGATTCCATGGCCGGCACGCCCGAGGCCGTGCAGCGCCTCACCGGCGAGGTCTGGGATGCCGGCCGCCGCCGCGCCGGCGAGGAAGCCGCCCGCCTGCTGGCCGAAGCCGCGCAGGACGGCATCAACGACCGCATCGCCCCCTGGGACTGGCGCCACTATGCCGAGCGCGTGCGCGCCGCCCAGTACGACCTCGACGAGACCCAGCTCAAGCCCTACTTCGAGCTGTCCCGCATCCAGCAGGCCGCCTTCGACACCGCCTCGCGCCTGTTCGGCCTCCGCTTCACCCATCGCCCCGAAGTGCCGGTCTACCACCCCGACGTGCGCGCCTACGAAGTGGCGGACAGCAACGGCCATGTCGGCCTGTTCCTGGCCGACCACTTCGCCCGGCCCGACAAGCGCTCGGGCGCCTGGATGAGCAGCTACCGCGACCAGGAAGCCATGCCCGGCGAGGCACCCTCCGCCCCCATCATCGTCAACAACAACAACTTTGCCCGCGGCACGCCCACGCTGCTGAGCTTCGACGACGCCACCACCCTGTTCCACGAATTCGGCCACGCCCTGCACGGCCTGCTCAGCCGCGTCCGCTACCCCAGCCAGTCCGGCACCTCCGTGCGCCGCGACTTCGTGGAATTCCCCTCCCAGGTCTACGAGCACTGGCTGGAAGCGCCCCAGACCCTGCGCAGCTACGCCCGCCACCACGAAACCGGCGAGCCCCTGCCCGATGCGCTGATCGAACGCCTGCTGGCCGCCCGCACCTTCAACCAGGGCTTCGCCACCGTGGAGTTCCTCGCCAGCGCCATCCTGGACATGGAACTGCACCTCCACCCCGCGCCCGAGACGCTCGACATCGAAGCCTTCGAAACCGAGGCCCTCGCCCGCCTGGGGATGCCCGACGAGATCGCCATGCGCCACCGCCCGGCGCATTTCCAGCACCTGTTCAGCGGCGGCGGCTACGCGGCCGGCTACTACTCCTACCTCTGGGCCGAAGTGCTGGACGCCGACGGCTTCGACGCCTTCCAGGAAGCCGGCGACCCCTTCCACCCCGAAACCGCCGCCCGGCTGCGCAAGGTCCTCGAATCCGGCGATACCCGCGACCCGATGGAGCTCTACGTGGAGTTCCGCGGCCGCCCGCCGGAGACGGCGGCGCTGCTGCGGGTGCGGGGGTTGGTTTAGAAAGGAAGCATGTTCTTTTTTGAAAAAAAGAACCAAAAAACTTTTATCCGCTGGCGCGCGTGCCGGTCGTCTGGCGCGCGTGCAAGCGGGTAAAGTCTTTTTGCTTCTTTTTCTTCAGAAAAAGAAGACTCTTACTTAATCTTCCTGTACTCGATGTGCCGCGCCAGCCAGCACCCCACGCGCAGCTTCTCCCCGTCAAACGCCAGCGTCCAATCCCCCGGCGCCGAGTAGTCCAGCGAGCGCGGGCACGGCATCAGCCAGATGCCTTCGGCGTAGGGGATCAGCGGCACCATGAACCCGTCGCCCAGCTCGCCGGAGCAGGCCGCGTAGGGCACCCCGCCGGCCATGGCGATGGTGATCTCCGCCCCCCATTCCTCGGAGCGGTACACCCCCTCGATCCCCATCGGCGCCGCGCCGGAGACCGGCGCCAGCCAGGTGTCGATGTTGTCGCTGCCGCGGGTCATCCGCACCCGCCCGCCTTCGGGGCGCAGGCGCAGCGTGCCGGCTTCCCAGGTGCCATCGGCGGCCGGCGCCACCACCTCCGGGTGGCCGGCGAAATGCAGCGCGGCCTGGCCGTTCGCCAGCGCCTCGATGCGCGCGGCCAGCCCGGTCTCGGGGTCGATGTAGCGCCCGGCCCAGGTGATCGGTGCGCCGGTGGCCGGGGCGGGGCTCTCCTCGCCCAGGGCGGCGGCGAACACCTGCGCGGCGGCGGCGCGCGGGTCGGCCATGTGGTTGAACAGCACCACCACGCCCAGGCGTTCCGCCGGCGCATGGAAGCGGAAGCTGCGCCAGCCGCGCAGCCCGCCGCCATGGCCGACGATGTACCGCCCCAGCAGCTTGCCGCGCGACAGGCCCCAGCCGTAGCCCGCCGTGGCGCCATCGGCGAAGGCCACGGGCACGGAAAGCCGGCGATGGATCGATTCCGGGTTGTCACGCGTCGCGTCGATATGGCGGTCCCAGGCGATGAGGTCATCCAGGCTCGCGGCCACGCCGGCATCGCCGGTCCAGGTGATGCGGTTGACGGCGGGGCGGAAGCCCTCCTCGCGCGAGCCCTCGTAGCCCACGGTGAAGCCCGGCACCTGGGTGGTGTCGGCGTTCAGCCGCGCGGTGGGCATGCCGGCGCGGTCGAAGACATGGCTGCGCATCAGCTCGCCCAGTGGCCGCCCGGCGCGCTCGGCCACCAGGTCGCCCAGGATGCGGAAGTTCTGGTTGCAGTAGGAATAGCGCGTGCCCGGCGTGAAATGCAGCGTCTCCACCCGGTCCGTCAGGCGGCGGGACTGCGCCTCGGTGAACGGCGCCTCCACCGGGGAGCCGGCGAGCGAGGTCAGCGCCCAGTAGTCGCGCAGGCCCGATTGGTTGTGCGCCAGATGATGGGCGTGGGGGCGCTGCGCCATGCGGCCGAGGCGGGCGGCCAGGGCGGGTTCCAGCGCGTCGGTGGTGCGGTCCAGCTCGGCGGTCATCAGCGCGGTGGCGCAGGTGAACTGCTTGGAGATGGAGCAGATCAGGAACATCGTCTCCGCCGTGAACGGGATGCGGCGCTCCAGGTCCGCGAAGCCCCAGGCGTGGCGCGCCACCACCTGGCCTTCGCGGATCACCGCCACGGCGCCGCCGGCACCGGGGAAGCGCTGCGGCAGGGCGGCAAGAACCTGGTCGAGGGTTTCGGGCATGCGGAGGGGCCTTTCGCTGGGAAGGCAAGTGTAGCAGCCTAGTGTCCTGCCCGCGAAGTTCGTCCGGCTTCGGACGAACGGAGCGGACCAGCAGGCCACTGAAAACAAAGACCTAGTGTCCCGCTCACGGGCATTTCCAGGTCGGCAGGATTTCGCGATCGGGACACTAGGGCGAAGCGGGTAGGAGGCGGCGATGGCAGACGCGTTGGGCACGGCGGCGGCCACGGGCGGGTTTCCGGATGCGGTGGTGCGGGCGCGCTGCACGCGCTTCCTCGCCGGCCACGGCCGCGCCACCGCGCTGGGCTGGGCCAAGCGGCTGATGGATTCGCCCGAACTCGGCCTGGAGCTGGACGTCTATTCCGACGGCCCGGCGATGGCGCGGCTGGAGCAGGAAACCGCCGCACTCCTGGGCAAGCCCGCCGGCATGTTCTTCCACAAGGGCATCACCGCGCAGCAGGCGGCGCTGCTGGCGCATTGCGACGCCGCCAACCGCCGCGTGGTGGCGCTGCACCCCATGAGCCACTTCGCCATGGACGAGCACGACACGCTAGATCGCCTGGCCGGCCTGGTCAGCCTGCGCCTGGGCAGCGACATCCGCCACTTCACCGCCGCCGACCTGGAACGCAGTGCCGAGCGCATCGGCTGCGTCACGCTGGAGGTGCCGCTGCGCCGCATGGCCTTCATGGCGCCCAGCTGGGACGATCTGGTGGGCCTCTCCACCTGGTGCCGCGCGCGCAACATCCCCTTCCACCTCGATGGCGCGCGGCTGTGGGAGGTGGCGCCGCATTACGGCAAGTCCCTGGCCGAGATCAGCGCCCTGGCCGACAGCGTCTATGTCAGCTTCTACAAGGGCCTGGGCGGCATGGGCGGCTGCGTGCTGGCCGGCGAGCGGGATCTGGTGGCCGCCTGCCGCCCCTGGCGCAACCGCTTCGGCGGCGACCTGCCGACCATCTTCCCCTACGTGCTCACCGGCCTGGAGGGCCTGCGCCTGCACCTGCCGCGCATGGGCGAATACTACCGCCACGCCTGCGCGATCGCCGAGGCCATCAACCGCACGCCGGGCCTGCGCGTGCGCCCCGGCGTGCCGCACGGCAACTCCTTCCAGGTCCACATCGCCGCCCCCCGCCCGGCGGTGGAAGCCGCGGCGCTGCGGCTGGCGGCGGCGGAAGGCGTGTGGCTGGTGAACCGGGTGGTGGAAACGGCCTGGCCCGGCGAGAGCATGGTGGAGATCGTGGTGGGCGCGGCCACGATGGAATGGTCGCCGGAGGAGGCAGCCCGCGCGCTGGGCAGGCTGGCGGGCTGAACGCCGGGCGCGCGGGAACGGGCGGGGCCTTGGGCCCGGAGGGCGGGGAAGACATCCGCTGAGGCCGTGCATGTTACGGCCATCAGCCGCGACAAAGAATTGTTGCCTATGGTGCCGGATGACGACCCGGGCGACACGGGGCGGGCGACACGGGGCCCGGAATGTGCGCTTATGCCGGTGCTTTCCCGTGCATCCCCTGCACGCTGGTCACGGACCTCCCCCATCGACCTGCCGGCAAGACGTGCCAGGGGTCTCTTCAAAGGCGCCGGCCATGAATCGCGAAAGCACGAGTCCCCAGGTGTGGGACGCGACCCACCTGCGCATCGCCACGGATGCCGCGGGGGTGGCGCTGTGGTCCTGGAACGTGGACACCGACGAGATCGCGCTGGACGAGCGCGCCCACGTGATGTGGGGCGTGCCGCGGGACAGCGCGCTGGTGGATTTCGAGACCCTGTCGGCGCGCATCCATCCGGAGGATCTGGACCGGGTGCGGGCGGCGTTCTCGGCCACGCGCCAGGTGCTGGGCGGCTACGAGCTGGATTTTCGCATCCTGCAGCACGGGGAGGTGCGCTGGATTTCGGCGCGCGGGCGCGGCGAGGACCAGGGCATCGTCGGGCGGATCATGTTCGGCATCTTCCTGGACGTGAGCGAGCGCAAGCTGGCGGAGGAGGCGCGGGAGATGCTGGCCGGCGAGATGAGCCACCGGGTGAAGAACCTGTTCGCCATCGCCGCCGCGCTGACCGAGATCGCCGCGCGGTCCACCGACTCGCCGAAGGACATGGCGCGCGACCTCACACGGCGGCTGCGCGCGCTGGGCGATGCGCACGAGCTGGTGCGGCCCACGCTGGGCGCGCAGAAGAAGGCGACGCATCTCGCCGACCTGCTGGGCGTGCTGCTGAATGCCTATGACGATGCCGGCGCGATCGGCGGGCGCATCCGGGTTGCGGTGCCGGAGCTGCTGGTGGGCGAGGGCTCCATCACCACGCTGGCGCTGATCGTGCACGAGCTGGCGACGAACTCCATCAAGTATGGCGCGCTGTCGCGGGCGGCGGGCACGATCGAGATTTCGTGCACGGCGGAGGCGGACGAGGTTGGCGTGGTGTGGACCGAGCGCGGCGGGCCGGTGGTGGACGTGCCCGATGGGCAGGCGGGGTTCGGCAGCAAGCTGGTGAACCGCAGCATCGCCAACCAGCTGGGCGGAACGATCGGGTTCGACTGGCCGGCGGAGGGGGCGGTGGTGACGCTGCGGATGAGCAGGGCGCGGCTGGGGGTTTGAGGGGCGGGGCAAAGGCATATGTTGATGGCCTAGGCCAGGAGATTGAGATGGCTGAGCAACGGCATGTCCGGCTGTTCCGCAATGGCCGGAACCAGGCGGTGCGGATACAGGTGGAGTGCGAGTTGCCGGGCGATGAGGCGATCATGCACCGCTATGGCGACCGGCTGGTGATCGAGCCGGTGCGCAAGCGCGGCCTGGCGGCGTTGCTGGCTTCGATGACGCCGATTGATGAGACGTTCCCGGAGATCGACGATCCGCCGCCGGCCCCGGAGAGGATCTTTTGACGCGGTATCTGCTGGATACCAGCATCCTTTCCGACATCATCCGCACCCCGCAGGGCGCGTTGAGAACTGGTTGGCTTGAGAGCCCTGCAAGCGGATAAAGTTTTTTTGCTTCTTTTTGTTCACAAAAAGAAGATTCTTCCTTGCCTTCCCTTTCTCCCCGAAGGCGGCGGGCTGAAGCCCGCCCCATGGTGTCTGCGGCAGGTCAGCCCATCATCCGGATGATCTTCCCGGGGTTCATGATGTTCTTCGGATCCAGCGCCTGCTTGATCGCCCGCATCGTGGCCAGTTCCACCGGCGAGGAGTAGTAGGCCAGCTCGTCCAGCTTCTCCTGTCCAATGCCGTGTTCGGCGCTGATGGAGCCACCGAAGTCGCGGATCAGGTCGTTGATGGCGCGCGTCACCGCCGGCTTGTACTGGGTGAATTGCTCGCGCGTCATGCCTTCCGGCGCCTTGAAGCCGTAGTGCAGGTTGCCGTCGCCGATATGGCCCACCGGGGAGAGGCGGATGCCCGGCAGCACGGCCTTGGCGGCGGCTTCGCCCAGGGCGACGAATTCCGGGATCTTCGAGGTCGCCACCGACATGTCGTAGCTGATGGCCGGGCCTTCGCTGCGGCTGGCCTCGGCGTGGCCTTCGCGGATGTGCCACATGCCGCGGGCCTGGGCCTCGGATTGCGCGATCACCGCATCCTCCACCAGGCCCTTCTCCATCATGTCGGCGAGGAAGGTTTCCATGCGCTCGGCCATGCCTTCGCCGCCTTCCGGCTTCGGCCGGGCGGAGGACCATTCGGTGAGCACGTACCAGGGGGATTCGCGGTCCTTGGTGTGCGGCAGCGGGTCCTGCGTGCCCGGGACGAACTGGAACACGCCGTTGAGGCCGAGGCGGTGCATCAGCTCGAAGCTGGTGACGGTGTCGCCGGAGGCGGCGTGGCTTTCGCTCAGCAGGTCCACGGCGGCCTGCACGGAGGGGATGGCCAGCCAGGCGGTGGCCACATCCTTCGGCTTCGGCCACACCTTGATCACCGCCTTGGTGATCACGCCGAGCGTGCCCTCGGCGCCGATGAACAGGTGCTTGAGGTCGTAGCCGGTGTTGTCCTTCTTCAGCGCCCGCAGGCGGTTCCACACGTCGCCGTTGGGCAGCACCACCTCCAGCCCGAGGACGAAGTTGCGGGTATTGCCATAGTGCAGCACCTGGGCGCCGCCGGCATTGGTGGAAAGGTTGCCGCCGATCATGCAGCTGCCCTGCGCGCCGAGGGAGAGCGGCAGCAGCCGGTCGTTCTCCGCGGCCACCTGCTGCAGCGTCTGCAGCACGCAGCCGGCCTCCACCGTCATGGTGGAGGATTTCGCATCCACCTCGATCACCCGGTTCATGCGCCCGAGCGAGAGCAGGATGCCGGTATGCGCCGGCCAGGGCGTGGCCCCGCCCATCAGCCCGGTATTGCCGCCCTGCGGCACGATGGCGATGTCGTTGTCGTGGCAGAGCTTCACCACCTTCGACACTTCCTCGGTGGAGCCCGGCCGCACCACCACGGCGGCGTTGCCGGCCAGCTGGCCGCGCCAGTCGGTGACGAAGGGCTTGATGTCCTG
>CANHCJ010000129.1 GCA_947458025.1 Rhodospirillales bacterium | reverse complement strand
GGCGCCAGCGCCAGCAACGCCACGCCGCCCGCGGCCAGGCCCGCCAGCACGGCGTGGCCGGCCGGGGTGCTCATCGGCGCTCCTCCGGGATCGGGTCATGCGACACGCCGCGACCCTACAGGAACCCGCCCCCGCGCCGGAAGCAGCCCGGCCACCCCATTCCGCATGGGATGACGGCACGCGGCCCAGGGGGTAAAGCACCCCCAGCGTGCGACGAGGGCGGCAATGGGCGAACGTTTCCTGCTGGTGGTGTTCGACGGGCTGCGCCCCGACCTCGTCCGCCCCGACACCACGCCCAACCTGCTCCGCCTTGCCGCCATGGGAACGCGCTTCGCCCGCGCCCGCTCCGTGTTTCCGTCGGAGACGCGCGTGTGTTCGGCCACGGTCGCCACCGGGTGCATGCCGCGGCGCCATGGCCTGGTGGCCAACCGGCTCGCCCATCCGCTTGATGCCGCCCGCCCCGGCCCGGCCGGGCGCACGGTGGACACGGCGCAGATGCCGGCCCTGCTGGAGCTGGAGCAGGAGCTGGGCGCCCCGCTGCTGGAGCGGCCGACCCTCGGTGCGTTGCTCGCCGCCGCCGGGCAGGAGCTGGCCGTGCTCTCCAGCGGCACCACCGGGCAGAGCCACGTGCTGAACCCCACCGCCGCCGCCCTCGGCCAGCTCACCCTCTCCGCCCATGGCGCGGCCGCCTGCTCGCCGCGTGGCGCCGCCCTGCTCGCCACGCTCGACCCGCCGCCGACGGACGCGGTGGCGCGCGCCGAATGGATCGCAGAGGTGTTCCGCACGAAATTCCTGCCCGATCCGCCCGCCGCCACCATCCTGTGGCTGTGCGAGCCGGACACCTCCGGCCACTACCAGGGCCTCGGCAGCCCGGCGAACCTTGCCGCCCTGCGGCGCGCCGACGCCGCCTTCGGCCGCATCCTGGACGACTGGCAGGCCGGGCCGATGGCCGGGACCCTGCACATCATGGCCGCCTCCGACCACGGCCACGCCACCATCACCGGCACCGTCCACGCCACCCCGCGCTTCGCCGCGGAGCCGCATTTCGCCCCCTGCCGGCTGATCCCCGGCGCCAGCGGCGGCATCGTGGTGCCGGGCGGGGACGCGGCGCTGATCGCCGAGGCCGCCGCCTGGCTCACGCGGCAGGACTGGATCGGCCATGTCTTCGCCGCCGACGGGGCGGAGCTTCCCCCCGGCGTGCTGCCGCGCAGCGCCGTGC
Source organism: Rhodospirillales bacterium (assembly GCA_947458025.1). Taxonomy (GTDB): domain Bacteria; phylum Pseudomonadota; class Alphaproteobacteria; order Acetobacterales; family Acetobacteraceae; genus CAMDGX01. Next base: position 8,774 of record CANHCJ010000129.1, on the reverse strand, counting down.
TGGTGGATCATCCGCGCAGCGCCGAGGTGCTGTTCACCCTGCGCGCCGGGCCGGAGCGTGCGCCTGCCGGCCTGCCCGGCGTGACGCTCAACGACGGCGCGCTGCCGATCGGCGGCGGCACCCATGGCGGCCTCACCGCGGCCGAGATGTCGATCGTGATGATCCTGGCCGGCCCGCGCGCCCGACGCGGCGTGCTCAGCGAATGGCCGGCGGGCCTGGCCGACATCGCCCCCACCGCGCTCGCCCTGCTCGGTGCCCCGGGTGCCGCCGACATGGACGGGCGCGTGCTGGTCGAGGCGCTGGACGAGGCGGTCCGGCCGGAAGCCGCCCCCGCGCCGGAAACCTGGGAGCCCGCGGACGGCCCCTATCGCCAGCGCCTGCACCGCACCCGCTTCGGCCGCCAGACCTACATCGATTTCGGGCAGCGAACCTGACCCTGGCATCCAAGGCGCGGCACCCCACGTAGCGGAGCCATGCCCCTTCGCACGCTGCTGAACCGCGCCGCCGGCCCCGCCCTCGCCCTGCTTGCCGCCCTGCCGGGCTGCGCGCCGGTGGACCTGCTGAATGCCACCGTCAGCACGCGCGGCCTGGCGGTGGAGCGCGCCATCGCCTACGGGCCGGAGCCGCGCCAGGTGCTGGACATCTGGCGCCCCACCCCAAGCGCCACCCAGGCCGCCGCCCCGCTGCCCGTGGTGGTGTTCTTCTACGGCGGCGCCTGGCAGGAAGGCGCGCGCGGGGACTACGCCTTCGTCGCCGCCGATCTCGCCCGCCACGGCCATGTCGTGGTGGTGCCGGACTACCGCGTGCACCCCGGGGCCCGTTACCCCGCCTTCCTGCAGGACGGTGCCGCCGCCATCGCCGCCGCCCGGCGCCTGGCCCCGCGCCATGGCGGCGACCCCGCGCGCCTGGTGCTGATGGGCCATTCCGCCGGCGCCCACATCGCCGCCATGCTGGCGCTGGACCCGCGCTGGCTCGCCGAGGTCGGCGAGGACCGCAGCCGCATCGCCGGCCTCGTCGGCCTTGCCGGGCCCTATGATTTCCTGCCGATCGAGCGCCCGGACATCATCGAGGTGTTCGCCCCCGCGCCCGACCCGCTGGAAACCCAGCCCGTCACCTTCGCCGACCGCCACGCCCCGCCCGCCCTGCTGCTGCACGGCACGGCCGATACCACCGTGCTGCCGCGCAACAGCCAGTCGCTGGCCGCCCGCCTCGCCGCCGCCGGCGTGCCCGCCACGCTGCGGCTGTATGAGGGTGTCGGCCATGTCGGCATCGTGCTCGGCTTCGCCCGCGCCACCCGCGGTGCCTCCCCGGCGCTGCAGGACGCCACCGGCTTCATCGCCGCCCTGCCGCCGCGCAGCTAGGCTCGCCCCCGCGCCCGCGGCTATAACGCCCGGCGTGAGCACGCCCCCCACCCTCATCACCGGCGTCACCGGCTTCGTCGGCTCCGCCGTCGCGCGCACCCTGCTCGCCCGCGGCCACCGCGTGCGCGCCCTCGCCCGCCCGAACTCCGACCGCCGCAACCTTGAGGGCCTGCCCATCGAGATCGCCGAGGGCGACCTCTCCGACCCCGCCTCGCTGGCCCGGGCGGTGGCCGGCTGCCGGTTCGTGCTGCATGTGGCGGCCGACTACCGAATCTGGGTGCCGAACCCCGAGGCCATGCTGCGCGCCAACGTGGACGGCACCGTCGCCCTGCTGCGCGCCGCCCACGCCGCCGGCGCCGAGCGCATCGTTCATTGCAGCAGCGTCGCCGCCCTCGGCCTCATGCCCGACGGCTCGCCGGCCGTGGAGGACACGCCGGTCACCGAGGCCGCCATCGCCGGTATCTACAAGAAATCGAAATACCGCGCCGAGCAGGCCGTGCTCGCCCTGGTCCGCGACGAGGGCGTCCCGGCCGTGATCGTCAACCCTGCCGCCCCGATCGGCCCGCGCGACATCAAGCCCACCCCCACCGGCCGCATGATCGCCGATGCCGCCGCCGGCCGCATGCCCGCCTATATCGATACCGGGCTGTGCGTGGTCCATGTCGACGACGTGGCCGAGGGCCATTTGCTCGCCCTCGAACGCGGCCGCATCGGCGAGCGCTACATCCTGGGCGGCGAGAACCTTTCCCTGCGCGACATCCTTGCCCTGGTCGCCGCCGCCGCCGGGCGCCGCCCGCCCTCCATCCGCCTGCCCGCGCCCCTGCTGTGGCCGGTGGCGCTCGCCTGCGAGGCCCTCGCCCGCCTCGGCATCGAGCCGATGGTCACCCGCGACCACCTGCGCATGGCGCGCAAGCGGATGTACTTCTCTTCCGCCAAGGCCATCGCCGAACTCGGCTACGCTCCCCGCCCCGCCAGCGCCGCCATTGCGGATGCCGTGGCGTGGTTCCGGGCGAATGGTATGGTTCCGGCATGATCGCGGCCCTTGCCCTTCTGGCCTGGCTCTACCTGTTGGCGCTGCACGGCCGCTTCTGGCAGTCCGGCCCGGCGCTGGCCCCGATGCGGCCGGAACACGCGCCCCCCGTCGCCATCGTCGTGCCCGCCCGCGACGAGGCCGAGGTGATCGCGCGCGCCATCGGCTCGCTGCTGGCGCAGGACTACCCCGGCGAATTCCGCGTGGTGCTGGTGGACGACAACTCGCAGGACGGCACCGCCGCCATCGCCCGCGCCCTGCCCGGTGCCGAGCGCCTGACGATCCTGCGCGGCGCCCCCCGCCCCGCCGGCTGGGCCGGCAAGCTCTGGGCCGTCCACCAGGGCGTCGCCGCCACCACCGAGCCCCTGGTGCTGCTGACCGACGCCGACATCGCGCACGACCCGGCCCACCTCGCCACCCTGGTGGCCCAGCAGCAGCGCACCGGCTGCGACCTGGTGAGCGAGATGGTCCGCCTCAACACCGAGACCGCCGCCGAGCGCGCCCTGATCCCGGCCTTCGTCTATTTCTTCCAGCTGCTCTACCCCTTCGCCCGCGCCAACGACCCGCTGAGCGCCACCGCGGCGGCGGCCGGCGGCACCATGCTCGTCACCCGCGAAGCGCTGGCCCGCATCGGCGGCATCCCGGCCATCGCCGACCGGCTGATCGACGACTGCGCGCTGGCCGCAAAGGTGAAGCAGGGCGGCCGTATCTGGCTCGGCCACAGCGACCTTGCACGCTCCATCCGCCCGTATCCCGGCCCCGCCAGCATCTGGGCGATGATCGCGCGCTCCGCCTATGTGCAGCTGCGGTATTCGCCGCTGCTGCTGCTGGGCACCACGCTGGGCCTGGCCCTGATCTTCCTTGCCCCGCCGGCCTTCGCGCTGTTCGGTGAGGGCAACGAACGTGCGGCCGGCCTGCTCGCCTGGGCCGGCATGGCCGCCTCCTTCCTGCCCACCCTGCGCCGCTACGGCCGCAGCCGCGCCTGGGCCCCGGCCCTGCCGCTCATCGCCCTGTTCTACATGGCCGCCACGCTGGGCGCCGCCTGGCGCCACCATTCCGGCCGCGGCGTCGCCTGGAAGGGCCGCGCCTACCAGCCAGGCCAGGCATGAACGACAACCGGCCCCCCAGCCCGCCGCCCGCCCCGCCGGACGACAACGTCGAATCCTGGTCCGGCAAGTCGCGCGGCGACGAGAACTTCCCCGTCGGCTCCGCCCTCATCAGCGCCCGGCTGCGCCCGCATGTCCACGCCTACTACGCCTTCGCCCGCAACGCCGACGATATCGCCGACAGTGCCGAACTGCCCGCCGCCGACAAGATCCGCCGGCTGGACATCATGGAAGCCGTGCTGCTCGACCACCGCGACGCCGGCAGCCCCAGCGCGCTGGCCCTGCGCGCCAGCCTGGCCGCCACCGGCATCGACCCGCGCCATTCCACCGACCTGCTCGTCGCCTTCCGGCAGGACGCGACCAAGCTGCGCTACGCCAACTGGGCGGAGCTGCTCGACTACTGCCGCTTCTCCGCCATGCCGGTCGGCCGCCACGTGCTGTGCCTGCACGGTGAGTCCGAGGACACCTTCCCGCCCTCCGACGCGCTTTGCGCCTCGCTCCAGGTGCTGAACCACCTGCAGGACCTGCAGAAGGACCTGCTCGCCCTCGATCGCTGCTACCTCCCGCAGGACCTGCTCGACCGTTTCGGTGCCGGCATCGACGACCTCTCCCGCCCCTATGCCACCCCCGGCCTGCGCGCCGTGATCGACGCGCTGCTGGACGAGTGCGACACCCTCAACCGCACCGCCCGCGCCCTGCCCGAACGCGTGCGCGACCGCCGCCTGCGGCTGGAGACCGCCGTCATCGTCGGCCTCGCCGAGCGCCTCGCCGAACGCCTGCGCCGGCGCGACCCGCTGGCCCGGCGCGTGAAGCTCACCAAGCCCAACACCCTCGCCGCCCTGCTGGGCGCCCTCCGGCACTGGTGAGCATGAACACCGACGCAAACGAGGTTGAAGCCATCGTCCGCGCCGCCGGCACCAGCTTTTACCGCGGCATGGCCATCCTGCCGCCGCCGCGCCGCCAGGCGATGTACGCCATCTACGCCTTCTGCCGCATCGTCGACGACATCGCCGACGAGGAGTCCCCCTTCGAAACCCGCAAGCCCCGGCTGGAGGAATGGCGCGCCCGCATCGCCGCCCTCTACCGCGGCGAGGCCAGCGACCCCGTCACCCGCGAGCTCCTGCGCGCCATCCAGGCCTACGCCCTGCGCCAGCCCGATTTCGAAGCCGTCATCGACGGCATGGAAATGGACGCCGACGCCCCCATCGTCGCGCCCAGCGAAGCCACGCTCGACCTCTACTGCGACCGCGTCGCCGCCGCCGTCGGCCGCCTCTCCGTCCGCGCCTTCGGCGATGCCTCCCCCGCCGCCGACGAGGTCGCCCACCACCTCGGCCGCGCGCTGCAGCTCACCAACATCCTGCGCGACATCCACGAGGACGCGCAGCGCGGCCGCCTCTACCTGCCCCGCGACCTGCTCGACCCGCCGGGCATCCCGCATGACGCCCAGGCCGCCCTGCATCACCCCGCGCTCGCGGGCGTCTGCGCAACGCTCGCCGCCCGCGCCCATGCCCATTTCGGCGCCGCCTCCGCCGCGATGGCCCGCTGCGACCGCCGCGCGATGAAGCCCGCCCGGCTGATGGGCGCCACCTACGGGGCCATCCTTGCGAAACTGGAGGCGCGGGGCTGGGACAGGCTCGACCAGCCGGTGAAGCTTTCGAAATGGGCCAAGATCGGCATCGCGCTGCGGCATCTCATCGGATAAGCAAGCATGTTCTTTTTTGAAAAAAAGAACCAAAAAACTTTTACGACTTGGCGCCGGGGAGCCACCGCGCCAAGTTGGAAAAGTCTTTTTGCTTCTTTTTCTTCAGAAAAAGAAGACTCTTCCTCATGATCCACATCATCGGCGCCGGCCTCGCGGGCCTTTCTGCCGCCGTCGCCCTGACCCAGGCCGGCCACCTGGTCACGCTCTACGAATCCGGCCCTGCCGCCGGCGGCCGCTGCCGCTCCTACTTCGACCGCGAGCTCAACGCGCGCATCGACAACGGCAACCACCTTCTCCTTTCCGGCAACCGCGCCGCCCTGGCCTACCTCGCCACCACCGGCGCCGCCCACACGCTCATCGGCCCCGCCACCCCGCTCTTCCCGTTCTTCGACCTCACCACCGGCGAGGCCTGGACCGTCGCGCCCAATGCCGGCCGCATCCCCTGGTGGGTCTTCTCGAAGTCCCGCTCCGTCCCCGGCGCCCGCCTGTCGGAGTTCGCCGCCCTGCTGCGGCTGAAGTTCACCCGCGGCGACCAGACCGTTGTCGAAACGCTCGCCGGCGCCGGCACGCTCTACCGCCGCCTGCTGGAGCCGCTCGCCATCGCCGCGCTGAACACCATGCCGGAGGTCGCCCTGGCCCGCCTCCTCGGCGCCGTGGTCGATGAAACCCTCGCCCAGGGCGGCGCCGCTTGCCGCCCGCTGGTGCCGCGCGAAGGCCTCTCCGAATCCTTCGTCGACCCCGCCCTGGCCTGGCTCGCCGCCCGCGGCGCCACGCTGCACACCAACCGCCGCGTCGCCGCCCTGCGCCAGGATGCCGGCCGCGTGCAGGAACTCCTCACCACCGACGGCCCCGCCCCCGTCGCCGCCGGCGACTCCGTGGTTCTGGCCGCCCCGCCCTGGGTCGCCGGCACCCTGCTCCCCGGCCTCACCGCGCCCGAGGCCTTCGAGTCCATCGTCAACATCCACTTCCGCGCCGAGGCCCCGCCTGGCCCCGCCGGCTTCGTGGGCCTGGTTGGCGGCCTGGCCGAGTGGGTCTTCGTGAAGCCCGGCATCGTCTCCACCACCACCAGCGCCGCCAACCGCGTGGTGGACCAGCCCGCCGAGGCGCTCGCCACCCAGGCCTGGGCCGAAATCGCCCGCGCCCTCTCGCTGCCCGGCCCCATGCCACCCTGGCGCGTGGTGAAGGAAAAACGCGCCACCTTCGCCGCCACCGCCGACCAGGAACGCCGCCGCCCCGGGCCCGCCACGGCGCTCGCCAATCTGGTCCTGGCCGGCGACTGGACCCGCACGGGGCTGCCGGCGACCATCGAAGGGGCGATCCGCTCGGGCGAGACGGCGGCGCGGGTTTTGCTCGACTCGAGCAAAACAAGATAAAAGCAAGAATCTTCTTTTTCTGAAGAAAAAGAAGCAAAAAGACTTTCCACGCTTGCGCCCGCGCCAGACGACCGGCACGCGCGCAAGCGGATAAAAGTTTTTTGGTTCTTTTTTTCAAAAAAGAACCGCTTCCTTGCTTCCTTCCCTATCTTGCCCTATTCCCCGCGATCATGGACACCCTGTCCCCCACCCCTCTGGACGCCTCCGTCGCCCGTGCCCAGGCCCGCCTGTTGCGCGAGCAGAAGCCCGACGGCCACTTCGTGTTCGAGCTGGAGGCGGACGCCACCATCCCGGCCGAATTCGTCCTGCTCACCCATTTCCTGGACCGGCCCGACCCCGCGCTGGAGCAGGCCATCGCCGTCTACCTGCGCCGCATCCAGGGCGACCACGGCGGCTGGCCGCTGTTCCATGATGGCAGGTTCGATATCTCGGCCAGCGTGAAGGCCTATTTCGCCCTCAAGATGATCGGCGACGACCCCGCCGCCCCCCACATGGCTCGCGCGCGGGAGGCGATCCTGGCCGCCGGCGGGGCGGAGCGCAGCAACGTCTTCACCCGCGCCCAGCTGGCCCTCTACGGCGAGGTGCCCTGGCGCGCCGTGCCGGTGATGCCGGTGGAGATCATGCTCCTGCCGCGCTGGTTCCCGTTTCATCTGGACAAGGTCAGCTACTGGTCGCGCACCGTCATCGTGCCGCTGCTGGTGCTGATGGCCCTGCGGCCCCAGGCCCGCAACCCCCGCGGCGTCCACGTGCCGGAGCTGTTCCGCACCCCGCCAGCCGAGGTGAAGGATTGGATCCGCGGCCCCTTCCGCTCCCGCTGGGGCCACGTGTTCAAGCATCTCGACCGCGTGTTGCGCGCGGTGGAACCCTGGTTCCCCACATCCACCCGCCAGCGCGCCATCCGCCGCGCGGTGGAATTCGTGGTGCCCCGCCTCAACGGCGAGGACGGGCTCGGCGGCATCTACCCCGCCATGGCCAACGCCATGATGATGTTCGACACGCTGGGCTACGCGCCCGATCATCCGGACCCGGCCATCTGCTGGCAGGCCCTGCGCAAGCTGCTGGTGATCCGGGACGGCGAGGCCTATTGCCAGCCCTGCCTCTCCCCGGTGTGGGACACCAGCCTGGCCGGCCACGCGATCGCGGAGGCGGAGGGCAACGCCGCGCCCCAGTTGGCCGCCGCCAACGCCTGGCTGCGCGGCAAGCAGGTGAACGAGCTGGTCGGCGACTGGGCCGCCGCCCGCCCCGGCGTGCCGCCCGGCGGCTGGGCCTTCCAGTACGAGAACGCCCACTACCCCGACGTGGACGACACTGCCGTGGTCGGCATGCTGCTGCACCGCGAGGACCCGGAGCGCCACGCCGAGTCCATAAGCCGGGCGCGCGACTGGATCATCGGCATGCAAAGCCGCAACGGCGGCTGGGGCGCCTTCGATGCCGACAACACCCACCACTACCTGAACCACATCCCCTTCGCGGATCACGGCGCCCTGCTCGATCCGCCCACGGCGGACGTGACGGCCCGCTGCGTCTCCTTCCTGGCCCAGATCGGCGAGCCGCTCGACAGCCCCGTGGTCACCCGCGCGGTGGCGTGGCTCAAGAGCGAGCAGGAGGCGGATGGCGCCTGGTTCGGCCGCTGGGGCACCAACTACATCTACGGCACCTGGTCCGTGCTCTGCGCGCTGAACGCCGCCCAGCTGCCGCACGACGACCCCGCCTTCCGCCGCGCCGTCGATTTCCTGCTCTCCGTGCAGCGCGAGGATGGCGGCTGGGGCGAGGACAACGAAAGCTACGCCGATGCCCCGCACGGCCGGCATTCGGTCTCCACCCCGTCGCAGACCGCCTGGGCCCTGCTCGGCCTGATGGCCGCCGGCGAGGCGGAGCATCCGGCCGTCGCCCGCGGCATCGCCTATCTGGCCGCCACCCAGACGGAGGATGGCGGCTGGGAGGAAGCGCCCTATACCGCCGTGGGCTTCCCGCGGGTCTTCTACCTGCGCTACCACGGCTACAAGCTGTTCTTCCCCCTGCTCGCCCTGGCCCGTTACCGCAACCTCCAGCGCAGCAACGACCGCCGCGTCGCCTGGGGGTTTTGATTCCCCCTTCTTCGTCCATCGGCCTTGTGACCGGCCTCACCGCCGAGGCCCGCCTCGCCCGCCGGCTTGGCATGGCGGAGGCCGGCGGCGGCACGCCGCAGGGGGCGGAGGCGGC
>CANHCJ010000128.1 GCA_947458025.1 Rhodospirillales bacterium | reverse complement strand
TCTTCGCGCGCTACAGCCTGGCCGGCACGCTGGCCGGCGCGCTGGGCACGCTCGCGGCCCCCGTGCCGCACGCGCTGGGCGGCGACGGCGCGATGGTCTGGGTGTTCCTGTTCTACGCGCTGGTGGCCCTGGCCGCCTGGGGCCTCTACCGCGGCCTCACCCCGGCCATCGAAACGCCGCCCACCAGCGGCCCGCCCGCCGCCCTCGGCCCCTCGCGCCGCATCGTCTACGGCCTCTCGGCCCTGTTCGCGCTGGACAGCCTCGGCAGCGGCTTCTTCGTGCAATCCCTGCTGGCCCTCTGGCTGTTCGACACGTTCGACCTCTCGCTGGCCGCCACCGCCGCCATCCTGTTCTGGTCCGGCTTGTGCTCGGCGGTCTCCTACCTCGTCGCCGTCCCGCTCGCCGCGCGCATCGGCCTGGTGAACACCATGGTCTTCACCCACCTGCCCGCGAGCCTGATGGTGATGGCCCTGCCCTTCGCCCCCAGCCTGGAAGTGGCCGTCGCCCTGCTCCTGGCCCGCGCCGCCCTGTCGAACATGGATGTGCCGACGCGCAACTCCTACGTCATGGCCGTCGTCACCCCCGCCGAGCGCCCCGCCGCCGCCAGCATGACGGCGACGGCCAAGAGCATGGCCACCGCCATCGGCCCGCTGCTGGCCGGCTGGCTGATGACGGCCTCGGCCTTCGCCTGGCCGCTGCTGATCGGCGGCGCGATGAAGGCCGCCTACGACGTGCTGCTGCTCTGGCGCTTCCGCAAGGTGAAGCCGCCGGAGGAGTGACCCGCCTCCGGCGCCTCCGGCTCAGCCCTTCTTCAGGTTCCAATGCAGCGCGAACGGCCCGCGCACGATGTCCGTGAGGTTGGTCCGCGCCGCCATCGGGTAGAACCACTGCCCGGTCGGGATCACCGGCACCTGCTGGAACGCATAGGCCTGCAGCTCCTCGCACACCTTCTTCTGCGCCTCCCGGTCCGGCGAATCGAGCCACGCATTGCGCAGCTCCTCCATCCTCGGGTCGTCCGGCCAGCCGAACCACGCCCCGTTGCCGTTGCCGCGGATCGGGAAATGCCCGCCCGGGTCGATCACCGACATCCCGCCCCAGGAGGTGCAGAACGCATTCCACCCGCCCCGCTCCGGCGGCTCCCGGCTCGCCCGCCGCGCCACCAGCGTGGACCAGTCCATGGAGATGAACTCCACGTTCAGCCCCACCTTCACGAACACGTCGCGCACCACCTGCGTCATCTGCGCCAGCGCCGGCTGGTCGCTGGGCGACATCAGCACCACCCGCTCGCCCTTGTAGCCGCTCTCCTGCACCAGCCGCCGCGCCAGCGCCAGGTCGCGCCGCCCGGTCAGCACCTCCAGCCCCGCCTTGTTCGCCATCGGCCCGCCCTCGGTGAAGAAGCCCACGGGAACCTTCCCCAGCTCCTTCTGGTCGCCGATCACCGCATCCAGGAACTCCTGCTGGTCGATCGCCGGCAGGATGGCGCGTAACAGCGCCCGGTTGTTGAACGGCGGATGCAGGAAGTTCGGCCGGATCACCCCGATCCACCCGAACGGGTCGTTCACGAAGGCCCGCACCCCCGGGCTGCGCCGCAGCATCGGCACCAGGTCGATCGTCGGCACATGCACCCAGTCGATCTCGCCGGACTGCAGCGCCGCCGCCGCCGTGGCGCCGTCGGGCATCACGATGTGCTCCACCCGGTCCACGAACACCCGCTTTCCGCCGGCGAACATGTTCGGCGCCTCGCTGCGCGGCTGGTACTTGTCGTTCCTCAGCCACACCGCCTTGGCGCCGGAGACCCACTCGTCGCGCTTGAAGATGAACGGCCCGCTGCCCGTGGTATCCGTGATCTGCCGGAACGGGTCGGTCTGCGCCACGCGCTCCGGCATGATGAAGCAATAGCCGTGCCCGAGCGCCGAGAGCGTGTGCGCGAACGGCTTCTTCAGGTGCAGCGTGAAGGTCCGGTCGTCCACCACCTTCATCTCGTCCATCACCGCCCCCAGCGCCTGCCCCCAGGACGAACGCTTGGACCAGCGGTTGATGGAGGCGATGCAGTCCTGCGCCCGCACCCGCTCCCCGTCATGGAAGAACAGCCCGTCGCGCAGCGCGATCGTGTAGGTCCGCTTGTCCTCCGACAGCGTGAAGCCGGAGGCCATCTGCGGATGCGGGTTCAACTGCTCGTCCGATCCGAACAGCGTGTCGTACACCATGTAGCCGTGCACGTTGGCCACGGTCGCGGTGGTCCACACCGGGTCGATGCTGGCCAGGTTCGCCTCCGGCGCCACCTTCAGCACCCTGGCCGGCTGCGCGATCGAAGGCATCGGCAACGCCACCGCCGCCGACGCCGCCAGGAAACTCCGCCGCTTCATGTCCGCCTCCACGCTGTCACACAGCGCAGATTGCGGCAGGAGACGGGGTAAAGGTCAAGGGAAACAGGCAAGAACGTTCTTTTTTGAAAAAAAGAACCAAAAAACTTTTCCGACCTTGCGCGCGTGCTGGTCGTCCGGCACGCGCGCAAACGGAGAAAAGTCTTTTTGCTTCTTTTTCTTCAGAAAAAGAAGAGTCTCTCTTAGGCCGCCCGCGTGCTCAGCACCTGCCAGGCATGGGCGAAGGCCTCCGCCATCTGCTCCGCCGGCAGCGCGCCGGAGAACAGCAGGTAGCCGCCCATCAGGAAGCTCGGCACGCCGGAAATCCCGCCCTGCCGCGCCGCCGCATCGCCGCGCAGCACCACCTCGCGCCCCTCGTCGCCGGCATACATCGCCACCAGCGCATCCCGGTCCAGCCCCGCCGCCGCCGCCGTCTCGGTCAGCAGCGCGGTGTCGCCAAGGTCGCCGCCCTCCACGAAGTACAGCCGGAACAGCGCCTCCACCACCGCGTCCTGCACCCCGTACTGCCCCGCCAGCCAGATCGCCCGGTGCGCGTTCACCGTATTCGGCGTGCGCGTCAGCCGGTCGAGGTGGAACGTGAGCCCAATCCCCGAAGCCGTCTCCGTGATCCGCGCATCCAGCTCCTGCGACTTCTCCCAGGAGCCGAACTTGGCAATCCGATACTCCTTCCGGTCCCAGCCCTCGGCCGGCATGTCCGGGTTCAGCTGGAACGGATGCCACGCCACGTCGAAATGCAGCCCCTTCTCCGCCAGCATCGCCAGCGCCCGCTCCAGCTGCCGCTTGCCGATGTAGCACCAGGGGCAGATGGCATCGGAAATCACGTCGATCCGCGGCGCGACGCTGCTGCTCATGATCCTGGCCTTCCCGCAATGTGCCCCACACTATACCGCCAAACCCCGCACCGGAGCCATGCAATGTCGACCCAGTATCGAACCGCCCTGATCCTGGGCACCGGGCCGGGCCTCTCCTCCTCCCTCGCCCGCCTCTTCGCCCGCCACGGCCTGTCCGTCGCCGTCGCCGCCCGCAACACGGAAAAGCTCGCCCCGCTGGCCGCCGAAACCGGCTGCACCACCCATGCCTGCGACGCCGCAAGCCCCGAAGCGGTCGCCCGCCTCTTCACCGAAGTGGAAGCCCGCCACGGCGCGCCCGACGTGGTGGTCTACAACGCCTCCGCCCGCGCCCGCGGCCCCATCACCGGCCTGGACCCGGAAGCCGTGCGCCGCGCCATGGAAATCTCCGCCTTCGGCGCCTTCCTCACCGCCCAGCAGGCCGCCCGCCGCATGCTCCCCGCCGGCCGCGGCGCCATCCTGCTCACCGGCGCCACCGCCGGCGTGAAAGGCTTCGCCAACTCCTCCAGCTTCGCCATGGGCAAGTTCGCCCTGCGCGGCCTGGCCCAGTCCCTCGCCCGCGAACTCGCCCCGCAAGGCGTCCACGTCGCCCACTTCGTCATCGACGGCAGCATCGGCCCGGGGGACACGCAGCTGTCGCCGGATGCCATCGCGGAGACCTACTGGCACGTGATGCAGCAGCACCGCTCGGCCTGGAGCTGGGAGGTCGAGGTGCGGCCGTTCGTCGAGAAGTGGTAAGGAAGGAAGCGGTTCTTTTTTGAAAAAAAGAACCAAAAAACTTTCCCCTGTTTGAAGCGGGCCTATCCGCATCAAACGGGGAAAGTCTTTTTTGCTTCTTTTTTCTTCAGAAAAAAGAAGACCCTTTCTTACATCGTCGCCCCGATCACCCAAGGCGCAAACTCCGCCGCGCCAAAATCAAACAACTCGCTCTTGCTCGGCTCCCCCGAAGCCGTGCGGAGAAAAAGATCGAAGATCCGCGCCCCGCATTCGGCGATCGTCTCGTCCCCGTCCGTCACCGTGCCGCAGTTGATGTCCATGTCCTCTTCCATCCGCCGGAACATGGCCGTGTTGGTGGCCAGCTTCAGCGACGGTGCCGGCTTGCAGCCGAACACGCTGCCCCGCCCAGTGGTGAACGCCACCAGGTTCGCCCCGCCCGCCACCTGCCCCGTCGCCGCCACCGGGTCGTAGCCAGGCGTGTCCATGAAGATGAACCCCTTCCGCGTCGGCCACTCGGCATAGCCCACCACCTCCACCAGGTTGGTGCTGCCCGCCTTGGCCATCGCGCCCATGGACTTCTCCAGGATGGTCGTGAGCCCCCCTGCCTTGTTCCCCGGCGAGGGGTTGGAATCCATCTCCGCCCCCTCCCGCGCCGTATAGGCCTCCCACCAGCGCATCAGCCCCACCAGCTTCTCGCCCACTGCGCGATCCGGCGCGCGCCGCGTCAGCAGGTGCTCCGCGCCATAGGTCTCCGGCGTCTCCGACAGGATCACGCTGCCGCCATGCCGCACCAGCAGATCGCTCGCCACGCCCAGCGCCGGGTTGGCGGAAACGCCGGAATACCCGTCGCTGCCGCCGCATTGCAGCGCCACCGTCAGCTCGCTCGCCGGGCACGGCACCCGCACCACGTTGTTCGCCTCGGCCAGCACCTCGCGCACGAAGGCGATCGCCGCCTCCACCGTCTTGCGGCTGCCGCCCATCTCCTGGATGTCCATCCCGCGCAGTCGCCCGGCCAGCTTCTGCTCCTGGATCATCCCCGAAAGCTGGTTCACCTCGCAGCCCAGCCCCAGCATCACCACGTGCGAGAAGTTCGGATGCCGCGCATACCCCCCCAGCGTGCGCCGCAGCAGCGCCAGCGGCTCGCCCTGCGCCATGCCGCAGCCCGTCTTGTGCGTCAGCGCCACCACGCCATCCACGTTCGGGAAGTCGGCCAGCGGGTTCTCCCCCGTCAGCGGGTTCTTGCGGAACGCCATCGCCACCAGCTCGGCCACATGCGCCGAACAGTTCACGCTGGTCAGCAGCCCGATATAGTTCCGCGTCGCCACCCGCCCATCGGCCCGCCTTATCCCCATGAACGTCGCCGGATTGGCCACGAACTCGGTCGGCTTCGCATCCACCCCGAACGCGTAGTCGCGCGAGAAATCCCCCATGCCGAGGTTGTGCACATGCACATGCTGCCCCGGCGCCACATCCGTGGTGGCGAACCCGATGATCTGGCCATAGCGCCGCACCGCCTCGCCCTTGGCGATCGGCGCCACGGCGACCTTGTGCCCCGCCGGAATCCGCTGGCTCGCCGCAACGCCCGGGGCCACCTCGGTGCCTGGCAACAGTGTGGCGCGGGCGATCACCACAGAGTCGGTGTCATGCAGGCGAATCACAACGGGCGGGGCCATGGCATACCTCCAAGAAAGCAAGCATGTTCTTTTTTGAAAAAAAGAACCAAAAAACTTTTCCCCGTTTGAAGCGGATCTATCCGCATCAAACGGGGAAAGTCTTTTTTGCTTCTTTTTTCTTCAGAAAAAAGAAGACTCTTCCTTAAGCGATCCCCTTCGCACCCTTGCGCGTCTCCGCGATGCAGGTCTTCGCGAAGCTCGCCATCATCCCGCTGTCGTTCATCAGCGTCACCAGGCGGAACCCGCGCGCGATGCACCGCGCCGCGTCGGCGGAGCCGCTGGTATGGATGCCGGCATAGATCCCGCGCGCCTGGCACGCCTTCAGGATCTTGTCGTACGCCTTCAGGATCTCCGGCTCGTCACGGTCCAGCTTCGCCGGCAGCCCATAGGAGAGCCCGAGGTCGCTCGGCCCCACATAGATGCCCGCGATCCCTTCCACATCCAGGATCGCATCGATGCTCTTCACCGCCTGCTTCGTCTCGATCATCGGAATGCACAGCGTCTCGGTGTTGGCGCTGGCCATGTAGGCCCCGCCCTCGCCGTACATGCCGGCGCGGAAGGCGCCGTTGGAGCGGGCACCGAGCGGCGGGTACTTGCTGTACTGCACCATCGCCTCGGCTTCTTTCTTGCTGTTGATCATCGGGCAGATGATCCCCATCGCGCCGGCGTCCAGCACCTTGCCGATGATGCCGGGCTCGTTCCACGGCACCCGCACCATCGGCGTCACCGGATGCGCCTGCATCGCCTGCAGGCAGGCGAGCATGGAAAGGAAATCCTGCGCGCCGTGCTGCATGTCCACGGTCACCGCATCGAACCCGCTCTGCGCCATCACCTCGGCGGAGAAGCCGGAGGGAATGGCGAGCCACCCGTTGACCACCGCCTTGCCGGAGGCCCAGAGTTTCGCAACTTTTGTCGGCATGGAGCCGTTTCTCCCGTGAATTGGTAACGGCACGCTAGGCCCGCCCCCGCCCCCCGGTCAATTCGAACGCTGGACTCCGCCATGCCCTATGCCGGCCCCGTGATCGACGCGCACCACCACCTGTGGGACCTCTCCCTGGGCGCCCACCCCTGGATCGCCGGCACCGATCCCGCCATGCGATCCCTCGGCAACCTCGATTTCCTCCGCCACGACTACCTGCCCGAACACTTCCTGGCCGACGTGGCCGAAACCAACCTCGCCGGCTCCGTCCATGTGGAGGCCGCCTGGGACCGCGCGCGCGACCCGGTGGAGGAAACGCGCTGGCTCATGTCCCTCCCCCGCCCCCGCCGCGTCGCCCACCGCCTGGTGGCCTACGTCGCCCTCGAACACCCCGCCGTCGCAGACCACCTCGCCGCCCACCGCGCGGCCGGCCCCGTCGTCGGCGTGCGCGAAACCATCCGCTGGCACCCCGACCCCGCCAAGCGCTGGACCGAAGCCGGCATCCTCCACCGTGCCGACAAGCGCCGCGGCATCGCCGCCCTGGCCCGCGCCGGGATGCTGCTCGAGGTCCTGATGAACCCCTACCAAAGCCAGGACGTCGCCGATCTCGCCCGCGACATGCCCGACCTCCAGATCGTCGTGAACCACTGCGCCACCCCCGTGGACCGCGACGAACCCGGCCTGGACCGCTGGCGCCACGGCCTCGCCCTCATGGCCGCCCAGCCCAACGTCGCCATCAAGGTCAGCAACTTCGGCGCCTACACTCCGGACAAGTCGCCCGCCGGCCTGCGCCAGGCCGTCCTCACCTGCATCGACGCCTTCGGCCCCGCGCGCTCGATGTTCGGCACCGATTACCCGGTGGGGCGCCGGGCGCTCTCCTACGCCGACAACGTCGCCGGCTTTGCGTATGCCATCGAAGGGTTCTCCGCGGCGGAGCAGCGCGCGTTGTTTCATGACAACGCCCACCGGATATACAGATTCTAAGCAAGCATGTTCTTTTTTGAAAAAAAGAACCAAAAAACTTTTCCCCGTTTGAAGCGGGCCTCTCCGCACCAAACGGGGAAAGTCTTTTTTGCTTCTTTTTTCTTCAGAAAAAAGAAGACTCTTCCTTAACTGACATTCTTGCTCCGCCCCGCCCAGAACTTCTCCCGCAGCGGCCCCTTCAGCACCTTGCCGGCGCCGGAGAGCGGCAGCGATTCCGCCCGGATCTCCACGCTGCGCGGCACCTTGTAGCCCGCGATCAGCGTGCGGCAGTGGGCCACCACCGCCTCGGCAGACAGTTCCCGCCCCGCCCGCGGCACCACCACGGCGTGCACCGCCTCGCCCCATTTCTCATCGGGAATGCCGATCACCGCCACCTCGGCCACCCCGTCCAGCGTGGAGATCGCGCTCTCCACCTCGGCGGAATAGATGTTCTCCCCGCCGGAGATGATCATGTCCTTGAACCGGTCCACGATGTACACATAGCCGTCCTCGTCCATCCAGCCGCCGTCGCCGCTGTGGTACCAGCCGCCGCGCAGCGCGCTCGCCGTCACGTCGGGCAGGTTCCAGTAGCCCTTCATGATGTTCGGCCCGCGCACCTGCACCTCGCCCACCGTGCCGCGCGGCACCTCGCGGTCCTCGGCATCGGCGATGCGCACATCCACCAGCAGTGCCGGCCGCCCGCAGCTTTGCGCCCGCTGCCCCTCCGGCTCCGGCTGGCTGCGATCCATGCTGGTCACGATCGGGGAGGCCTCGGTCATCCCGTACACGTGCAGGAAGCGGATGCCCGGCATGGTCTGCCGCGCCTTCTGCAGCACCGCGTCGGGCATGGGCGAGGCGCCGTAGGGGATCAGCCGCAGCGAGGAGATGTCGTATTTCGCGATATCCGGATGGTTCGCCGTCGCGTTCGCCATCGTGGGCACCAGCAGGCAGTTCGTCACCCGGTGGCGCTGCACCTCGGCCAGCAGGTCGGTGGGATCGAAGCGCGGGATGAACACATGCGTGCCGGCCACGATGGTGATGGCGAAGGTGGAGGCCGCGTCCGCCAGGTGGAACATCGGCCCGCAATGGATGTACACGGTGTCGTAGCGATAGTCCCAGGCCGGGATTACCATGGCGGCATTGGCCACCAGGTTGCGGTGCGTCAGCATCACGCCCTTCGATCGCCCCGTGGTCCCGCCGGTGTAGAAGATGCCGGCCACGTCGTTGTCCCCGGCGGTGCCGAACCCCGCGGGCCGCTCGTCCAGCAGGCTCTCCCAGCCGATCATCCCGGCCGGCGTGGGCCCCTCGCCGATATGCACCAGGTGCGCCACGGCCGGGATCTGCCCGGCCAGCTTGCCCGGCATCTCCGCGAAGGTGTCGTCCACCAGCCACACCTTGGCGCCGCTATCCTGCAGCATGAAGGCGATCTCCGGCGGGGCGAGGCGCGTGTTCAGCGGCACCATGATCGCCCCCAGGCCCGGGATCGCGTACATCGCCTCCCAGTAGCGGTCGCTGTTCATCGCCAGGATCGCCACCCGGTCCCCGGGCCCCACCCCCAGCTTCGCCAGCCCCCCGGCCAGCCGCCCGATCCGCTCCGCCACCTCGCGCCAGGTCCAGCGCCGCTCGCGGAAGATCGTGGCGGTCCCGCCGCCGTTGATCGTCACTGCCCGGTTCAGCCCCTGGATCAGCTGCATGGCGCCGCTTCCTCGTATCGTTGTTCCCGCAACGCTATCGGCCGGAGCCGAAACGCTCAATGCTTCTGCGTCCAGCCGGGCTCCTCCCAACCGCGACGGCGCACCCCGGCAACGCCAGGGCCGCAAGGCGTATCGCGCCCCGCCTGCAGACAATCCTGGCAATCCCGCTGCCATTCGTCGTCACCGGACGGTTCAGGCCCTGGATCAGACTCATGGCGGCGCGTCCTCAGATCGCTACTCCACGAGTTGTCTTATGAATTTCATCCAGCGAATCCGCAACGCTCCAGGTATCGGTGTCCAGCCGTTCTCTTGGAGGCACGCCTCCGCGATGATCTCCCGAAGTCTTTTATTGGCGTCCTCACTGTAGGTCTCGGTCCTCAATTGCGGCGTGCATTTTCTCCTCGACCTGTCGCATGACCATTCTGTCCGAGTACGTGACTTTGTGATCATGGCAGGGGGCCGTCTCTTGAGTGCACGCGCTTCGCACTCATCCTCCAGGCGGATGAGTTCCTCCTTCGTCGCTCCGGGTTTCTCCCAGTCCTGAGCGAGGGAGCACCCCGGCAACGCCAGGGCCGCGAGGAGTATGACGCCCCACCTGCAGATGATCCTGGCGGTCCAGCCGCCATCCGTCGTCACCGCACGGTTCAGGCCCAGGATCAGCCTCATGGCGCCACCTCCCTAGTATGGTGGTGCCAAAGTATTCATCCAGTATGGTGGTCCTGAGATATCAATCAGGCGAATCCGTGGCGCTAGAGCAACAGCCCATCAGACGGAATCGTCTGATGGGCTTAAGTTGCTCGCCAAAACAAGGAGCTAGAGCCATGGC
>CANHCJ010000127.1 GCA_947458025.1 Rhodospirillales bacterium | reverse complement strand
GGAGGCGCAGCCCCTGGCCGCCACCGCCCCGGGCGAAGCCGTGCTCTCCGTGCAGGACCTCGCCGTCAGCTACGCCAGGCCCGGCCCACTGGCCCAACTGCTCGGCCGCCCCGCCGGCGGCGTGCCGCAGGTGGCCGGCATCACGCTCGCCGTGCATGAAGGCGAAACCCTCGCCCTGGTCGGCGAAAGCGGCAGCGGCAAGTCCAGCATCCTGAAGGCCATCGCCGGCCTGCTGCCCCCCGCCGCCGGCCGCATCGCGCTCCCTTCCGGCCCGCTCGCCGCCGAGGTGGACCGCCGCCGGCCGGATGAGGTGCGCCGCATCCAGCTGGTGTTCCAGAACCCGGACGAAAGCCTCAACCCGCGCCACACCATCGCGGAAATCCTCGCCCAGCCGCTGCGGCTCTACCACCGCCTCGCCGGCCCCGCCCTGCGCACCCGCGCCGCGGCGTTGCTGGAGGAGGTGCGCCTCGGCGCCCACCACCTGGATCGCCTGCCCGCCCAGCTCTCCGGCGGCGAGAAGCAGCGCGTCGCGATCGCACGGGCCCTGGCCGCCGAGCCCGCGCTGCTGCTGTGCGACGAGCCGACCAGCGCGCTCGATGTCTCCGTGCAGGCCGCCGTGCTCGCCCTGCTGGCCCGGCTGCGGCGCGAGCGCGGCATCGCCATCCTGTTCGTCGCCCACGACCTCGCCGTGGTGCGCGCCATCGCCGATCGCGTCGCCGTGCTCTACCAGGGCCGCCTGTGCGAGATCGGCCCGGCCGAGGAAGTCTACCGCCGCGTCGCCCACCCCTACACGGAGGCCCTGCTCGGCGCGGTGCTGGAGCCGGAACCCGGCTGGCAGCCTCGCCTGCTGGGCAACGACATGGTGGAGCGCGGCCCGCCCGCCCGCGGCTGCCCGTTCCAGAACCGCTGCCACCGCCATCTCGGCCCGGTCTGCAACGAGCAGGCCCCGCCCGCCCACGCACTGCCCGGCGGCCACGTCGTGCGCTGCCACATCCCCCCCGCCTGAAGGAATTCCGCGTGGCCGACATCATCCTGCTCGACGGCGGCATGGGCCAGGAGCTGCTGAACCGCTCCCGCAACAAGGCCCCGCGCCGCTGGTCCGCCGAATACCTGCTGGCCGAGCCCGACCTGGTGCGCCAGGTGCACGGCGAGTACATCGCGGCCGGCGCCCGCCTGCTCACCGTCAACGCCTATTCCGCCACCTACACGCGCATGGAGTTGATCGACTGCGCCCACGAGGTGCCGAAACTGCAAGCCCTGGCCTGCACCCTGGCCCGCGACGCACGAGACGCCGCCGGCGCCCCGGGCGTGGCCATCGCCGGCTGCCTGCCGCCGCTCAACGGCACCTACCGCCCGGATCGCGTGCGCCCCTTCGAAGTGAACCTTGAAGAGTACCGCCGCCTCGCCGCCCTGCAGGCCCCGCATGTGGACCTGTTCATCTGCGAAACCATGTCCACCGCGGAGGAAGCCCGCGCCGCCGCCACCGCCGCCTGCGAAACCGGCCGCCCCACCTGGGTCGCCTGGTCGCTGCGCGATTCCGGCCCGAAGCTGCTGCGCTCCGGCGAGACCATCGCCCAGGCCATGGCCGCCCTCGCCGGCCTGCCCGTCGCCGCCGTGCTGGCCAATTGCTGCGCGCCGGAGGCGATCGGCGCGGCCATGCCCGATCTGCTGGCCACCGGCCGGCCCACCGGCGGCTACGCCAACGGCTTCACCGCCATCCCCGCCACCTTCCTGCCCGGCCGCACGCTGGAACAGCTCTCCGCCCGGCAGGACCTCGATCCGGGCGCCTACGCGGCCCACGTCATGGGCTGGGTGAACCAGGGGGCCACCATCGTCGGCGGCTGCTGCGAGACGGGGCCGGCCCACATCGCGCAACTGCACGCCGCGCTCCAGGCGGCGGGCCACCGCATCGTGGCCCCCGCCTGACGCGCGCGGCTACACCACCTTCTTCTCGCGCAGCCCCGCGATCGCCGCCGCGTCGTAGCCCAGCTCGCACAGGATCGCATCGGTGTGCTCGCCCTGCTCCGGCGTGGTGTTGCGCACCTCCCACTTCGACCGGCTCATGCTGATCGCCTGCCCCACCAGCCCCACCGTGCCGCGCGTGGGGTGCTGCACCGCGCGCGCCATGCCGAGATGCTGCACCTGCGGGTCGGCGAACACCTGGTCCATCGAATAGATCGGCCCGCACGGCACGCTGGCCTTGTTCAGCTCCTCGATCCACGCCGCCGAGCTCTTGCCCCGCGTCACGCTCTCGATCTCCGCGTTCAGCCCCTTGCGGTTCTTCGAACGCCCGGCATCGGTGTTGTAGTCGGGATGGCTGGCGAGGTCCTCGCGCCCGATCGCCTTGCACAGCCGCCGGTAGATCTCATTGCCCGCCGCGGCGATGTTGATGTGCCCGTCCGCCGTGGCGAAGACGCCCGTCGGGATCGAGGTCGGGTGATCATTCCCCGCCTGCTCCGGCACCTCGCCGGCGATCGTCCAGCGCGCCGCCTGGAAATCCAGCATCGCGATCTGCGCGCCGAGCAGGGAGGACTGCACCCACTGCCCCTTCCCCGAAACCTCGCGATCCAGCAGCGCGATCAGGATGCCCTGCGCGGCGAAAATTCCAGCGGTCAGGTCCGCCACCGGAATCCCCACCCGCACCGGCCCCTGCCCCGGCAGCCCGGTGATGGACATCAGCCCGCCCATCCCCTGCGCGATCTGGTCGAAGCCCGGCCGGTCCCGATACGGCCCGTCCTGCCCGAAGCCGGAGATGGAGGCATAGACGATGCGCGGGTTGATCCCCTCCAGCGTCGCGTAGTCGATCTTCAGCCGGTCCTTCACATCCGGCCGGTAGTTCTCCACCACCACGTCCGACGCCTTGACCAGCTTGTAGAAGATCTCCCGCCCCTCGGGCGCCTTCAGGTCCAGCGTCAGGCTGCGCTTGTTGCGGTGCAGGTTCCAGAAATCCGGCCCGTGCCGCGCCCCGCCCAGCCCGGCATCACCCTCCGGCGCCTCGATCTTGATCACCTCCGCCCCCCAGTCGGCCAGCTGCCGCACGCAGGTCGGCCCGGCGCGCACGCGGGTGAGGTCGAGAACCTTGAAGCGGGCGAGGGGAAGCGTGCTCATGGAATCCTCCGGCAATCAGGCATCGGTGTTGGCAGGCAGGCGCGGCGGCGCGGTCGTCGCCGCCGGCACGAAGGCGGTGCGGCGCTCGCGCGGCGGCTCCGGCCGGCGCATCATGCGCCACGCGGTGAAAACCGCCATGCCCGCGAAGATCGCCAGCAGGTACACGAACAGCCCGGGCGGCCCCAGCCACTCCATCGCCACCCCGGCGATGGCCGGCCCGATCGTGGCCCCCACCGACCAGGCGATCAGCAGTGCCCCGGCCGCGGCCACCGCATCCCCGCTGTCCAGCCGGTCGTTGGTCAGCCCCGCGCCCAGCCCATACAGCGGCGCCGCCAGGCCGGACAGCGCCGCGCCCAGCACCAGCAGCACCGGCAGCGGCGCCGCCCCGGCCAGCAGGAACCCCAACGCCATGGCACCCGCGCTCAACAGCGACATCAGCGCCACCGGTCGCCGCCCGATCCGGTCCGACAGCACGCCCGCGGGCATCTGGATCAGCAGCCCCGCCAGGTTCGCCCCCACCGCGAACAACCCCACGGAGGCCGCGCTGTGCCCCAGGTTCTGCAGATACACCGGCGTCAGCGCATGGAAGGAGGAATTCGCCAGCCCCGCCGAAAGCCCGCACGCCCACCCCACCGGCGAAACCCGCAGCAGCGCCAGCAGCCCCATGCGCGCATGCGCGTTCGATTGCGGGCTGGGCGGCTGCACCAGCGCCACCGGCAGCAGCGCGGTGGCATAGGCCATGCCGGCGCCGACGATCAGCAGCACGGAGGGCGGCACCACGCTCAGCACCACCGGCCCCAGCATCCCCCCGCCCCAGCTGGCGATCATGTACAGCGCGAACACCCGCCCGCGGCTGGCATTGTCCGCCCGCGCGTTCAGCCAGCTCTCGGCAATGATGCACAGCCCGGCATAGGCCGCCCCCTGCGCGGCGCGCAGCACCGCCCAGCCCAGCGCCGATTGCCACAGCGCCATCAGCAGGATCGCATCCGCCGCCAGCACCGCGAACACCACGAAGGCCCGCCCATGCCCCAGCCGCGGGATGATGCGCTGGCAGAAGATCGAACCCAGCAGGAACCCCGCCGAATGCGCCGAGGCCACCAGCCCGATGGAGGAGGTGGAGACATGCTGCTCCACCAGCAGCAGCGGGATCAGCGGGCCAAGGATGCCCTGCGCCACCTGCGCGCTGGCAATGCCCAACAGAACGGGAAGAAAGGACACAACCGGGGGCGCCATGCCGCCATGATGGCCCGCCCCCCGCCGCGCCGCCAGACCGCCGCAAGCAGCCCTCCCCCCGCGCGAACGGAGGCGGCGCCTCAGGCCCGCATCGCCTCCGTCGCCTCGCCCAGGGGCTGGCCGAGGTAGCGCACGTAGTCGCGCGGCACCACCTGCCAGAACTGCGGCAGCACCCGCTCCCAATCATGCAGCAGCCGCGTGGCATAGCGGCTGCTGGTCTCGCGCGCATGGGTGGCCACCAGTTCGCGCAGCACGCCCGCCCAATGCCCGCTCGCCACGCGCTGCCACACCAGCGTCTCCGGGTTCACGCGCAGCCGGAACATGTCCTCGGGATCCAGCACGAAGGCCATGCCGCCGGTGAACCCCGCGCCGAAATTGTCGCCGATCGGCCCCAGGATCGCCACCGTCCCCCCGGTCATGTACTCGCACCCGTTGGAGCCGATGCCCTCCACCACCGCCGTCGCCCCGGAATTGCGCACCGCGAAGCGCTCCCCGGCCTGCCCGGCGGCATAGAGCTGCCCGGCGGTGGCGCCATACAGCACCGTGTTGCCGATGATCGTGTTCAGATGGCTCTGCAGCGTGGAGGAAGGCGCCGGCCGCACCACGATGGTGGCACCCGACAACCCCTTGCCCACATAGTCGTTGGCGTCGCCGAACACCTCCAGCTTCAGCCCCTGCACCGCAAACGCGCCGAGCGACTGCCCGGCCGAGCCGCGCAACCGCACGGTCGCGTGGTTCGGCGGCAGGCCGGCCATGCCGAACTTGCGCACGATGCGGTGGGAGAACTTGGTGCCGATCGCCCGCTGCGTGTTCCGGATGTTGTATTCCAGCTGCATCTTCTCGCCATGCTCGAAGAAGGCGCGCGCATCGGCGATCATCTGCGCATCCAGCGTCTCCGGCACCTCGTTGCGCCCCTCCAGCGTGCAGAAGCGCGCGAACGGCCCCGGGTCCGCCTGCACCAGCAGCGGGTTGAGGTCGAGGTCGTCCAGCATCTCCGAACCGCGGCTCACCTGGTGCAGCAGGTCCGTCCGCCCGATCACCTCGGCCAGCGACCGGAAGCCCAGCGAGGCCAGGATGTGGCGCACGTCGTCGGCGATGAAGCTGAACAGGTTGATCACCTTCTCCGGCGTGCCCTCGAACTTCGCCCGCAGCGTCTCGTCCTGCGAGCACACCCCCACCGGGCAGGTGTTCGAATGGCACTGCCGCACCATGATGCAGCCCATCGCCACCAGCGACGCGGTGCCGATGCCGAACTCCTCCGCCCCCAGCATCGCCGCGATCACCACGTCGCGCCCGGTCTTGATGCCGCCATCGGTGCGCAGCTTCACCGTATGCCGCAGCCGGTTCAGCATCAGCACCTGGTGCGCCTCGGAAAGCCCCATCTCCCACGGCAGCCCGGCATACTTCACCGAGGTCTGCGGGCTCGCCCCGGTGCCGCCGGAATGGCCGGAGATCAGGATCGCATCCGCCTTCGCCTTGGCCACGCCGGCCGCGATCGTGCCGATGCCGCTGCGCGCCACCAGCTTCACGCACACCGTCGCCTCGGGGTTGATCTGCTTCAGGTCATAGATCAGCTGGGCGAGGTCCTCGATCGAGTAGATGTCGTGGTGCGGCGGCGGCGAGATCAGCATCACCCCCGGCGTGGAATGCCGCAGCTTCGCGATCAGCCCGGTCACCTTGAACCCCGGCAGCTGCCCGCCCTCGCCCGGCTTGGCGCCCTGCGCCACCTTGATCTCGATCTCGCGGCAGTTGTTGAGGTACTCCGCCGTCACCCCGAACCGGCCGGAAGCGATCTGCTTGATCGCCGAATTCGCATTGTCCCCGTTCGCCCGCGGCTTCGCCCGCGCCGGGTCCTCGCCACCCTCGCCGCTGTCGCTGCGCGCCCCGATCCGGTTCATCGCGATCGACAGCGTCTCATGCGCCTCGGGGCTCAGCGCGCCGAGCGAAATCCCAGGCGCCAGCAGCCGCTTGCGGATTTCGGTGATGCTCTCCACCTCCTCCACCGGGATCGACTTGCTCCCCTGCCCGCGGAAATCCAGCAGGTCGCGCAGCGCCACCGGCGGCATGCGCCGCACCGCCTCGGCATAGCGGCGATACAGCTGGAAGCTGTCGGTCGCCACCGCCTCCTGCAGCATGTGGATCAGCGTGCCGTCGAAGGCATGCGTCTCGCCGCGCTGGCGCAGCTTGTAGAGCCCGCCCACCGGCAGCGCCGGCATCTCCGCATCCCACGCCCCCTCGTGCAGCGCCAGGATCTTGCGCGCGATGCCCGAAAGCCCGATGCCGGAAATGCGGCTCTGCATGCCCGGGAAGAACTCGCCCACCAGCTGCCGCGACAGCCCGATCGCCTCGAAATTGTAGCCGCCGCGATAGGAGGAGATCACCGAGATGCCCATCTT
This sequence comes from Rhodospirillales bacterium, assembly GCA_947458025.1. GTDB lineage: Bacteria > Pseudomonadota > Alphaproteobacteria > Acetobacterales > Acetobacteraceae > CAMDGX01. The sequence continues at coordinate 3,294 of CANHCJ010000127.1, read as the reverse complement.
GGACATGATCTTCAGCAACCCCTTGTCCACCGCCTTCTTGTAGCGCTGCACAGCCTCCTTCAGCGAAATGGCGCCGAACAGCCCGCGCCGGTGCCGGTCCGCGATGCCCTCCTGCGCCAGATACGCGTTGATCGTCGTCGCCCCCACGCCGATCAGCACCGCGAAGGTTTGCACGTCCAGGCACTCGGCCGCCCGAACGTTCAGGCTGGTGAAGGTCCGCAAGGACGAACGCACCAGGTGCGTGTGCACCCCACCCGTGGCCAGGATCATCGGGATCCCCACCCGCGCCTCGCCCATCGCCTCGTCGGTCAGGATCACATGCGTGCAGCCGGCCCGCACCCCCTCCTCCGCCTCACGCCGGATGCGCTCCAGCGCCGCGCGCAGCCCGGATTCCCCTTCCGCCACCGGAAAGGTGCAGTCCACCACGCAGGCGCTGCGCCCCATCGTCCCGCGCATCGCCGCGAACTCGGCGGTGGAAAGAACCGGAGATTCCAGCTGCAACAGGTCGAACTGGCTGCTGTCCTCGTCCATCACGTTGCCGAGGTTGCCCAGCCGCGTCTTCAGCGTCATCACCCGCGTCTCGCGCAGGCTGTCGATCGGCGGGTTCGTCACCTGGCTGAAGCCCTGCCGGAAGAAATGGTGCAGCCCGCGATACGTCTCCGACAGCACCGCCACCGGCGTGTCGTCGCCCATGCTGCCCACCGCCTCCTGCGCGTCCTCCACCATCGGATGGAGGATCATCTCCAGGTCCTCCAGCGTCGCCCCCACCGCCAGCTGCCGCCGGCGCAGCTCCTCGCGCCCGAACAGCACCGGCTCCGGCGCATCGGTCTTCACGATGTGGTCGATCTGCCGGATGCGCTTGGCCCATTCGCCGAAGGGCTGGCGCGCCGAAAGCATGTCCTTCATCGCCTCGTCGCCAAAGAAGGTGGCGGTGTCGAGATCGATGCCGATCGTCTGCCCGGGCCCCACCCGCCCCTTCTCCACGATCTCGCTCTCGTCCAGCTTCACCATTCCGGCTTCGGAACCGACAATCAGCAGCGCGTTGCGCGCGATCGTGTAGCGCAGCGGCCGCAGCCCGTTGCGGTCCAGCCCCGCGATCACCCAGCGCCCGTCGGTCGCCGCCAGCGCCGCAGGCCCGTCCCACGGCTCCATCACGCTGTTGCAGTACAGGAACATGTCCTTGTACGCCTGCTTCATCGTGGCGTCGTTGCCGATGCTCGCCGGAATCATCAGCGCCTTGGCCATCGGTGCATCGCGCCCGGCGCGCAGCAGCACCTCGAACACGTTGTCCAGCGTCGCCGTGTCCGATCCGCCGGCCTGGATCACCGGCTTGATGTCGTCCATGTAGGCATCCAGCTGCGGCGCCGAAAGCCGCGTCTCGTGGCTCTTCATCCAGTTCACGTTGCCGGACAGCGTGTTGATCTCGCCGTTATGCGCCAGCGCCCGGAACGGCTGCGCCAGCCGCCAGGTGGGAAACGTGTTGGTGGAATAGCGCTGGTGGTAGATCGCGAACCGCGAAACGAAACGCTCGTCCTGCAGGTCCGGATAGAACTCCGAAAGCGCCTCGGCCAGGAACATCCCCTTGTAGATGATCGACCGGCACGACAGCGAACAGAAATACAGCTCCGGGATCTGCGCCGCGATCGCCTGCTTCTCGATCCGCCGGCGGATCACGAACAGGTCGCGCTCGAACTCGCCGATATCCGTCTCCGCGCCCTTCGGCGAGAAGATCATGATCTGCTCGATCTCCGGCCGCGTCGCGTTCGCCTTCTCGCCGATCACCGCCGTGTCGATCGGCACCTGGCGCCAGCCATAGATGCCGTAGCCGAAGGCGATGATCTCGCTTTCCACGATCTGCCGGCAGCGCTCCTGCGCGCCCAGGTCGGTCTTGGGCAGGAACACCTGCCCCACCGCGATCGGCCCCGGCCGCAGCCGGTCGCCGCCGCGCCGCACCGCGTCGGCGAAGAAATCCTGCGGAATCTCCACATGGATCCCCGCGCCGTCGCCGGTCTTGCCGTCGGCATCCACCGCGCCGCGGTGCCACACCGCCTTCAGGGCATCGATCGCCCCCTGCACCACGTCCCGCCGCGCCCGCCCGTCCAGCGCCGCCACCAGCCCCACGCCGCAGGCATCATGCTCCTGCGACGCGTCATAGGTGGCCGCCAGGCGTTTCGCATTGTCGTTCCAGTCGCGCACGAAATCACGGGCGGGCTGAACCGGCGCGGCGGCCTGCGGCATGGTGTGGCTCCTCGGAAACTACGGCGCGAACTTGAGCCCGCGCTTGGCGAACTCCTCGGCATGCTTCTGCTGGGACTGCTGGTAGACCTTCTGCGCCCAGCCCTGCCCCGCCTGGTTGATCACGTTGTTCAGCTGCGGAATGGTGCGCAGCAGCTTGTCGCCCAGCGGCGTGTTGTAGAACGTGCGCAGGTTGCGCAGCTCATCGGCGGTGAACGCCCCGGCCCAGGCCTCCACAATCATCGCCTGCAGCGTGCCGGCATCGCTCACGAAATCGGGCATCAGCAGGTCGTCCACCGTGCCGATCAGCTCCTGCGGCTGCTTGCCGTTGGCCTGGGCGATGTTCACGATGATCGCCGTACGCAGCGTGTTGATGATGCCGCGCACCTGCGCCTCCCAGCCCAGCTTCTCGCCCAGCGCCCGCGCCTCGCGCCGGGCGGCCTCGGTCACAACCGGCGCGGGCTGGGCCGGCGCCGCGCCCTGTGCGGGGGCCGGGGCGGGCGCGGCGGCCTGCCCCCATGCGGTCCCGCTGGCCAGCATTCCCGCCAGCAGCGTGCCGGCGACAATCCGAGTGGTGGTGTTCATGCGATCGACCCCTTCAGAATTTCAGCCCCCGGGCACGCAGCTCATCCGCGTGGCGGTCCACCGAATCCTGGAACACCCGCTGGCCCCACGCCAGCCCCGCCTGCTCGCCCTGCGTCCGCGCCACCGGAATCGTGCGCAGCCATTTCTGCCCCAGCGGCGAGGCGAAGAACGACCGCAGCGCCCGCAGGTCGGAAATGGTGAAGTTCACGGCATAGGGTTCCATCATCTCGGCCACCAGCTCGCCGCCGCGCGCGCGGAAATTCGGCATCAGGATCTCGTCCACCACCGCGGTGGCCGCCTCCTCGCTCATCTCGCTGGCGCGCACGGTGGCGCGGATCATCTCGGTGCGCATCGTCGCCATCAGCCCCTCGGCGTGGCGCACGATGTCGAACATCTCGGCCATCTGCCGCACCTCGCGCCGGTTCTCGTCCAGCCCCGGCGCCGTCCCCTGCCGCGTCCCCTGCGCCAGCGCCG
>CANHCJ010000126.1 GCA_947458025.1 Rhodospirillales bacterium | reverse complement strand
TCGTGCCGGAAGACCCGCACGGGGGCCTCGCGGCCGAGGCCGGGCCGGTCCCGGCGCTGGACCTCGACCTCGAAGACCCCGCCGAGCCCGATGCCGCCGCGCTGATCGCTGCCGCCAACACCGCCGAGCAGGCCGCCTTGGCGGTGGCGGGCGTGACCAATTCCGAAGGCGGCTCGGCCGGGTATTCGCGCACCGAGGTGGTGCTGGTCACCTCCGCCGGGTTTGCCGGGCGCACGGTGCGCACTGGCCATTCCATTTCCGCCACCGCGCTGGCCGGCACCGGCACCGGGATGCAGCGGGACTACGACTACACCTCGGCCGTCCATCTCTCCGACCTCGAGGACCCTGCCACGATCGGCCGCAATGCCGGGGAACGGGCGGTGCGCCGCCTCAACCCGACGCGCCCGAAAACCGCGAAGCTGCCGGTGGTGTTCGACCCCCGCGTGGCCGCGAGCCTGCTGGGCCACCTGGCCGGGGCGATCAACGGCGCCGGGGTGGCGCGCGGCACCAGCTTCCTCAAGGACAGCCTCGGCACGCGCATCTTCCCCGCCGGCATCACCATCATCGACGACCCGCACCGCCGCCGCGGCCTGCGCTCGCGCCTGTTCGACGGCGAGGGCGTGGCCGGCCAGCGCATGGAGCTGGTGGCCGACGGCGTGCTGACCACCTGGCTGCTGGACAGCCGCAGCGCCCGCCAGCTCGGCCTGCGCTCCACCGGCCATGCCAGCCGCGGCACCGGCGGGCCGCCCTCGCCGGGGCCCACCAACCTCTATCTCGCCCCCGGCCCGCTGCCGCCGGCCGCGCTGATGGCGGACATCAAGGAAGGCCTCTATGTCACCGAGATGATCGGCATGGGCGTGAACGGCGTGACCGGCGACTACAGCCGCGGCGCCGCCGGCTTCATGATCCGCGACGGCGCCCTGGCGGAGGCGGTGGCCGAAGTGACCATCGCCGGGCGGCTGCAGGACATGTTCGCAGGGCTGGCGGCGGCCAACGACCTGCGCCTGCGCCGGGGAATGGACGCGCCAACCGTCCGCATTACGGAAATGACACTCGCCGGCAGTTGATTGCCGCTCGAAACCCGGCCCGGGTGCGTTATATCCTCTGGTTGATCGATAACCTTCTGGGAGTGACCCTGTTCATGCGCCGCCCCTTCTTCCTGGCCGCCATCGCCGCGCTGGGCCTTGTGATCGCGCCTGCCATGGCCGATGCCGCGGCCGGTCGCGGCTCCTCGCAGGGCAGCCGCGGCAGCCGCACCCACTCGGCGCCGCCGCCCACCAACACGGCGCCCAGCACCGCTGCCCCGATGCAGCGCAGCACCACCCAGCCCGGCACGCCGGCCCCCGGCATGGCCGCGGCGGCCCAGCCCTCGCGCGGCATGTTCGGCGGCGGCCTGATGGGCGGCCTCATGGGCGGCCTGCTTGGCGCCGGCCTGATCGGCATGCTGATGGGCGGTGGCTTCATGAGCGGCATGGCCGGCTTCATGGGCTTCCTGGGCCTGCTGCTGCAGGTCGCGCTGATCGGCGGCCTGATCTACTTCGCGGTGCGCTTCTTCCGCCGCCGCAGCCAGCCCGCCATGGCCACCGGCCCGATGGGCATGGACCGCCAGGGCACGCCCGACCAGGGCATGCACCCCGGCGCCATGCACCGCACCGCGCAGGGCCCGATGGGCATGGGCGGCATGCCCGGCGCCGGCCCGATGGGCGCCGCGCCGATGGCCGCCCCCGCCGCCACGCCGGTGTCGATCGCGCCTGAGGACTACCAGACCTTCGAGCAGCTGCTGCAGTCCATCCAGGGCGCGTGGTCGGCCGGCGACGAGGGCGGGCTGCGCCAGTTCACCACGCCGGAGATGGCCGCCTACTTCGGCGAGCAGCTTTCCGACATGGAACGCCAGGGCCTGCGCAACGAGGTTCGCGACGTGAAGCTCGAACAGGGCGACCTCGCGGAAGCCTGGGGCGAGAACGGCATGGAATACGCCACCGTGGCGATGCGCTTCTCCGCCATGGACGTGACCCGCGACCGCACCGGCCGCGTGGTGGAAGGCGATGCCACCAACCGCAGCATGATCATCGAGGTCTGGACCTTCGTCCGCCGCCCCGGCGACCGCTGGGTGCTCTCCGCGATCCAGCAGACCAGCTGATCGCGCCTGCCGCCTGAAACGCCGCCCGGAGGGGAGACCCTCCGGGCGGTTTTCGTTTGCGGGAACCGCCCGGGCGACCCCGGCATTGCCCGGCTGCCGCGGGCCACGTGCCGAGCCGCCGGCCGGGGCAACCCGGAAGGCAGATGCGGGCTGACCGAGCCGCCCGCCACGCAGGCCCGCGGCACACCTGCAAGGCGGCACCCCGTTGCCGTGCGTCTCCGTGCCCTCTGTCGCCACTTCCCCGTGGGAAGGCGACGCGCGGCGTTACCCCACCCCCATCGCGCGCCGCATGAACAGCCGCTTCAGCGGGCCGATCCGGTTCACCGCGGCAATGCCGAGATCGCGGGCCACGCGCACCGGGCGGAGGTCATTGCTGAACAGCCGGTCCAGCCCGTCGGTCATCGCCGTCATGGCCAGCACCGCCGGGCCGCGTGCGGCGCGGTAGCGGCGCAGCACCTCCTCGCCGCCGGGGTCCTCGCCGGTCTGCACCGCGGCGGTCACCAGCTCGGCCAGCGGCCCCACATCCTGGAAGCCGAGGTTGAGCCCCTGCCCCGCGATCGGGTGAATGCCGTGCGCCGCATCGCCCACCAGGGCCAGGCGCCCGGCGGTGATGCCGTGCACCACCATGGCCGAAAGCGGATAGCTCCAGCGCCGCCCCACCAGGCGGATGCCGCCGAGATGCCCGCCCAGCCGGCGCGCCACCTCGCGCGCGAATCGATCGTCGTCGAGGCCCAGCACGTGGCGCGCCATCGCGTCGCGCTCGGTCCAGACGATGGCCGAGACATGCTCCGCCACCCCGGTGGGCGCCATCGGCAGCTGGGCGAAGGGCCCGCCAGGCAGGAAGTGCTCCAACGCCACGTCGTGGTGCGGCTGCTCATGGGCAATGGCGAACACCATGCCGGTCTGGCGATAGGGCAGCTGCGTCACGCGGATCCCCGCCTGCTCGCGCAAGGGCGAGCGGCGGCCCTCGGCGGCCACCACCAGCCGGGCGCGGATCGTGGGCCCGCCGGCCACCCGCACCGTGGCCCCTTCGGCCTCGCGCGTCACCTGCGCCTCGGCCGGCGCGAACACCGACAGTGCCGGCAGGTCGTGCAGCCGGGCGTTCAGCGCCATGCGCAGGGCGCGGGCCTCCACCATCCAGCCGAAGGCCGGCTCGCCCTCGAAGGGCGGCGCGGCATCGGCCACCTCGTCCACGGCGAAATGCAGGTGCAGCCGCGACGCAGGGCGGCCGACGCGCCCGTCGCTCACGCGGATGCCGCGGATCGGGTTCGCCGGGAAGGGCAGCCGAGCCCACAGCCCGGCCTGCTCCAGCACGCGGCGCGAGCCGGCGGCGATAGCATAGGCGCGGCCGTCGAAATCGGGGTGCTCCATCGGCGGCAGCGCCGCGCGGTCGATCAGCGCCGTGCGCACCCCCGTCCCGGCCAGGCAGGCCGCCAGCGTGCCCCCCACCGGCCCGGCCCCCACCACGCAGACATCGACATCGAGTTGCTCGTCCATGCCGCTACAGGAGGGAGGATGGCGCGCAATTGCAACCCTCTGCCCGCCATTTGGGCACGCAGCCGCCTGCAGCGGAGGCAAAACACCCCTCCGGACCCGCGATACATGCTGGCACGGTTCTTGAGTGGCGAAGGCGCCATCCATGGAGGGTCGGGCATCCGATGAAACTGATCGTCGCCATCATCAAACCGTTCAAGCTGGACGAGGTCCGCGATGCGCTGACCCCGCTCGGCGTGCAGGGGCTCACGGTGTCCGAGGTCAAGGGCTTCGGCCGCCAGAAGGGCCAGACCGAGATCTACCGCGGGGCCGAGTACCACGTGAGCTTCCTCCCCAAGGTGAAGATCGAGGTCGCCGTGCCTTCCGAGATCGCCGAGCAGGTGGTGGAGGCCATCGTGAAGGCCGCCCACACCGGCAAGATCGGCGACGGCAAGATCTTCGTTCTCGACATCGAGCGCGCCGTGCGCATCCGCACCGGCGAAACCGATGGCGCGGCCCTCTGAGCGCCCCTTAAGGACCCAAGGCACCTCATGAAAACCTTCGCCCTAGGCGCCTCACTGGCGCTCCCCGCCCTTCTCCTCGCCGCCCCCGCCCTGGCCGACGATGCCAAGGTGGAAGCCGGCGACACCGCCTGGATGCTCACCAGCACGGCGCTCGTGCTGCTCATGACCATCCCGGGCCTGGCGCTGTTCTATGCCGGCATGGTGCGCAAGAAGAACATCCTCGCCACCATGATGCAGAGCTTCTTCATCTGCGCGCTGGTCACCGTCACCTGGATGGTCGCCGGCTACTCGCTGGCCTTCGGCAACGGCAACGCCTTCATCGGCGACTTCTCGCGCATCTTCCTCTCCGGCCTCTCGGCCGGCTGGGACAAGCCCTACACGCTCGGCGCGGGCACCGACGGCGCGGTGGCGACCACGATCCCCGAGACCGTGTTCCTGATGTTCCAGATGACCTTCGCCATCATCACCCCGGCCCTGATCGCCGGCGCGTTTGCCGACCGGATGAAGTTCAGCGCGCTGTGCGTGTTCACCGTGCTGTGGTCGCTGCTGGTCTACAGCCCGGTGGCGCACTGGGTGTGGGCGCCGACCGGCTGGATCTTCGGCCTGGGGGCTGCGGACTTCGCCGGCGGCAACGTGGTGCACATCAACGCGGGCGTCGCCGGCCTGGTCTGTGCCTATGTGCTGGGCAAGCGCCTGGGCTATGGCCAGGACAACATGGCGCCGTTCAACCTGGGCCTGGCCGTGATCGGCGCCGCCCTGCTGTGGGTGGGCTGGTTCGGCTTCAACGCCGGCTCCGCCCTCACCGCCGGCGGGCGCGCGGGCATGGCGATGCTGGTCACCCAGATCGCCGCCGCCGCCGCGGTGCTGGCCTGGACCTTCGCGGAGTGGATGCTGAAGGGCAAGCCGAGCGTGCTGGGCGCCATCTCCGGCGCCGTGGCCGGGCTGGTTGCCATCACGCCCGCCGCCGGCTTCGTGCTGCCCGGCTCGGCGCTGATCATCGGCCTGATCTCCGGCGCGGTCTGCTTCTGGGCGGCCACCGAGCTGAAGAAGATGCTGGGCTACGACGACAGCCTGGATGCCTTCGGCGTGCACGGCGTGGGCGGCCTGATCGGCGCGCTGCTCACCGGCTTCCTGGCCTTCGGCCCGCTCTCGGCCGACGCCAAGAACCCTGACGGCGTCTACATCGGCGGCATGAGCCTGTTCATCAACCAGGTGATCGCCGCCGGCGCCACCATCATCTACTGCGCGGTGGTCACGTTCATCCTGCTGAAGATCGTCGATGCGATCATCGGCCTGCGCGTCACCGACGAGGAGGAGCGCGAGGGGCTGGACGTGGTGCTCCACGGCGAGCGCCTCGGCTGATCCTTCCCACCTGGGTTGGCTGCAGGGGGGCGCTCCGCGAGGAGCGCCCCCTTTCCTTATGCCCGCGCAGCGAGCAACCCGCCCAGTGCCACCAGCGCCGCCGCCCCCAGCACGACCGGCGTGAGCGTGGCGAAGCCGCCCACGGCCAGCAGCAGGGTGGAGGCCACCGGCGTCGCATAGGCGAGCGTGCCCAGCAGCCGCGGGTCGCCGCGCTTCATGCCGAAATCCCACAGGAAGAACGCCGCCCCCACCGGGCCGATCCCCAGCACCAGCACCGCCAGCCACGCCCCGGCATCGGGCACCACCGTCGGCTCGAAGGCGAGGTGGCTCGCCCCGGCCAGCAGCGCGGTGGCGGCGCAGAACCCGGCTACCGCGCCGGTGGGCACCGCTTCCAGCCGGCGGGCGAGCACGGAATACACCGCCCAGGTCACGGCGCTGCCCAGCGCCATCAGGTAGCCGGGCAGATGGGCGGCCGACAGCGCGGCGCTGCCGCCCAGCAGCAGCGCGCAGCCGGCCAGCCCGCAGCCCACGCCGGCCAGGTGCCAGCGGTTGAGGCGCATCCCCGGCAGCGCCGCCGAGAACAGCACGATGAACAGCGGCCAGAGGTAGTTGATCAGGTTCGCCTCGGCCGGCGGCGCCCAGGCCAGGGCGGCGAAGTAGAAGGCATGGAAGCCGAACAGCCCGAAGATGCCGTGCGCCCACACCAGCGCCGGCTGGCGCAGCACGCCCAGCTCCCCGCGCGCCGCCAGCAACGCGATGCCGAGCACGGCAGACACGGAAAAGCTCATCGCCGTCAGCTGCAGCGGCGGAAGGGCCGCCGCCGCGCGCGACAGCAGGCCCAGCGTGGCCCACAGCGCGATCGCGCCGCAGCCTGAAAGGGTTGCGGCGCGCAAGGCTCAGTACATGTGCTGGCCGCCGTTGATCGACAGCGTGGAGCCGGTGATGAAATCCGAATCATCCCCGGTCAGGAACACCACCCCGCGCGCAATGTCCGCCGCCCGGCCCAGCCGTCCCATCGGGATGCGCGCCACGATCTTCTCCAGCACGTCGGGCGGCACGGCGCGCACCATGTCGGTATCCACATAGCCCGGCGCCACCGCGTTCACCGTGATGCCGAACCGCGCCCCTTCCTGCGCCAGCGCCTTGGTGAAGCCATGGATGCCCGACTTGGCGGCGGCGTAGTTCACCTGGCCATACTGCCCGGCCTGGCCGTTGATGCTGCCGATGTTCACGATGCGCCCGAACTTCGCCGCCCGCATGTCCTCCCACACCAGCTTGGAGAGGTTGAAGCAGGAGCCGAGATTGGTATCCATCACCGCATCCCACATGTCGCGGGAAAGCCGGCTCATCGTCGCGTCGCGGGTGATGCCGGCGTTGTTCACCAGGATCTCGATCTTGCCCAGCTCGGCATGGATCGCGGCCACCGCCGCCTGGCACTGGGCGAAGTCCCCGGCGTCGAACTTCTTCGCCACGATGCCGGTCTCGGCCGAAAAGGCCCGCGCCGCCTCGTCGTTGCCGGCGTAGGAGGCAACCACCACCCGCCCGGCCGCCTTCAGCTGCCGGCTGATCTCGGCACCGATGCCGCGCGTGCCGCCGGTGACCAGTGCGATCCTGCTCATGCGCCTTGCTCCCATTTTGGTTCACCCCGTGTACCCAGCGCCGGGGGGCGCGTTCAAGCTATTCCGCCGCCGCCGGGGCCCGCGCCCGGTCCGCCGCAGCCTTGTGTGCGGCCCTGGCACCGCCGACGCAGAACAGGCTCAACACCAGGATCGCGGCCACCAGCACCAGCACCAGGTCCGGCCGCCCATGGTCGATCAGCCAGCCGAACGGCACCGGCGTCAGCGCGCCCCCCAGCGGCAGCCCGGCGGAGACGAAGCCGAACACCTTGCCGATCTGCCCGGGCGGGGCGGCATCGCGCACCATCATGTCGCGCGGCGTGCGGCTGGCCCCCAGCGCCGTGCCGCCGCCCAGCATCAGCCCGATCACCACCGCCCCGGGCAGCGAGACCAGCCCCACCACCAGCACCAGCCCCGCCGCCAGCAGCACCGCAACGGAGGCGAACATCAGGTGGTTGCTGATCCTGTCCGCGAAATACCCCCCCACCAGCACCCCGGCCGTCGCCCCCACCATGTAGGCCGTCAGCGCGGAGGAGGCGCTGGCGAGATCCAGCCCATGCACCTTGTGCAGCACCGTGATCAGCCAGGACTGCACCCCGCCCCCGGCCATGGAGGACAGCAGGAAGAAGGTGAAGAACAGCAGCATCGGCCGCGTCAGCAGCAGCGCCCCACCCGAAGGCGCGCCCTCGACCGCCTTGGCTTTGGCCTGGTCGTTCAGGATCCGGCTCTGCCACAGGATCGCCAGCACCAGCGGAATGCCCAACAGCCCCACCAGCAGCAGCGATTCCCGCCAGCCCAGCAGCGCCGCCAGCCACACCATCACCGGCGGCGCCACCGCGAAGCCCAGATTGCCGTTGAAGGTGTGGATCGCGAAGGACCGCCCCATCCGCTCCTTGCTGATGCTGCCCGACAGGATCGCGTAGTCCGCCGGATGGATCACCGAGTTGCCGATGCCGGAGATCACCGCCAGCGCCAGGATCTGCCAGTAGGCGGTGGCCATCCCCATCGCCGCCATCGCCAGCGTCATCAGCAGCGTGCCGCCCACCAGGAAGCGCCGCGCGCCGTGCTTGTCCACCAGGAAGCCCACCGGGGTCTGCAGCACCGCCGTCGTGCCGCTCATCAGCGCCACGGCCAGGCCGAGCTCGCCGAAGCTCACGCCGAACTCGTCCTTCCAGAACAGGAACATCGGCGGCAGGCACAGCACGTAGAAATGCGACAGGAAGTGGCCGGTGCCGATCAGCGCGTTCACGCGCGTGTCGCGGGTGATGCCGGCCATTCGCCAGGCTCCGTTGCAGCAGGCGGCCAGGATGCGGGGGGGCTGCCGCAGCGTCAACCTTGCGGCATACTCCCCCCATGCCTCAGCCCCCCACGAGCCCGGACCAGACCGCCCGCGAGGTCGCCGCCCGCCTCGCCCACGGCCACGCGCTGGCGCGCCTGGGCGACTGGGCGCAGGCGGTGGAACGCTACAACTCCGCCCTCGACATCGCCCCCGATTCGGCGGAGGCGCATTTCCACCTCGCCACCGCCCTGGCCCAGCTGGGCGACGTGCACGGCGCGATCGACGCGCTGCGCAACACCCTCGCCTTCGCCCCCGACCACGCCGCCGCGCGCGCCAACATGGGCCACCTGCTGCGCGCCGCCGGCCAGGCGGAGGCGGGGCTGGAGGAGTACCGCCGCGCCCTCTACCTCACCCCGCGCGACCCCTCCCTGCGGCACCACATCGGCACCACGCTGGCCACGCTCGACCGGCTGGAGGAGGCGCTCACCTGGTTCACCCAGGCCGCGGAAGGCGGGCACCTGCCCTCCTTCGCCGCACTGGCCACCACCCATCTCCAGCTCGGCCAGCCCGGCGGCGCGCTGCACTGGTTCCGCATGGCGCGGCAGAAGGGCGACACCACCCCCACCGCGCGCCTGGGCGAGAGCCTCGCCCTGCTCACCATGGGCGACCTCAAGCCCGGCTGGGACGGCTACGAGGCCCGCCCCGTGCCCTCCCCCTTCCTCGGCGGGCGCGACGCCGCGCTGCGCTGGGACGGCCGCCGGGAAATCCGCGGCAGAACGCTGCTGATCTGGGCCGAACAGGGCCTGGGCGACAGCATCATGTTCGCCCGCTACGTGCCCCTGCTGCGCCAGCGCGGCGCGCGCGTGATGCTCACCGTGCAGTCCCCGCTGCTGCCGCTCATGGCCGACCTGCCGGACCAGCTGGTGGCCGAAGGCAGCACCGTCACCTTCGACATGCACTGCCCGCTGCCCAGCCTGCCGCGCGCCTTCGGCACCGAACTGGCCACCATCCCCGGCCGCACGCCCTACCTCTTCGCCGACATCGAGCGCCTGAAGCGCTGGCGCCCGCGCCTGGGCCCCGCACCGCGCATCGGCCTGGTCTGGGCCGGCAACCCCGACCACGCCGGCGACCGCCACCGCTCCATCACCCGCGACCACGTGATGCCGCTGCTCGCCATCCCCGGCATCTCCTGGCACATCCTGCAAAAGGAAGTGACGGCGGAAGACGAAGTCGCCCTCTCCGAACTGCCGAACGAAATCCGCGTGCCCGGCCCAGGCTTCGCCGACTTCGCCGATACCGCCGCCCTCATCACCGGGCTCGACCTGGTGATCTCGGTCGATACCTCCGTCGCCCACCTCGCCGGCGCCCTGGCCAAGCCCTGCTGGATCATGCTCCCCCACGCCGCCGACTTCCGTTGGATGCGCGACCGCAGCGACAGCCCCTGGTACCCCTCCGTGCGCCTGTTCCGCCAATCCCACCGCAACGACTGGCCAGGCGTGATCACCGCCGTCGCCACGGCGCTGCAAGGGTTCCTGGCGGGGAGGTAAGGGAAGGAAGGCCAGGGCTCTGCCCTGGACCCGCCAGGGACCGGGCGGTCCCTGGACCCTGCATCAGTTGTTCCGCCTTCGGCGGGGAGGGGCCGCCCGGGTCCCTCCACCGCCCCGAC
>CANHCJ010000125.1 GCA_947458025.1 Rhodospirillales bacterium | reverse complement strand
GCGCGCGCCTGGCCCTGGCCTGGCAGGACCAGGGCGGGATCCAGTTGCAGCTCTTCACCGCGGCCGGCACCGCCGCCACGGACGCCGTCGCCGTGGTGGCGACCGCCCTCGGCCGCGCGGCCAGCGGCGTGCAGCTGGCCTGGCTCAGCAACGGCACCCTGGCCGTGGCCTGGGAGGAGGGGCCGGCGGGCTTCCCGGATATCGGCCGCGACATCATGCTGCGCCTCTACACCACCTACCAGCCGGGCGCGGTGCTGATGCTGAACGCGCTCACCGACGCCGTCGTGGCCAATGCCACGCGCGCCGGCAACCAGGTGGCGCCGCAGCTCGTCGCCCTGCCCGGCGGCGGGCTGGTGCTGGCCTGGCAGAGCAGCGAACCCGACGGCGAGGTGGTGCGGCTGCAGGCCTTCGACCGCGGCGGCGTGCGCATCGGCGGCGAATACCTGGTCACCGCCTCGGGCGATGCCGGCCGCCGCCCCGCCATCGCCGCCCTGCCGGACGGCCGCGTGGCCGTGGCCTGGACCGCCGAGGACGTGCTGCAGGGCGCCGGCGACGTCAACGTGCTGGTGCAGATCATCGACCCGCGCCAGGGCATCGTCACCGGCGGCGCCGGCAACGACGTGCTGCTGGGCAACGAGGCGGTGGCCGACGATATCCGCGGCATGGCCGGCGACGACATCCTGCGCGGCCTGCGCGGCGACGACCGGCTGTTCGGCGGCAACGGCAACGACCGGCTGGAAGGCGGGCGCGGCGACGACCTGCTCTCCGGCGGCGCCGGCGACGACCTGCTGGATGGCGGCAGCGGCGCCGACGACATGTACGGCGGCCGCGGCAACGACACCTTCACCCTCGATTCCGAGGACGACCTGGTGTTCGAGTTCTCCGGCGACGGCAACGACACCATCCGCACCACCGCCTTCAGCGTGAGCCTCGCCGCCTTCCCGCATGTGGAGAACGTGGTGCTGCTGGGCGGCATCGGCTTCTCCGCCACCGGCACCACCGGCCCCAACGTGCTCAACGGCGCCTCCAATGTCGGCCCCAACCTGCTCACGGGCCTGGACGGCAGCGACACCTACATCATCGGCCCGGGCGACAGCGTGGCCGAGGCCCCGGGCGGCGGCATCGACACGATCGAGGCCGCCATCTCCATCAACCTCGCCCTGCACGACAACGTGGAGAACGTCCGCCTCATCGGCAACACGCCGGTGGCCGCCACCGGCACCGGCGGCGCCAACACGCTGGACGGCGCCGGCAACACCGCTTCCAACGCCCTCACCGGTCTCGCGGGCGACGACACCTACATCGTCGGCCCCGGCGACACGATCGCCGAGGCGGCCGGCGGCGGCACCGACATCGTCTCCTCCGCGCTGGTCAGCCTCGACCTCGCCGACTACCCGAACGTGGAGAACATGGCGCTCACCGGCACCCTGCCGCTCTCGGCCACCGGCGACGCCGCCCCCAACCGGATCGAAGCCCACACCAACAGCGCGCCGAACGTGCTGGCCGGCAAGGGCGGCAACGACACCTACCTGCTCGGCCCCGGCGACACCATCGTGGAGGCGCCCGGCGAGGGCACCGACACGGCAAGCTCCGCCACCGTCACCATCGACCTCGTCAACTTCCCCAACGTGGAGAACGTGACCCTGCTCGGCGACCTGCCGCTCTCCGCCATGGGCAACTCCGGCAACAACCTGCTCGACGGCGCCACCAACCCGGGCAAGAACGACCTGTTCGGCCGCTCCGGCAACGACATCTACGTGGTCGGCCCGGGCGACAGGATCCTCGAAGGCGAGACCGGCGGCACCGACACGGTGCAATCCGCGCTGATCAGCCTCAACCTCACCCTGCCGCAGTTCGATGCCGTGGAGAACGTGACGCTGCTCGGCGCCCTGCCGCTGTCGGCGGTGGGCAATTCCGGCGACAACGTGCTGGACGGCGCGGCCAACACCGCCGCCAACGTGCTCACCGGCAGCGGCGGCAACGACATCTACGTCCTCGGCCCGGGCGACACGGTGGTGGAGGCCAGCAATGGCGGCACCGACACGGTGTCGTCCTCCGCCATCGACCTCAACCTGTCGTCCTTCCTGTTCGTGGAGTTCGCCGCCCTCACCGGCAGCGCGCCGCTGTCGCTCACCGGCAATGCCCTCGACAACCTGCTGTACGGCGCCACCAACAGCGCCGCCAACGTGCTCACCGGCGGCGGCGGCAACGACACCTTCATCGTCGGCGCCGGCGACACGGTGGTGGAAGGCGCGGCCCTGGACCAGGACACGGTGGAGTCCGGGCAGATCAGCCTGGCCCTGTCCGGCTTCCCGAACGTGGAGAACATCACCCTCACCGGCGGCCTCGGCCTGTCCGCGCTGGGCAACAGCGGCGCCAACCGGATCGACGGCGCGCAGAACAGCGCGGCCAACACCCTGGCCGGCGGCGACGGGGACGACACCTACGTCGTCGGCACCGGCGACACGATCACGGAAGCCCCGGGCGGCGGCACCGACACCGTCTCCTCCCCGCTGATCAGCCTGGTGCTCGCCGACCATCCGAACGTGGAGAACCTGGCGCTCACCGGCATCCTGCCGCTGTCGGCCACCGGCGACGACACCGCCAACGTGCTGAACGGCCAGGGCAACAGCGCCGCCAACGTGCTGACCGGGGCGGACGGCAACGACACCTACATCGTCGGCACCGGCGACACGATCGTGGAGGCCGCCGGCGGCGGCACCGACCTCGTGCTGTCCTCCGTCACCAGCATCGACCTCTCCGCCGTGCCGCATGTGGAGAACATCACGCTGCAGGGCTTCCAGGCGATCGCCGCCGTGGGCAACAGCCTGGCCAACGTGCTGGATGGCGCCGGCAACACGGGCAAGAACATCCTCACCGGCCTGGCCGGCAACGACATCTACGTGATCGGCACCGGCGATGCGGTGGTGGAGGAAGTGGGCGGCGGCACCGACACGGTGCAGTCCGCCGCGGTCGCGCTCGATCTCGCCCTGTTCCCCAACGTGGAGAACGCCACCCTGCTCGGCAGCGCGCCCCTCACCGCCAAGGGCACCAACGCCGACAACGTGCTGAACGGTGCCGCCAACAGCGCGCCCAACGTGCTCACCGGCCTCGGCGGCAACGACACCTACGGCATCGGCGCCGGCGACACGGTGGTGGAGGCGGAGTTCGGCGGCATCGACACGATCTCCTCCTCCTCCATCAACCTCTCCCTGCTGGCCATGCCCTTCGTGGAGAACGCCACCCTCACCGGCAGCGCCCCGCTCACCGCCACCGGCAATGCCGCTGAACGGCGCCGGCAACACCGCGGCCAACGTGCTCACCGGCCTCGGCGGCAACGACACCTACATCGTGGCCGCCGGCGACGCGGTGGTGGAGGCGGTGGGCGGCGGCACGGACACGGTGCAGTCCGCCACCATCAGTCTCAACCTGGCCGTCTTCGCCAACGTGGAGAACATCACCTTCACCGGCACCCTCGCCCTGACGGCCACAGGCAACAATGGCGCCAACCGCATCGACGGCGCGCAGAACACCGCGTTCAACACCCTGGCCGGCGGCGGCGGCAACGACACCTACATCGTCGGCTTCGGCGACACCGTGGTGGAAGCCGCCGGCGGCGGGATGGACACGGTGCTGGTCGCCGCCAGCTACGCGCTGCCCGTCGGCGCCGAGGTGGAGGTGATCCAGGCCCAGCCCGGCGCCCCCGGCCTCAGCCTCACCGGCAACGCCGTGGCGCAGACCCTCATCGGCGGCGCCGGGCCCGACCTGCTGGTGGGCAATGGCGGCGGCGACATCCTGATCGGCAATGCCGGGTTCGACGTGCTGCAGGGCGCCGCCGGCTTCGCCGACACCATGCGCTTCCTGCTGCCCACCGACAGCGTGGTGGGCACCCAGCGCGACGTGGTGCAGGCGTTCAACCCCGCCGAGGGCGACCGCATCGACCTTTCCGACATCGATGCGAATGGCGCCCTGGCCGGCAACCCGGCCTTCGCCTTCCGCGGCACCGACGGCTTCACCGGGGCAGGGGCGGAACTGCGCTTCTTCGTCTCAGGCTCCAGCAGCGTGATCCAGGCCGCGATCAGCGGCAGCACGGTGGCCTTTGATATCCGGGTGTCGGGGCTCACCAGTCTCGGCGCGGGGGATTTTCTGCTTTAAGTAAGAATCTTCTTTTTCTGAAGAAAAAGAAGCAAAAAGACTTTTCCGACTTTGCACCCGCGCCAGTTCACCGGCGCGGGTGCAAGCGGAGAGAAGTTTTTTGGTTCTTTTTTTCAAAAAAGAACCGCTTCCTTCCTTCCTAGATCGACCCCCCACCCTTCGCCGCGCCCTTGGCCTGCGCGGCCAGGATCTCCGCCAGGCGGGCATTGGTCCCGTTCAGCTCCGGCAGCCGCGCCCCCGCGGCCACTTCCTTCAGCCGCGGCCCTTCGGCCGCCTGCATCTCGATGGCGCGCGGCGCGGCGTCGGCGATCTGGTCCGGCTTCAGCACCAGGATGCCGTTCTCGTCGGCCAGGATCGCGTCCCCGGGCATCACCGGCACGCCGCCGATGCTGGCCGGCACGCAGAACTCGCCGTTGTTGAACGGCCGCTTGGTGGTCACGGCGGAAAGGCCGCGCGCCCACACCGGCACCTTGTAGTCGCGGATTTCCTGGATGTCGGTGGCCACGCCGTCGATGATGATGCCCACGCAGCCGGCCTCGCGCGCCGCGAACGCCACGCCGCCGCCCACCGCCGCATGGCGATTGTCGCCGAAGCGGTCCAGCACCAGCACGTCACCGGGGCGCAGCTGGCCGAGCGCGTAGTGCACCATGGTGCTGTCATTGCCGGCGCAGCGCACCGTCACCGCCGTGCCGGCGATGCGCGGCACCTGCCACATGGCGCGGATCTGCGGGTCGACGAAGCCGAAATCGAGGAAATGCCCGATGGTGGCGGGCTCGGCACGCACCAGCAGCTCGATCAGCTTCGGATCAACCTGCGGCGGCAGCGGGTTCACGATGAACATGGGCGGGGCTCCTCAGGGAAGGACGGGGCGGCGTCGGGCGAAGTCAAGTTCCAAACGCCAAGACGCCAAGGAAGGGAAGGCAAGGACGCAAACGATGCCGTTCCAGCCGGCTCGGCGCGCCTTGGCGTCCTTGCCTCTGCTGTCTTGGCGTCTTGGCGTTGAAACACTTTCGCTGTCACTTCCCGACCGCCCGCCGCAGCCCCACCGCGCGGTCCAGCACCAGCACGATGGCCAGCGAGAACACCACCAGCAGCGTGGACACCGCGGCCACCAGCGGGTCGGTGCGGCTCTCCACGTAGCGGAACAGCGCCACCGGCAGCGTCACCAGCTGCGGCCCCACCAGGAACAGGCTGATCACCACCTCGTCGAAGCTCACCAGGAACACGATGGCGCAGGTCGCCACCAGCCCCGGCACCATCAGCGGCAGCGTCACGCGCCGGAACACCGCGGCAGGCGGCGCGCCCAGGCTGGCCGCGGCCTCCTCCACCGAGGGCGGCAGGGTCGAGAGCGCGGTGGAGAGCACCCGCACGCCATAGGGCAGGGTGATCAGCATGTGCGCCAGCATCAGCCCCAGCCAGGTGCCCAGCAGCCCGAAGCCCACGAAGATGATCAGCAGCGCCAGCGCCAGCACGATGGTCGGCAGCAGCAGCGGCGCCGTCAGCAGCGCCATGATCGCGTCGCGCCCGGCGAAGCGCCAGCGATCGAGCGCCAGGGCCGCCGGCAGCGAGATCGCCAGCGTCACCGCCGTCACGATCACTGCCAGCACCAGCGAATTGCGCGCCGCCTCCAGCAGCCCGCGCTCATGGGCGATCTGCGCGTACCAGCGCAGCGAGAACCCACTCGGCGGCCAGATCAGCACCCGGTCGGCCGAGAAGCTCATCGGCACCACCAGCAGCACGGGTGCCAGCAGGAACACCAGCATCGCGGCCACCAGCAGGTGGAACAGCAGGCGCCCCATCACGCAACCGCCCGGGCGAGCCGCCCGTACAGCATCAGCGCGAACCCGAAGATCACCAGCACCACGATCGAAAGGGCGGCGGCCACCGGCCAGTTCAGCGTCACGATCGCCTGGTCGTAGATCTCGGTGGCCAGCAGGAAGATGCGCCCGCCGCCCAGCAGCTTCGGCGTAATGAAGGACGAGACCGCCAGCACGAAGGCCAGCAGGCAGCCCAGCATGATCCCGGGCAGCGTCAGCGGCAGCACCACGCGGCGGAACACGGTGAACGGCCGCGCGCCCAGGCTCGCCGCCGCCTCCTCCAGCGAGGCATTCAGCCGCCCGAACCCGGCGATCAGCGCCAGGATCATGTAGGGCATCAGGATCTCGGTGAGCCCTACCACCACGCCGGTGGTGTTGAACACCATGCGCGGCGCCTTCTCCATGCCCAGCCCGCGCAGCATCGCCGCGATGATGCCGCCATCGCCCAGGATCACCATCCAGCCATAGGTGCGCACCACGGCGCTCACCAGCAGGGGCGACACGCAGGCCACGATCAGGATGTTCTTCCAGCGGTCCGGCGCGCGATGGATGAACAGCGCGATCGGATAGCTGCACAGCAGCGTGAGCCCCGTGATCGACAGCGCGATCACCACGCTGTCGCGCACCAGCTCGGCATAGAAGATGTCCCCGAACATCTTCGCCCAGGTGGCGAGCGTAAACCCGCCCAGCAGCGCCCCGCCGGCATTCGCCTCCCGGAACGACAGCATCGCCAGGTTGCCCATCGGCACCAGGAACACCACCAGGTTCACCAGCAGCGCCGGCAGCAGCAGCGCCAGGGCGATGCGCGACGAGACCGGCATCAGGAATCGAACGCCATCGTGTCGGCCACCCGCCACGCCAGCCGCACCGCCTCCCCGGTGCGCGGGATCGGCAGGCCCGGATGGGTATGCCGTTCCACCACCAGCACCGCGCCGCCGCACTCCACCTCGCAGGAGAGCACGTCGCCCACATAGGTGGCGCGGCGGATCGTGCCCTCGGCGCTGTTCCATTCCGGGCCGATCGCATCAGTGGCCACATGGATGCGGTGCGGGCGGATCATCACGGTGACCTTGCCCGCTCGCCCCAGCTTGGCCGCCCGCATGCGGAACGGCCCCGCCACGATGTCCCCGCCGGCGTCGCGCTCGCCCTCGATGCGGTTGATGCGGCCCACGAAGTCGGCGACGAACGGGGTGGCCGGGTTCTCGTAGATCTCGTAGGGCGTGCCCACCTGCTCCAGCAGCCCCGCGCGCATCACCGCGATGCGGTCGCACATCGCCAGCGCCTCCACCTGGTCGTGCGTCACGAAGATGGTGGTGATGCCCAGGCGCTGCTGGATGTCGCGGATCTCACCACGCATCTCGTCGCGCAGCTTGGCATCCAGGTTCGAAAGCGGCTCGTCCAGCAGCAGGATCGAGGGCTCGATCACCAGCGCGCGGGCGAGCGCCACGCGCTGCTGCTGCCCGCCCGAAAGCTCGCGCGGCTTGCGGTGGCCCAGCCCCTGCAGGTGCACCATCTCCAGCGCCTGCGCCACCCGCTCGCGCACCTCGGCCTTCGGGCGCTTCCTCATCTCCAGCCCGAACGCCACGTTCCCCGCCACGTCCATGTGCGGGAACAGCGCGTAGTTCTGGAACACGATGCCCATGTCGCGCTTGTGCGGGGGCAGGGTGGTCACGTCCTGCCCGGCCATCAGGATGCGCCCGGCGGTGGCCTCTGCCAGCCCGCCGATCATGCGCAGCGTGGTGGTCTTGCCGCAGCCGGAGGGGCCGAGCAGCCCCAGCAGCTCGCCCTTCTGCACCTGCAGCGACAGCGAGGCCACCGCCGGCGGCCCCGCCCCGAAGCGCTTCTCCAGGTGGTCGAGAACCAGGTGGGCTTCGGTCATGTCAGGCGATCATCAGCGCCGCGTGAGAATTCGGCGGCGCCACTGCTCGGTCACGCCCTCGCGGAACTTCGCCACCTCCAGCCAGTCCACCGGCAGCATCATCGCCTGCCGCTCCGGCGAGCTCGCGGTGCGCGCCAGCGCCGCCTCGCTCACCTTCGCCTTGGTGTTGGTCGGCGCGTAGAACATCTTCTCCGTGAACGCCGCCTGCGCCTCCGCCCCCAGCGCGTGGTTCAGGAAGGTGCGGCTGGCATCGTAGTTCTTCGAACCCTTCACCAGCCCCAGCACGTTGATCTGGAAAAGCGCGCCCTCGCTCGGCAGCACCGCGGCCATGCGCCCGCCGGACTGGTCGGAATAGATCTGCCCGCGCGCGTTCCAGCCCACGCCCAGCGCCGCCGTGCCCTGGGTGATCATGGTGTAGGCATCGGGCTTGGGGTCCCACGAAAGCACGTTGGGCGCCATGTTCCCCACCGCCTCGAAGCCCTTGTCCAGCCGGCGGTAGTCGTCGCCGCCGAACACCTTGTTGGCCATCATCAGGAAGCCGAGGCCGATGATGTCCGGCACGCCGTTGATGGCGATCTTGTCCTTGTATTTCGGCTCCCAGAACACCTTCCAGCTGGTCGGCGCCGGCTGCACCTGCTGCGGCGAATACAGCAGCACCAGGTTGTCGAAGGTCACCGCCGGCGCCGCCACGCCCGGGGTGAAGGCGCGCGGCGAAAGGTCGGCCAGCGCCGGCACCTGCGCCTGCGTCACCGGCTCGTACAGCCCCTCGTCGCTGGCGGCCTTGGCGACGGAGACGTCCATCATCACCAGGTCCACCTGCGGGTTGGCCTTCTGCGCCCGCATCTGCCCCAGCGCCTGGGCCGAGTTGCCCATGGAGAAGTAGGTCACACGGATGCCCGGGTTGGCGCGCCGGAACGGCTCCACCACGGCGGCCTCGTAGTTGTCCTGGAAGATGCCGGCATAGGCGGCCAGCGTGATCTGCGCCTGCTGGGCGCGGGCCACGTAGGGCATGGCCAAGGGGGAGACAGCCAGCGTGGTCGCGGAAGCGGCCAGGATGCGGCGGCGGGTGAGGATCACGGGCGAGGCTCCTTGCGGGATGGGGGAAGGCCGGCACGGCGCAGCATCTCGGTGAACAACGCATCCAGCGCCGCCGCGTGGTCGCGCAGCGCGGCCCCCTGGGCGGCGATCGCCTCCGGCGTGGCCCCGGCGCGGGCCAGCATGTCCGGCGTCTTGGTGGCCCACAGGCAGGCCTCCTCGGGCCCGGCTTCGGGGTGGAACTGCACGCCCACGGCGTTCGCGCCAGAGGGCGCCACGTGATGGAAGGCCTGCACCGTCCCCTTGTCGCGCGCCAGCACCGCGGTGCCCTCCGGCACCTCCAGGTGGTCGCCGTGCCAGCGCACCCAGGGGCCGCGCCACACCGGGTCGGCCACCTCCTCGTTGGCGTGCCAGCCCACGAAGGTGCGGTCCCCCATCGGCGCCGCCCGCCCGCCGATCGCGGTGGCCAGAAGCTGCGCCCCGAAGCAGATCCCCACCACGGGCGTGCCTGAAGCCAGCGTGTCCTGCACGAAGCGGCGCTGGGCATGCACCCAGGGAATGTCCTCCCACGCCCCGGAAGGCGAGCCCAGCGTCACCACCAGGTCCGCCTCGGCCGAAGCCGGCAGCGCCTCGGGCGAGACCACCGACAGCCGCGCCCCGTGCGCCCGCTCCAGCCACGCGCCGAACAGCCCGGCCGGCGCGCCGGGGAAATTCTCGATCACCAGAACCTGCATCGCCCGCCGGTCCACCTTTCCGTGCTGCGCCGCATCATGCCGAAGCCGCCGCCTCCGGGTCAAACCGCGCACGGTCCCATTCTTTGCCTCGCCCTGCCGCGCCGTGTAACGCCATGCCACGCTGCCGCGTATTGCCCGTAGGATGCCCACAGGAGCCTGCATGACCGCACAAGCCGCCCAGGACCAGGCCACCGCGCGGCTGGCCGGCGTGATCGCCGGCCTGCGCACGGCGCTGGCGGCCACGCCCTTCGCCGATGCCGCGCTGGAACCCCTGCGCGACAAGGGCTTGGCGCACGACCACATCCGCCTCCTGGGCACAGCCTGGCTCGCCCGCATCCCCAAGCAGAGCCAGATGGACCTGCCGGCGGCCGAGAACCTCGCCTACCAGGCGGCCTGCTTCCAGCGGGCCGGGGCAGGGGGCCACACCCCGCGCCTGCACCAGGTCCTGCCGCCCCGCCCCGGCCTGCCCCAGGGCGCCCT
>CANHCJ010000124.1 GCA_947458025.1 Rhodospirillales bacterium | reverse complement strand
CCCTGGCCTTCCCTCACCCCACCCTTGGCAACCCGAGCAGGCTCGCCGCCTCGGCGAAGGTGGCGGCGGTGGGGTGGCGGTCGGAGGGTGGGGTGTTGGTATCGGGGCGGGTGATATGGATGGCACGCATGCCGGCGGTGGTTGCGGCGTCCAGTTCGGATTCGTTGTCCGAGAGGAAGGCCACGGCCGAGGTTGGCACGTTCATGCCGATGGCGAGCCGCACGTAGCTGTCCGGGTCGCGTTTGGCGCCGATGCGGGTATCGAAGAACCCGGCGATCAGCGGCGAGAGGTCACCGGCGGTGGAGTGCCCGAAGATCAGTTTCTGCGCCGGGATGGAGCCGGAGGTATAGGTGAAGATGCGGATGCCCTGGGCGGCCCAGGCGTGCAGGTGGGGCGGCACGTCGGGGTAGAGTTGGCCGCGCAGGTCCCCGTCGGCGTAGCCTTGTTCCCAGATCATGCCTTGCAGGCGCTGGAGCGGGGCGAGCTTGAGGTCGCGGTCCGACCAGTGCTGCAGCGTGGTGAGTTCCGGCTGGTCCGGCACCATGCGCCGGATTTCGGCCAGGATCGTCGCCACGTCGGGCAGGTCGA
Source organism: Rhodospirillales bacterium (assembly GCA_947458025.1). GTDB lineage: Bacteria > Pseudomonadota > Alphaproteobacteria > Acetobacterales > Acetobacteraceae > CAMDGX01. The sequence continues at coordinate 9,751 of CANHCJ010000124.1, read as the reverse complement.
TGCGGCCGGCCCAGTCGGGCAGGGCCTGGCGCGCATAGGGCAGCAGTACGCCCTGGATGAAGGCGGGCGGCGTGGTGGTGCCTTCGATATCCGTCAGCACGGCCGCAGGGGCGAGCATGGCGCGGCCCCTGCCTGGCGCGTCTGCCCCCGGCTCAGCCCTGGCGGGCGGCGGTCGACTGGTTGGCGTTGGTGTTCGTGGTGCCGGCGTTCGGGCCCGGGATGGTGCCGGACGGCTGCTTGTCGGTAGCGCTGGCCTCCATCGAGGCGTCGTCCTCCGCCATGTTCTTCTTGAACGACTTGATGCCCTTGGCGAAGTCGCCCATCAGGCTGCTGATCTTGCCGCTGCCGAACAGCAGCAGCACGACGGCCAACACGATCAGCCAGTGCCAGATGCTGAAGCTACCCATGACATCCTCCAAGCGGGGCGTTTCCCTGCGGGGCGTTTCCCGCTGGAGCGTTTCCCTCGTAGCTCCTCACATGGCCCGCCGCACCGCCCGATGCAAGCGATGTTTGAACCCTTTCGCTGTCGGGACCGATGCCTATCCGTCGATGCGCGCGCGCGGGGCCGGGCGGCCGCGGGTATCCAGCGCGTAGCGCGCGGCCACCGGCGTGGCGCGGGCCAGTTCCGCCGTGGTGGCCGGGCGGCGCGGATGGATGAAGCCGTGCGCGGTGTAGACGTGGGTGCCGAGCGCGTTGGTGGGCGGGAACCACACCCGCACCTCGGTCCAGTCGTTGCCGGGCGAGACGTCCACCACCAGCTGGTCCTCGTCCACGTGGCCGGGCACCCAGTTGGCCTGGGTCACCTGGATCTGGCGCGGGCTGACCAGGCGCGTCACCACCGAGACATGGCCGGAGCGCAGCCTGGTGGAGCGGCGGAACACCAGCACGCTGCCAATGGCCGGCTGTTCGCTGCGCGTGTAGCGCCCGGCGGCGTTGTGCCACCAGCTGTCCGCCTCGCCATACAGCGCGATGCCGGAGAGTTCGCGCGCGAAGGGGGCGCAGTTGATGCCCGGCACGCGCAGGCTGGGCCCGCCCGCGCTGGTGGCCGGCGCGCGCGGCGAGGAGCCGCAGCCGGCCAGCAGCGCCGCCGCCGCCAGGGTGGGGAACAGGTGGCCGAACAGCTGCCTTCGGGTCGTCATGCCCGCAGTATAGCAGATCGCCCCGGCAACGCACGGAAATTGCACGCTTTCCCCGCAAGGCGGGGTGGGCACAAGCCCTAGCGTCCGCCCCCCAGCACTGTCCCCAATACGTAGTCGGTATGCGCCCCCAGCGCCGGCCCGGTCCAGCCGATCGTCTCCTCCGGCGCGGCGCCGTCGAAGCGGATGGTGGGGCCGAAATGCAGCGTGCGGCCGATCAGCGGGTCGTCCACCTCCAGCACCGCCCCGCGCGCGCGGTTGTGCGGGTCGGCGGCGATGTCGGCGATGTCGAACAGGCGCGAGCACGGCACGTCCGCCTCCTCCAGCAGCCGCTCGGCCTCGGCGGCGGGCAGGGTGCGGGTCCAGGCGGCAATCGCCGCATCCAGCTCGCCGGCGGCGGCGCAGCGCAGCGCGTTGGTGGCGTAGCGCGGCTCGGCGGCCAGTTCCGGCCGGCCGATCGCGGCCATCAGCCGGGCGAAGATCAGGTCGGAATTGCCCGCCACGCACAGCCACTTGCCGTCGGCGCAGGGGTAGGTGTTGGTGGGCGCGGCGGTGGGGATGGCGGCGCCAGCGGGTTGGCGGATGCGCCCGTCGATCGCGTATTCCGGCAGCATCCCTTCCATCAGGCTCACGATGGAATCCACCAGGTTCACGTCGATGATCCGGCCGCGGCCCGTGCCGGTCACGTCGCGCTCGTACACCGCCGAGAGCAGCCCGATCGCGGCATAGAGCCCGGCGAGGTCGTCGCCGATCGAGATGCCGCAGCGCGGCGGCGGCAGTTCGCTGGCGCCGGAGGGATGACCGGTGAGGTGGCGGATGCCCCCCATCGCCTCGCCGATCGCCCCGAAGGCCGGCTTGTCGCGATAGGGCCCGCCCTGGCCGTAGCCGGAGACGCGGGCGATCACCAGGCGCGGGTTCTCGGCGTGCAGCACCTCCGGCCCCAGGCCGAGCTTTTCCAGCTGCCCCGGACGGTAGTTCTCCACCAGCACATCGGCCCGCCTGGCCAGCGCCAGGGCGCGGTCACGGTCGCGCTTCAGGTCCAGCACCACCGAGAGCTTGTTGCGGCCATGGATGCTGAACCACACCGGGTGGCCCTTCACCGTGGCGCCCCAGCCGCGCACCGGGTCGCCCGCCGGCGGCTCCACCTTGATCACCTCCGCGCCCAGGTCCGCCAGCACCCGGGTGCAGAACGGGCCGGCGATATAGTGGCCGAGTTCCAGCACCTTCAGCCCCACCAGGGGGCCGGTGCGCGGCGGTGGAACGGTCATGCTGGGGTCTCCCGTCGCGGGTCCGTGGGGAAAATGATGACCTGGCGCATCACATGGACGCGTTGTCCGGTGGCCTTAACCATCCGTTAGCCATTGCCGGGGCATAGTATCACCCGTGGCCGCGATGGCCACTCGCATTGTTCTGGACTCCTCCCCCTACGCGTCGGCCACGGGCCGGCGCCACCTTATGGGCGGCACGACCTGGTCGTGCCGCCCGTTTTTTTTGCCCACCCCCTTGGCCCGCGCCCGCCCGCGCCGCACGATCGCCGCCAGGTTGCAAAGGGGATGCCGCGATGGACACGCCGTTGATCGAGGCGCTCGCCCGCCAGGCCGGGCTGGAGCGCGCGCTCGCCGAGTTCCCGGACTGCGTGATGGCCGCGGCGAAGCAAGCCATCGGCCGCAGCAGCGAGATCAACACCCCCACCAGCCCCGCCGTGGAGCCCTGGCCGCCGATGAAGGTGGGGGGCGGCGCATGAGCGACGATCTCGCCTGGCTCACCGCCACCCAGGCCGGCCGCGCCTTCGCCGCGCGCAAGCTCTCGCCCACGGAGCTGGTGCGCGCCCTGCTCGCCCGCATCGGCAAGCTCGATCCGCAGCTGAACGCCTTCATCCGCGTCGATGCCGAAGGCGCGCTGGCCGCCGCCGCCACCGCGGAGGCCGAGATCGCCGCCGGGCGCCACCGCGGCCCGCTGCACGGCGTGCCGGTGGGCATCAAGGACATCATCGACGTGGTCGGCCTGCCCACCACCTGCCATTCCCGGGTGATGCCGAACACCCCCGCCGCGGCGGATGCGGTGGTGGTCGGCAAGCTGCGCCAGGCCGGCGCGGTGATCATGGGCAAGCTCTCCACCCACGAATTCGCCATCGGCGGGCCGAGCTTCGACCTGCCCTGGCCGCCCGCCCGCAACCCCTGGAACCGCGAGCACCACCCCGGCGGCTCCTCCTCCGGCTCCGGTGTCGGCCTCGGCGCCGGGTTCTTCCCGCTGGCGCTGGGCACCGACACCGGCGGCTCCGTGCGCAACCCGGCCAGCGCCTGCGGCATCGTCGGCCTCAAGCCCACCTACGGCCTGGTCTCGCGCCGCGGCGTCTTCCCGCTGGCCTTCTCGCTCGATCACGTGGGCCCGATGACGCGCGACGTGGCCGACAACGCCCTGCTGCTGGATGCCATCGCCGGCCACGACCCGCACGACCCCGGCAGCGCCCCCGCCCCGCGCCAGCATTTCGCCGCCGGGCTGGAACGCGGCGTGCGCGGCCTGCGCATCGGCTTCGTGCGCCACTTCCACGAACGCGACATCCCGGCGGACCCGGAGGTCGCCGCCGGGCTGGAGCAGGTCGCCCGCACCCTGGCCGGGGAGGGCGCGACCCTGTCCGACATCGTGCTGCCCAACCTCAACGAGTTCGCCGCCGTGAACCGCGTGATCCTGAACGCCGAGGCCTGGACCATCCACGCCCCCTGGCTGCGCGCGCGCCCCGGCGACTACGGAATGCTCGCCCGCCGCCGGCTGATGCCCGGCGCCTTCCTCACCGCCGGCGACCTGCTGGCCGCCCAGCGCCGCCGAACCGAGATGATCGCGGCCGTCGATGCGGCGCTGGAGGAGGTGGACGTGCTGCTCTGCGCCAGCTCCATGGACCCGCCGAGCCGCATCGAGGACGCCGAGGAAACCGCCCGCACCTACCCCCGCCAGGCCCGCGCCCCGTTCAACACCACCGGCCACCCCGCCCTGGCCATGCAGGCCGGCCTGTCCAGGGCGGGGCTGCCGCTCTCGGTGCAGTTCGTGGCCCGGCACTTCGCCGATGCCACGCTGTTCCAGGTGGCCCGCGCGTGGGAACGTGCCTCGGGCGTGGACCGGCTGAACCCGGCCCTGGGCTGAGCGGAAGCCGGGTTGCATCGGGCTCGATCACGAAATCGAGAGCAGGGATCGTTCCGCGCGCATCGGCGTTTAAGCGCTGCATCGCCTGTTGAAATGCGTTCAGGCAGGGGCGTAACCTGATTGCGGTGGCAGGATAGTCCGCCATCGGAACCAGGGGGCTCGCTGTCCGCCGCATGAGGGCGATGCGTCTGCGAGCATGAGGGCATCCCCCCTGCCCGAGCCGACACCGCCGAGCCGACCCGAAGGTGAAGACCCGCAAGGTGAAGACCCGACAGTCAGCCCCGGCAGCCGGTCCGTGGTCCGGGACGGATGCCCCACAACAAGGGGCGGAAGCCGATGCCGAAGGGTACTGTGAAGTGGTTCAATCCAACCAAGGGGTATGGCTTCGTCGCCCCTGATACGGGGGGAAAGGACGTGTTCGTGCACATCAGCGCGGTCCAGAAGGCCGGGCTGCGCACGCTGAACGAGGGGCAGAAGCTCAATTTCGACATCGAGCAGCAGCCGAACGGGCGCGCGGCGGCGGTCAACCTGGCCGCCGACTGACCCGCCTCTCCTGCCTTCCGTGTCACGCCGGGCGGTGACGCCGCGCCGGCCAGGGGATGGACTCCCCTGGCCGGCGCATGCGTATTATAAATTCATGACGAATCGGGATCCCACCCCGGTCGCGCGCCCGGAGGGACGAGCCAGACCATGAGCCAGTTCACCCGACCGCAATCGGTCGGGCCCCAATCCGCGCTGGATGCCGATGCCGTTCGTGCCGCCTACCGCCGCTGGGCAGGGGTGTACGACCTGGTGTTCGGCGGCGTGTCCGGCTGGGGCCGACGCCTGGCGGCGACGGAGGTCAACCGCCTGCCCGGCACGCGCGTGCTGGAGGTGGGCGTTGGCACCGGCCTCGCCCTGCCGCGCTACCGCCGCGACAAGCGCATCACCGGCATCGATCTTTCCGCCGAGATGCTGGAGCGCGCCCGCACCCGCGTCGCCGCCGAGAAGCTGACCCATGTGGAGGCGCTGCTGGAGCTGGACGCCGAGTCGACCGGCTTCGAGGATGGCGAGTTCGACATCGCCGTGGCGATGTTCGTCGCCTCCGTGGTGCCGAACCCGCGCCAGCTGATGGCCGAGCTGCGCCGCGTGGTCCGGCCGGGCGGCCACATCCTGTTCGTGAACCACTTCGCCGCCGAGGGCGGCCTGCGCTGGTGGGCCGAGCGCACCCTGGCGCCCGCCTCGCGCGCGCTGGGCTGGCATCCCGATTTCGCGGTGGACGCGCTGTTCAGCCCCGAGGAACGGGCGCGCGCGCAGTTCACTCCGGTGCCGCCCTTCGGCCTTTTCACGCTCGCCCGCTTCGGCAACTGAACCGCCGCCCGCGTCGCGCGCGTGCCACCAAGCCGTCGAAGCCTCCGCAAAACGCGCGGATTTTCGGCGACGGGCCTTGATCTCCGCCCTGCGCCGGAGTAGCCCAAATCCTCGCATGGCCCGGCGTGCAGTGCCGGCGCGTCTCATCGGGATGGATCACACGATGCCCCTTCTCCGGCGACTGCTTGCCGCCGCCTTCCTCGCCACCCTTGGCACCACGCTGTATGGCCTCGGCTTCGCCGATCCGGCGCTGGCCGACCTGCCGCGCAACTGGCAGATGGGCATGCAACCGGCCGCAAGCCCGGTGCAGGAACAGATCATCAGCCTGCACAACCTGGTGCTGGTGATCATCACGGTGATCACGCTCTTCGTGGGCGCGCTCCTCGCCTACGTCATCTGGCGCTTCAGCGCCGAGAAGAACCCCAACCCCAGCCAGACCAGCCACAACACCGTGCTGGAAGTGGCCTGGACGGTGATCCCCTGCCTCATCCTGGTGGTCATTGCCATTCCCAGCTTCCGCCTCATCTACTTCCAGGACCGCGTGGCCGAAGCCGACATGACCCTCAAGGTCACCGGCCGCCAGTGGTACTGGGAATACACCTACACCGACGCCGACAACCTCAACTTCGGCAGCCGGCCGCTCGATTCGAAGAACACGCGCTGGCAGCAGGGCATCCGCCTGCTGGACGTGGACGAACCGCTCGTGCTGCCCGTCGGCAAGAACATCCGCATCCTCACCACGAGCGCCGACGTGATCCACAGCTTCTTCGTCCCCGCCCTCGGCGTGCAGCGCTACGCCATCCCCGGCCGCACCATCGAGACCTGGGTGCGCATCGACCGCCCCGGCACGTTCTACGGCCAGTGCAACCAGATCTGCGGCGAGGACCACGCCAACATGCCGATCGCCGTGCGCGCCCTGCCGGAGGCCGAGTTCACCGCCTGGCTGGCCGAGGCGAAGAAGAAGTTCGCCGCCAACGAGACCGCCCCGATCCGCGCCGAGGCCGCCCCGGCACCCGCCCAGGGGCCCGCCCCCGCCGGCACGGTGCTCGCCGCGGTGCGTCCGTAGGAACTGGGCAGCAGGAGCAGACGCAATGAGCGCACAGGATCACGCTGCGGGTCACGGGCACGGCCACGGGCACGATGACCACCACCACCACGAGCTCAGCTTCGCGCAACGCTGGCTGTTCAGCACCAACCACAAGGACATCGGCACCCTCTACATCATCCTGGGGCTGATCGGCGGCATCGTCGGCCTGATCATCTCCGTGATGATGCGCATGGAGCTGCAGTCCCCGGGCATGCAGGTGTTCCAGTCCGGCCAGGCCTGGAACGCCGCCGTCACCTCGCACGGCCTGCTCATGATCTTCTTCTCGGTCATGCCCGTGCTGATCGGCGGCTTCGGCAACTGGTTCATCCCGCTGATGATCGGCGCGCCCGACATGGCCTTCCCGCGCCTCAACAACATCAGCTTCTGGCTGCTGGTGCCGGCCTTCATCCTGATCCTGATGGGCCAGTTCGTCGGCCAGGGCGCCGGCCCGGGCTGGACGCTGTATCCGCCGCTGGCCAACTCCACCTACCAGTCCGGCCCGGCGATGGACTTCGTGCTGTTCGCGCTGCACCTCGCCGGCATCTCCTCGCTGCTCGGCGCGATCAACTTCATCACCACCATCTTCAACATGCGCGCCCCGGGCATGACGCTGCACAAGATGCCGCTGTTCATCTGGGCGATGCTGATCACCGCCTTCCTGCTGCTGCTCTCGGTGCCCGTGCTGGCCGGCGCGATCACCATGCTGATCACCGACCGCAACTTCGGCACCGCCTTCTTCGAGCCCTCGGGCGGCGGCGACCCGGTCCTGTTCCAGCACCTGTTCTGGTTCTTCGGCCACCCCGAAGTCTACATCATGATCCTGCCGGCCTTCGGCATCATCAGCCACATCATCTCCACCTTCAGCCGCAAGCCGGTCTTCGGCTACCTCGGCATGGCCTACGCCATGGTGGCCATCGGCGTGGTCGGCTTCGTGGTGTGGGCGCACCACATGTTCATCTCAGGCATGGACGTCGACACCCGCGCCTACTTCATGGCCGCCACGATGATCATCGCGGTGCCCACGGGCATCAAGATCTTCTCCTGGATCGCCACCATGTGGGGCGGCTCCATCGAGATGAAGACGCCCATGCTCTGGGCCGTCGGCTTCATCTTCGTGTTCACCCTCGGCGGCGTCACCGGCGTGGTGCTGGCCAATGCGGGCATCGACCAGTACGTGCACAACACCTACTACGTGATCGCCCACTTCCACTACGTGCTCAGCCTCGGCGCCGTGTTCGGCATCTTCGCCGGCTTCTACTACTGGATCGGCAAGATGAGCGGCCGCCAGTACCCGGAGCAGCTCGGCAAGATCCACTTCTGGATGACCTTCGTCGGCGTCAACCTCACCTTCTTCCCGATGCACTTCCTGGGCCTGGCCGGCATGCCGCGCCGCTACGTCGACTACCCCGACGCCTTCGCCGGCTGGAACATGATCGCCTCGATCGGCGCCTACATCAGCGCCGCCTCGATGGTCCTGTTCCTCTACCTGATCTACCGCACCTTCACCTCGAAGGAGCGCCTGGCCGACAACTACTGGGGCGAGGGTGCGACCACGCTGGAGTGGACCCAGTCCTCCCCGCCGGCGTTCCACACCTTCGAGGTCCTGCCCCGCATCCGGTAAGCCCCAGGGCATTCTGATGAACGAGACCGCGAGCCAGGCACTGGTCAAGGCAGGGGGGCACAACGCCCCCTTGCTCGACGGTGCCGCCCCCCAAGCCGCCGACCTGCCGGTCTCGTCGGTCTCCGACTGGATCGCGTTGCTGAAGCCGCGCGTGGTGATGCTCGTGGTCTTCACCGGCTGGATCGGCATGGTGATCGCCCCCGGCCACCTGCACCCGGTCCTGGCCGCCACCGCCATCCTGTGCATCACGGTCGCCGCCGGGGCCGCCGGCGCCATCAACATGTGGTACGACCGCGACATCGACCTCGTGATGCGCCGCACCCGCAACCGGCCCATCCCGGCCGGGCGCATCGCCCCCGGGGAGGCGCTGGGCTTCGGCATCGTCCTGGCCGTCGCCTCCGTGATCGTGATGGGGCTGGCCACCAACCTCGTCGCCGCCGCGGTGCTTGCCGCCTCGATCGGCTTCTACGTCTTCATCTACACGATGTGGCTGAAGCGCCGCACCGCGCAGAACATCGTCATCGGCGGCGCGGCCGGCGCCTTCCCGCCGGTCATCGGCTGGGCCGCCGTCACCGGCGGGCTCGATGCCCTGCCGCTGCTGATGTTCGCCATCGTCTTCTTCTGGACCCCGCCGCATTTCTGGGCGCTCTCGCTCTGGGCCCATGCGGACTACGCCCGCGCCGGCGTGCCGATGCTGCCGGTGGTGGCCGGCGCGCGCGAAACCCGCCGGCAGGTCTTCCTCTACACGCTGGTACTGCTGGCCGTCTCGCTCGCCCCCTGGGCACTCGGCCTCGTCGGCGTCATCTACGGCGCCGCCGCCCTGGCCCTCGGCCTCGGCTTCGTCGCCTGCGCCTGGCGCGTCCTGCGCGACGACCAGGATGCCGCCGGCGTCTCCCTCACCGGCGACGCCCCGGCGAAGGCCGCCTTCAAGTTCTCCATCGCCTACCTGTTCATCCTCTTCGCGGCCCTCGCCGCCGACCGCCTCACGGGCTGACCCCCATGACCGAGCCGCAGCCAGTCCCACCCGAGATGGCCGCCGAGTTCCGCCGCCGCCGGCGCGGGCGCAACATCGCCATGCTGGTGGTGCTGCTCGCCCTGTGCGGCCTGTTCTACGCGATCACCGTCGTGAAGATGGTCAAGCCCGGTATGGGAGGCTGAGATGACAACCACCCCAACCCCGCCCGCCGCGCGCGCCCGCAGCAACAAGGTGCTGGCCCTGACCCTGGCCGGCGTGATCGGCGGCATGCTCGGCCTGTCCTTCGCCGCCGTGCCGCTCTACCGCATCTTCTGCCAGATCACCGGCTACGGCGGCACGCCGCGCATCGATGCCGGCGCCAGCCCGGGCATGGTGGAGCGCACCATCACCGTCCGCTTCAACGCCGACGTGAACCGCGGCATGCCCTGGAAGTTCGCCCCCGT
>CANHCJ010000123.1 GCA_947458025.1 Rhodospirillales bacterium | reverse complement strand
GGCGCGTGGGGGCGGGGGCGAGGCGGCCATCCTGCCAAGCGGCGGCGAGGACCGAGATGACGCCGAGCACGGCGGCGACCCAGGCCAGAATCAGGGCGTGCGCCACCTCCCCGCGCCGGGCGCGGATCTGGGCCATCGAGACCGTCGCGACGGCAATGCCGGCTAGGGCCTGGGCCAGGGTGGGTGTTTCCTGGGTCATGGGTGGGAATATAATTAACATCAGTTAGGGATGCAAGGGGGTAGGAAATTTATTTTGAGCGGGTTTTTGCGGCGACACCCCCCTCCGGCTCCCCCCGCGGGCGGGGGGAGGGAAGACAGGAAGGCTCCCGGCGCCGGGAGCGGGCTTGCCTCTGGCGGCGGGGCGGCGGATGCTTCCGGGGCGTTTGCATCTCTCCGGAACAGGGAACGACCAGGACATGGCAAAGGCCAGCAAGGGCGCCGCCAAAGGGCTCGACAGCACCTTCGAAGGGCTGCTCAAGATCGACACGCCGACCATCACCAACGTGGTGGCGACCTATCCCAAGAACCCGCTCTGCCTGGGGCTGTACAACCCCTGGACGGAGAACTGGTACACCGACAGCTCCATCCGCTGCATGTACCCCGAGATGGGGCCGCGCATCGGCTATGCCGTGACCTGCGTGTACGGGCTGCCGGACCACAACTTCCCGGGCCGGTTGACCTTCATGGACGTGGTGGACGCGCTGGACGCGATGAAGAAGCCGACCATCCTGGTGATCCAGCAGAAGTGGCCCGAGGGCATCCTGCCGAAGGCGGGCCTGGCGGGCGAGATCATGGTGACGACCATGACCCGCGTGGGCTGCGTGGGCATGATCTCCAACGGGCCCTCGCGCGATATCGACGCGGTGCGCAAGCTGAACTTCCAGATGCTGCTGGGCGGGGTTTCCGCCGGGCACGGCGAAATGGCGGTGCAGGCGGTGAACGTGCCGGTGAGCGTGGGCGGGATGGATATCGCGCCGGGCGAGCTGATCCACATGGACGAGAACGGGGCGGTGAAGTTCCCCGCCGACAAGGCGGAGATCGTGCTGGAGAACGCCAAGAAGATGCTGGACGGGGAGACCGAGTACCTCGCGAAGCTGCGGACGGTCAGCTCCGCGGCGGAGATCCGGGCGCTTTCCGGTGGGACGTATAGCAACAAGAAGAAGTAAGCGGTTCTTTTTTGAAAAAAAGAACCAAAAAACTTTTGTCCGTGGCGCCGGGGATTGTCCCCGGCGCAATCGGGTGAAGTCTTTTTTGCTTCTTTTTTCTTCAGAAAAAAGAAGATTCTTGCTTGAGGAGTGAACGCCATGCCGACCTATGACCGTTCGATCGCGCTGTACGAAGAGACCCGCAAGCACCTGGCCGGCGGGGTGAGCAGCAACGTTCGCTATGCCTCCATTCCGGTGCCGCTGTTCTTCGCGCGCGGCGAGGGGTGCCGGCTGTATGACGAGGACGGCAACGTTCACATCGACTACATCCTGGGCAACGGGCCGGCCATCCTGGGCCATGCGCCGCCGACGGTGTGCCAGGCGGTGGCGGACACGCTGATGCTAGGGCAGCTCTATGCCGGGCAGCATGTGCGGGAGCTGGAGCTTTCCAAGCGGCTGACGGCGCTGATCCCGGGGGCGGAACTGGTGCGCTATGCCAGTTCGGGCACCGAGGCGGTGCAGATGGCCTTCCGGATCGCGCGGGCGTTCACGGGGCGCAGCAAGATCGTGAAGTTCGAGGGGCATTACCACGGCTGGGTGGACAACGTGTACGTGTCCGTGAGGCCGAGCGGGAACGAGGCGGGGCCGGCGGAGGCGCCGGTGGCGGTTTCGGACACGCCGGGGGTGGCGCCGGGGGCGCTGGACGACATGGTGATCTGCGGGTGGAACGACCTCGATTACTTGCGCGCGGCGCTGGAGGCGCACCGGGGCGAGATCGCGGGCGTGATCATGGAGCCGATGATGGTGAATGGCGGGTGCATCCTGCCGAAGCCCGGCTATCTGGAAGGGGCGAAGGCGCTGTGCGCGGAGCATGGCGCGGTGCTGATCTTCGACGAGGTGATCACGGGGTTCCGGCTGGGGCTGCAGGGGGCGCAGGGGCGGTTCGGGGTGGTGCCGGACATGACGGTGTTCGCCAAGGCGGTGGCGGCCGGGTTCCCGATGGCGATGATGGCCGGGCGGCGGGACGTTATGGAGATCCTGCAGACCAAGGGCGTGATGCACGGCGGCACGTACAACGGCAACGTGCAGAGCATAGCGGCCGCGCTGGCGGCGCTGGACGTGCTGACGGCCGACGGGGGGGCGATCTACAAGGGGATGGAGGCGCGCGGGACGCGGCTGATGCAGGGGCTGGCCGAGCGGGCGGCCAAGCATGGGGTGCCGGTGCAGGTGACCGGGGTGCCGACGATGTTCCAGACCATGTTCATCGGGGCGAAGCCGGCGAACTGGCGGGAGAGCTCGCTGATGGACCGGGACCGGGCGCTGGCGATGCATGCGGCGCTGCAGGAGCGCGGGGTGCGGGTGAACCAGCGGTGCTCGTGGTTCTTCAGCGCGGCGCATGACGACCAGGCGGTGGAGGAGACGCTGGCGGCGGCGGATGGGGCGTTCAAGGCGGTTGCGTAGGGTGGTACGTGCCGGTTGAACCGGGGCGGCGGGGGTAGTATCGTTCCTGCAATCAAAAAGCGGGGCGGGGATGTTCAGGATCTTGTCGCTGGACGGTGGTGGGCCTTGGGCGATGCTGCAGGCGATGGCGCTCGAGCATCTGTACCCGGGACTGAACGGGCACCAGATTCTGGGTCGGTTCGACCTTGCGGTGGCGAATAGCGGCGGCAGCATCACGCTGGCGGGGTTGATCAAGGGGTTGCGGCCGGCGGAGATCGCGGGGCTGTTCCGCGAGCGGGCCTGGCGGGAGCGCATCTTCGTGCGGCGGCTGCCATGGGAGTTTCCGGGCGACCTGCTGGCGAAGTGGAGTGCGGATCGCAAGCTGGCGGGGCTGCGGGCGGTGATCGACGATGGGGTGCTGGACCCGCTGTCGGGCCGGGGGATGAGCGACATCGGGCGCTATCTGGAACAGAAGACCGGCCGGACGACGCGGCTGATGATTGCGGCGTATGATTTGGACCGGAACCGGGGGCGGTTCTTCCGGTCCTTCGAGTCCGAGCTGGCGACCGAGCGGCCCGCGTTCGAGCCGGCATTGGCGGAGGCGGTGCATGCTTCCAGCCATGCGCCGGTGATGTATTTCGTGGGTTATGCCGAGGTGCGGGACCACAACAAGCCGCAGGACAAAAGGCGGTTCTGGGACGGGGCGCTGGGTGGGGTGAACAACCCGGTGCTGGCCGGGGTGATCGAGGCGAAGGCGAACGGGTTTCATGACATTGCCGCGCTTTCGCTCGGCACGGCGGGGACCTGGGCGCCGGTGACGCCGGCGGCGGAGGCGGTGCATCCGGAGCTGGTGGCCCGGCCGGCGTCGGTCTGGCTGGGGGAGGGGTTGAAGCGGGTGGCCGGGACGATCCTGGCGGACCCGCCGGACAATGCGACGCGGGATGCCGATGTGCTGGCCAGCACGGGGGCGCAGATGCGGGTGGTTCGGTTCAACCCGATCATCCGGCCGGTGCGCGACGACGGGGTGGCGGGTGGGCGGTGGCGGTTGCCGGCGGGGTATGAGGCGATCCGGCCGGGGGATGCGCTGGGGGCCTATGTTGCGCTGCGGGACCTCGACATGGATGCGGTGGCGCAGGAGGAGGTGGACCTGATTGCGGGGCTGGGTTCGGCGTGGCTGGCGGATGACATTCCGAACCAGCTGCTGCGGTGGAACCCGACGGACGGTGCGGCGCTGCGCGGGCATCTGCGCTTCAGCGATGCCCTCTCCGCGTGGCGGACGCTGGACCCCTGACCCGGGCGCAGTCGGGGAAAGTCTTTTTGCTTCTTTTTCTTCAGAAAAAGAAGAATCTTACTTTCTTTCTCGCCGATGCTCCATCGCCACCAGGAACATCCCGGCCGCCAGGATGATGGCGGCGCCGAGCCAGACGGCGAGCGGGGGGTGGTCGGCGAAGATGAGCCAGCCCAGCGCGAAGGCCCAGATGAGGCCGGAGTATTCGACCACGGCCATGACGGCGACCGGGGCGCGGCGGATGGCGGCGAACTGGAGGAGTTGGCCGCCGGCGCCGATGACGCCGATGAAGACGAGCAGGACGAGTTGCCAGGGTGTGGGCGTGACCCAGTGGAAGGCGACCCACAGGCCGGTGGCGACGAGGAAGAAGCCGTTCTGGAGCAGCATCTGGACGATGGCGCCTTCGTGGCGGGCGATCTGGCGCATCAGGATCGCGGCGTGGGCCCAGAGCAGGGCGGCGGCCATGACCAAGCCGATGGCCCAGGCGGGGGTTTCGCCGACGAGGAGGCCGCGGGGGTCGGCGGCGATGACGACGCCGGCGAAGCCGAGGAAGATCGAGGTCCAGCGGATGCGGCTGACGCGTTCGCCGAGGATGGGGATGGCGAGCAGTGTGGTGAGGATGGGGGAGGCAAAGTAGAGCGCCATCATCTGGGCGAAGGGCAGCAAGGGGGCTGCGGTGAAGTAGCAGAGCCAGGCGATGAGGGTGATGACGGCGCGGTAGAGCATGCGCTGCAGCACCGGGGAGGCGACCATGGCCTGGACCGCCTGGGTGCGGCCGACGGCGAGGCAGCCGGCAGTGATGACCAGGCTGCGGAAGAACAGGGCCTGGGCGACCGGGAGGTAGGTGACGAGGTATTTGTTAGTGGCGTCGTTCAGCGCGAACAGCGCGTAGGCGCCGACGCCCAGCAGCATGCCGGCGATCACGCTGTTGGATTGCATCGGCGCTTCCCCTACTCGGCCGACGATCTCAGCGCGGCACCCGCGGCGAGCGGGCAGAGCGGGAGGGCGGCGGCGCACAGGGCGGACAAGAGCAGCAGATGGGGGCGTGCCGCCAGCCCCACGGCGGCGGCGTCGGCCGCGGCGACGCCGAAGATGAGGGCGGGGACGGCCATCGGCAGGATGAGCAGCGGGAGCAGGACGCCGCCGCGGCGGGCGCCGAGGACCAGGGCGGCGCCGGCGGTGCCGATGAGGGAGAGGAAGGCGGTGCCGGGGATGAGGCCGAGGAGGAGGGCGGGGAAGGCTTCCTCCGGCAGGCGGAGCATGACGGCGAGCGGGATGGCGGCGAGCAGCAGGGGCAGGCCGGTGGTGAGCCAGTGGGCGGCGGCCTTGCCGAGGGCGATGGCGGCGGGGGGGAGGCCGGAGAGGAGGAGGTGGTCGAGCGAGCCATCTTCCGCGTCCGCGCCGAAGAGGCGGTCGAGCGGGAGGAGGGCGGCGAGGAGGGCGCAGACCCAGATGATGCCGGGCGCGATGCGGGCCAGGGTTTCCGGGGCGGGGCCGATGGCGAGCGGGAAGAGGGCGCCGGCGACGAGGAAGAAGAGGATGGCAGCGAGCGAATCGGTGCCGTGGCGGAGCGAGAGGCGGAGTTCGCGGGCGAGCAGTTTCCTCATGCGGCCAGCCTGAGGGTTTCGGCGCCGGGAAGGGGGAGGGGGAGGTGGGTGGCGGCCAGGACCACGCCGCCCTGGGCGCGGTGGGCGGCGAGCATGTCGCCCAGGGCGGCCACGGAGGTGGTGTCCAGCCCCAGGGTGGGTTCGTCCAGCAGCCAGATGGGGGCGGAGGCGAGCGCGAGGCGGGCCAGGGCCAGGCGGCGCTTCTGGCCAGCGGAGAGCATGCGGGCGGGGAGGTCGGCCAGGGGGGCGAGGTTCACGCGGGTGAGGGCGGCCTCGATCTGCGCGGTTGTGCCCCAGAAGGCGAGGTTCTCGGCGGCGGTGAGGCCGGGTTTCACGGCATCCTGGTGGCCGAGATAGGCGACGCGGGTGGCGTGGGTGGTGCGATCGGACAGGGCGTCCTCGCCGTTCCAGCGCAGGGTGCCGGCTTCGGCGCGGCCGAGGCCGGCGAGGACGCGCAGCAGGGTGGACTTGCCGGAGCCGTTCGGGCCTTCCAGCAGCAGCGCGCCGCCGGGGGGGAGGGCGAAGGAGAGGCCGGCGAAGACCAGCCTTTCGCCGCGAATCGCCGCCAAGCTGTCGGCTACCAGACCGTCCGGCACGCGCTTAACCGCCCCTTAGTGGACCTCGCCCCCCTTATGGGCTAATCCGGCGCGCGCAACCACCGGGCATCGGGCCGCGCACGCGCCCCATCAGCGAAGAGAGCCTCCATGAAGAGCATTGGCCGGGACAGCCTGAACACCCAGCGCACGCTGACGGTGGCGGGCAAGACCTATACCTACTTCTCCATCCCCGAGGCCGCGAAGGCGATCGGCGACGTGGCGCGCCTTCCGGTGAGCCTCAAGGTGCTGCTGGAGAACGTGCTGCGGTTCGAGGACGGGCAGGCCTATACGGTGGATGACGCCAAGGCGGTCGCCGGCTGGCTGGCCAATGCCAGCAGCAGCAAGGAAGTGCCGTTCAAGCCCGCCCGCATCCTGATGCAGGATTTCACGGGTGTTCCCGCGGTGGTGGACCTGGCCGCGATGCGCGACGGCATCCTGCGGCTGGGGGGGAACCCGGAGAAGGTGAACCCGCTGGTGCCCGTCGATCTCGTGATCGACCATTCGGTGATGGTGGACTACTCCGCCACGGCCGACAGCGCCGAGAAGAATGAGCGCGTGGAGTTCGAGCGCAACGGCGAGCGCTACACCTTCCTGCGCTGGGGGCAGACGGCGTTCGACAATTTCCGCGTGGTGCCGCCGGGCACGGGCATCTGCCACCAGGTGAACCTGGAGTACCTGGCGCAGGCGGTGTGGACGGCGGACCTCGACGGCAAGACCTTTGCCTATCCCGACACGCTGTACGGCACCGACAGCCACACCACGATGGTGAACGGCATGGGCGTGCTGGGCTGGGGCGTGGGCGGGATCGAGGCCGAGGCGGCGATGCTGGGGCAGCCGATCGCCATGCTGATCCCGGATGTGATCGGCTTCCGCCTGACCGGGCGCATGCCGGAGGGGGCCACTGCCACCGACCTGGTGCTGACCGTGACGCAGATGCTGCGCAAGAAGGGCGTGGTGGGCAAGTTCGTGGAGTTCTACGGGCCGGGCCTGGACGAGATGTCCCTGGCCGACCGTGCCACCATCGCGAACATGGCGCCGGAATACGGGGCGACTTGCGGGTTCTTCCCGGTGGACAAGGTGACGCTGGACTACCTGCGCCTTTCCGGCCGCGACGAGGGCCGGATTGCGCTGGTGGAGGCCTATTCCAAGGCGCAGGGCATGTGGCGCGATGCCTCCACGCCGGACCCGGTGTTCACCTCCACGCTGGAGCTGGACATGTCGACCGTGATGCCCTCGCTGGCCGGGCCGAAGCGGCCGCAGGACCGGGTGCTGCTGAAGGATGCCTCGAGCGCGTTCAAGGGCGAGCTGACCAAGGGGCTCGGCGTGGCCGCGAACGACGTGGGCACCAAGGCGGCGGTGGCCGGCAAGAACTATGAGATCACCCATGGCGACGTGGTGATCGCGGCCATCACCTCCTGCACCAATACCTCCAACCCGGCCGTGCTGGTGGCCGCGGGGCTGGTGGCGCGCAAGGCGCGTGCGCTCGGCCTCACGCCGAAGCCGTGGGTGAAGACCTCGCTGGCGCCGGGCTCGCAGGTGGTGACGGAATACCTCGACGCGGCCGGGCTTTCGGCGGACCTCGACGCGATGGGGTTCCAGACCGTCGGCTATGGCTGCACGACCTGCATCGGCAATTCCGGGCCGCTGGAAGACGCGATCGTGGATGCGATCGAGGACAACAAGCTGGTGGCGGTTTCGGTGCTTTCGGGCAACCGCAACTTCGAGGGCCGGGTGCACGCCAACGTGCGCGCGAACTACCTCGCCTCCCCGCCGCTGGTGGTGGCGTATTCGATCCTGGGCACGATGAACGAGGACATCACCACCGCCTCCCTGGGCACCTCCAAGGACGGCAAGCCGGTGTACCTGCGCGACATCTGGCCGACGAACAAGGAGATCGCCGACGTGGTGGGCGCCCACCTGTCGCGCGCCATGTTCCTGAAGCGCTACGGCGAGGTGTTCAAGGGGCCGAAGCAGTGGCAGGCGATCCAGGTGGAAGCCGGGGCCCAGACCTATCGCTGGTCCGACAGCTCCACCTACGTGAAGAACCCGCCCTATTTCGACGGGATCACGATGGAGCCGGCGGCGAAGGGCGACATCAAGGGGGCGCGGATCCTGGCGGTGCTGGGCGACAGCATCACCACCGACCACATCTCGCCCGCGGGCAACATCCGCAAGACCTCGCCGGCGGGGGAATACCTGCTGGAGCGGCAGATCCTGCAGCATGATTTCAACAGCTACGGCGCGCGCCGTGGCAACCACGAGATCATGATGCGGGGCACCTTCGCCAACATCCGTATCCGCAACGAGATGCTGAACGGGGTGGAAGGCGGGATGACGCGGGTTGGCAACTCCGCGCCGCTTTCGATCTACGACGCGGCGATGAAGCACAAGGCGCAGGGCACCCCGCTGGTGGTGATCGGCGGCAAGGAATACGGCACCGGCTCCTCGCGCGACTGGGCGGCCAAGGGCACGGCGCTGCTGGGCGTGCAGGCGGTGATCGTGGAGTCCTTCGAGCGCATCCACCGCTCCAACCTGGTGGGCATGGGCGTGCTGCCGCTGACCTTCAAGGAAGGGATGGACCGCAAGACGCTGGGCCTCTCCGGCGACGAAGTGCTGGATATCCTGGGGCTGGACGCGCTCTCGCCGCGGATGGACCTGACGCTGGTGATCCACCGGCCGAACGGAACCACCGACCAGGTGCCGCTGCTGTGCCGCGTGGATACGCTGGACGAAGTCTCCTACTACCGCCACGGCGGGATCCTGCACTACGTGCTGCGCGGGATGGCCAAGGCAGCTTGAGGCACGGACAGGAAGACAGGCCAGGGGCGCTGCCCCTGGACCCCGCTGGGGCCGGCGGCCCCAGACCCCGGACGTTTTCCGCCTTCGGCGGGGAGGGGCCGACCGTGTCTCTCCACCGCCTCGATGGCCCCTCCCCGCCGAAGGCGGAACAACAGATGCAGGGTCCAGGGACCGCTGGTCCCTGGCGGGTCCAGGGCAGAGCCCTGGCCTTCCTTCTGCCATGACCCAAGGCCCTTTGCCCGCCTATCGCGCCCGGGTGGCGCATGGGGAGCTTGCGCCGGATGGGGCGCAGGAGGCGGCGGCCGTGCGGTTGCAGGCCTTGTGGGAGCAGTTGCGCGGGTATGACCCTGCGCCGCCGGTGCCGGTGGCGAAGCCTGGGTTGCTGGGGCGGTTGTTCGGGGCGAAGCCGGTGGCGGCGCCGCGGCCGCCCAAGGGGCTTTACCTGGTGGGGCAGGTGGGGCGTGGGAAGTCCATGCTGATGGACCTGTTCTTTGCCGAGGCCGATGTGGCGCGGCGGCGGCGGATCCATTTCCATCGGTTCATCCAGGAGGCGCATGCGCGCTTCCATGCCCACAAGCGCGAGCATCCGGAGATCGAGGACCCGATTCCGCCGCTGGCGGACCGGATCGCGGCGGAGGCGGCGCTGCTGTGCTTCGACGAGTTCCAGGTGCACGACATCGCCGACGCGATGATCCTGGGGCGGCTGTTCCAGGCGCTGTTCGACCGTGGGGTGGTGACGGTGGCGACATCGAACACCGCGCCGGACGACCTGTTCCGCGGGCAGCCGGGCCGGGATGCGTTCCTGCCGTTCATCGGCATCCTGAACGCGCATGTGGACGTGCACCTGCTGGACAGCGCGCGCGACTTCCGGCGGCAGCGGATGCGGGCCTTCGCGACCTGGCACGTGCCGCCGGACGGGCGGGCGGACCTGGCGCTGGACGAGGTGTTCCAGACGATGGGCGGGGGCGAGACGCCGCACCCGATGGACCTGACCGTGATGGGGCGCACGCTGCGGGTGCCGCTGGCGGCCGGGCGGGTGGCGCGGTTCGACTTCGAGGCGCTGTGCGGCGAGGCGCTGGGGGCCGGCGACTACCTGGCGATCGCCGAGCGCTTCCATACCGTGGTGCTGGACGGGGTGCCGCGACTGTCCCCGGACAATTTCGACAAGGCGCGGCGGTTCATCGTGCTGGTGGATACGCTGTACGACCACCGGGTGAAACTGTACGCCTCGGCCGACGCCATGCCGGACCAGCTGTACATGCGCGGCGAAAACGCGCAGATGTTCGAACGAACCGCCTCCCGCCTGGAGGAAATGCGCAGCCAGGACTACCTGGAGAGCGAACACCTGGGCTGAGGAGGAAGGAAGGCGAGGGGCTCTGCCCCTCGACCCCGCTGGGGCCTCAGGCCCCAGACCCCATCCGTTTGTTGCCCATGGCAAAGGGGGGTGTCACTCAGGACGTTCGTCCTGAGTG
>CANHCJ010000122.1 GCA_947458025.1 Rhodospirillales bacterium | reverse complement strand
GGGGGACGCGGGGGCCGGGGGGGCGGACGCAATGAGGGCGCGCAGGTACTGCACAAGCTGCGATACGGGGGCGGGGAAGGGATGCATCGTTAGAGAGATAGTAGACTGTTAGTTTGGGTGCAAGGGGGGTTTTGGGGAAGTTCTTCGGGTGGGGTTGGTGAGGGGACGCCCCCCTCTGGCTCCCCCCGCGAGCGGGGGGAGGAAAGGAAGTAAGGCAGCAAGGAAGCAAGGAAGAAAGGGGACACGGAGGCACAGAGGCACAGAGGAGCAAGGCAAGGGAGGAGTGGGATGGATGTTGAGTGGGATTGGGTGGAGTTTTGGGGGAGGTTTGGGGGGTGTGACGATGGCGGGTCCGCTTCGCGACCCGCCCTACGAGGGAGGGGTTCTTCTCCCTTGCCTTGTTTCTCTGTGCCTCTGTGTCTCTGTGGCCGCTTTCTTTCTTGCTTTCTTTCTTTCCTGCTCGGCGCGGCGAGGGGGATTGCTGGTGATCCCGGCTGGGGAGGGGCGTACATGGCAACGGCGCGGGAGGGCCCGCGCCGTTGGGGGTGGGTCTGAGGCGAGAGGTCAGGCGGCCTGGCGGGGGCGGCCGGAGGAGGGGGGCAGGCCCTGGGGACGCTGGCCCTGGGCGTGCTGGCCTTGGGGCTTCTGGCCCTGGCTGTGCTGGCCCTGGCCGTGCTGCCCCTGGGGGCGTTGGCCCTGGTTGCGGTCGCCGTTGCCGCGCTGGCCTTGGGGGCGCTGGCCCTGGGGGCGCTGGGCGTGGCGGTTCGGCTCCCGCGGGGCTTCCGACTGGGAGGACGCGGCGGGGAGGCCGGGGATGGTGAGGACCGGGACCTTGGCGCGGATCAGCTTCTCGATGTCGCGCAGGAAGGCACGCTCATCGCCCGCGCAGAGGCTGATCGCCATGCCGTCCTTGCCGGCACGGGCGGTGCGGCCGATGCGGTGGACGTAGCTTTCCGGCACGTTCGGCAGGTCGTGGTTGATGACGTGGGAGACGCCCTCCACATCGATGCCGCGGGCGGCGATGTCGGTGGCGACCAGGACGCGGGTGTGGCCGGTCTTGAAATCCTCCAGCGCGCGCTCGCGCTGGCCCTGGCTTTTGTTGCCGTGGATGGCGACCGCGGGCAGGCCGGCTTCGACCAGCTGCTTCACGATCTTGTCCGCGCCGTGCTTGGTGCGGCTGAAGACCAGGGTGCGGCCATCGGCCTGGCCGCGGAGCAGGGCGGCGAGCGCGTGGCGCTTCTGGCCCTGGTCGACGAAGACGACCGCCTGTTCGATGCGCTCGGCCGTGGTGGCGACCGGGGCGACGGCGACGTGGGCGGGATCCTTCAGCATGCCGGCGGCGAGCTTGCCGATCTCCCCGGGCATGGTGGCGGAGAAGAACAGGGTCTGCCGGCGGCTGGGGATGGTGGCGACGATGCGCTTGATGGGGATGATGAAGCCGAGATCGAGCATGTGGTCGGCCTCATCCAGCACCAGGATCTCGACATGGTCGAGGCGCACGGTGCGGTCCTGCATGTGGTCGATCAGGCGGCCCGGGGTGGCGACGAGGACATCCACGCCGCGCTCCATGGCGCGGACCTGCTTGCCCTTCGGCACGCCGCCGAAGATGACCGCCACGCGGCAGCCGATGGTGGAGCCGTAGGCCTGGAAGCTCTCGCCGATCTGGCTGGCCAGCTCCCGCGTGGGGGAGAGGACGAGCACGCGGCAGCCGCCGCGCGGGGGCTGGCGGCGCTCGGCGGCCAGGCGCTGGAGGATGGGCAGCGCGAAGGCGGCGGTCTTGCCGGTGCCGGTCTGGGCAATGCCCTGGACATCGCGGCCCGCGAGCACGTGCGGGATAGCCTGGAGCTGGATGGGGGTGGGGGTGGTGTAGCCCTCCGCGGCGACGGCGCGCAGGAGCGCGGGGGCGAGGCCGAGGGAGTCGAAGGAGGCGGAGGTGGGGGCGGGGGCGACCGGGGCGGCCGCGGCGGTGGTGGCGGGAGCCATGACGGACGGCTTTTCGATGGTATTGGACATGTGATCAGCGCTTTCTGTCGGCCGCGCCCCCGTGGAACGGGAGGCTGGGCGGCCGTGAAGGGGCGCACGTGCTGATGCAGGTGCGCGCGGCGAACGGGCCGCGAGCCGGCGCAGGATGGGGAATGGAACGGTGCTACCGGTGGTGCCTCGGCCTGCTTGCCTGCCAGCGCCCCGGGGGACGGTTGGTCTTACGACATTGGGGCCAGCGCCCGGGTTGGGCGCAGTGTCAGGCCGGCAGCGCACGGATCAAACTCTAGGCGCGCCGAGGGGTTATGATTGTGCGGCGCAGCATTGTCAAGGAGATTTTGGAAGGAAGGAAGAGTCTTCTTTTTCTGAAGAAAAAGAAGCAAAAAGACTTTCTCCGATTGGGTGCGTGCCGGGTGATCAAAGAACCGGGGCAAACGGGGAAAAGTTTTTTGGTTCTTTTTTTCAAAAAAGAACGCACTTGCTTGCCTTGCCTGCCCGCCTGGGGGATCAATGCGCCGAACCCGGGAGGATGGCGATGCGCATAGTGGATGTTCGCGAGATCACGAGGCCGATCGCCTCGCCCATTCGCAACGCCTATATCGATTTTTCCAAGATGACGAGCAGCCTGGTGGCGGTGGTGACCGACCAGGTGCGGGATGGGAAGACCGTTATCGGGTATGGGTTCAATTCCAACGGGCGCTATGGGCAGGGCGGGCTGATCCGCGAGCGGTTCCGCGACCGGGTGCTGGAGGCGGATCCCGCGAGCCTGGTGAACGCGGCGGGGGACAATCTGGACCCGGATGCGGTGTGGGCCGCGATGATGAAGAACGAGAAGCCGGGGGGGCATGGCGAGCGGTCGGTGGCGGTTGGGACCATCGACATGGCGGTGTGGGACGCGGTGGCGAAGATCGCGGGCAAGCCGTTGTTCCGGCTGCTGGCGGAGCGGCATGGGATCGAGGCTGATCCGCGCGTGTTCGTGTATGCGGCCGGCGGGTACTACTATCCGGGCAAGGATACCTCGCAGCTTTGCGCGGAGATGCGCAGCTATCTCGACCGCGGGTACACCGTGGTGAAGATGAAGATCGGCGGGGATTCGATCGACGCGGACCGGGGGCGGATCGAGGCGGTGCTGCGGGAGCTGGACGGGAAGGCGCGGCTGGCGGTGGATGCGAACGGGCGGTTCGACCTGGAGACGGCGATTGCCTACGCCAAGATGATGCGGGGCTATGGACTGTTCTGGTACGAGGAGGCGGGCGATCCGCTGGACTACCAGCTGCAGGCGGCACTCGGGGAGTTCTATCCGGGGCCGATGGCGACCGGGGAGAACCTGTTCAGCCACCAGGATGCGCGAAACCTGCTGCGCCATGGCGGGATGCGGGCGGACCGGGATTTCCTGCAGTTCGATTGCGCGCTGAGCTACGGGCTGTGCGAGTTCCAGCGGACGCTGGCGGTGATCCGCGATGCCGGGTGGAGCTGGCGGCGGGTGGTGCCGCATGGCGGGCACCAGATGAGCCTGATGATCGCGGCGGGGTTGGGGCTGGGGGGGAATGAGAGCTACCCGGATCTGTTCCAGCCCTATGGCGGGTTCCCGGATGGCGTGCGGGTGGAGGACGGGTTTGTGACTCTGCCGGAACTGCCGGGGATCGGGTTCGAGGGGAAGTCTGATCTTTATGCGCAGATGAGGGCTTTGGCGGAGTGAGGAAGAGTCTTCTTTTGTGAACAAAAAGAAGCAAAAAAACTTTATCCGTTTGGGCGCGTGCCAGAGGGGAAAAGTTTTTTGGTTCTTTTTTTCAAAAAAGAACTGCTTGCTTTCTTGAGGAGATGGCGATGGCGCGGCGGTATCGGGTGGGTGTGGTGGGGTTTGCCCACATGCACGTGAACGAGCTGGTGGAGCGCCTGGCGGCGACGGGGCGGTGCGATTTCGTCGGCGTGGCGGATACCGTGCCGGCGACGCCTTCCCTGACCGAGGTGGAGGGGAGCCGGCGGGCCAATCTGGCGCGGGCGCTGGGGGCGCCGGGCGGGCCGCGGCGGTTCGGGGAGTGGCGGGGGCTGCTGGAGGAGGGGCTGGACCTGGTGATCTTCTGCCCGGAGATCAGCCAGCATGCCGAGGTGGCGGAGGCGTTCGCGGGGCGGGGGGTGCACCTGCTGACGGAGAAGCCGCTGGCAGGGAGTGTTGCGGATACGGACCGGATGATCGCGGCGGCCAGGAAGGCCGGGGTGGCGCTGGTGACGAACTGGCCGATCACCTGGCGGCCGGCGGTGCGGGCGGTGAAGGCGATTGTGGAGAGTGGGGAGATCGGGGAGGTGGTGCAGTTCCGGTGGCGGAACATGGCCTCCTTGGGGCCGATGGCGCATGGGAGTTTGCATCCGGGGTCGACGACGATCGGTTTGGTGAGCGAGGCGGAGAAGGCTTCGGAGTGGTGGCACCAGAAGGCGGCGGGTGGTGGGGCGCTGCTGGATTACTGCTGCTACGGGGCGTGCCTGGCGGCGTGGATCGTGGGGATGCCGCAGGAGGTTCGGGCGATGGCGGTGAACCTGATGAGCCCCGGGGATGCCGAGGACAATGCGACGCTGCTGCTGCGCTTTCCGCGGGCGGTGGGGACGATCGAGGCGAGCTGGACGAGTTTCCACAACGGGGTGCCTAACGGGCCGATCGTGATGGGGACGCATGGGACGCTCGTTGTCGACGGGCCGAAGGTGCTGGTGTTCACGGAGCGTGGCTCGGCGGTGCCGTCGCGGGTGGAGGAGGGGGTGGCGTTGCCCGAGGGGCGGGGGACGATCGGGGAGGAGATGCTGCATC
Source organism: Rhodospirillales bacterium (assembly GCA_947458025.1). Lineage (GTDB taxonomy): Bacteria > Pseudomonadota > Alphaproteobacteria > Acetobacterales > Acetobacteraceae > CAMDGX01. The sequence goes on along the minus strand of CANHCJ010000122.1, from coordinate 5,677 downwards.
ACATCGAGACGGGGGCGGCGCTGCATCCGACGCTGGACGTGGCGTTGAACCGGGAGGCGGTGGCGATCCTGGATGCCGGGCGGCGGGCGGCGGAGACGGGCGTGGCGGTGGTGCTGTGACGGTGCGGATTGCGGCCGTTGGCTATGGCGACATTGCGCAGCGGCGGCATTTTCCGCAGCTGGCGGAGCTGGGCGGGCGGGCGGAGCTGGTGGCGATTGCGGGGCGGGATGCGGCCCGGATGGCGGCGTGTGCTGCGCAGTTCGGGATTCCGCGGTGGTCGACCGATGTGGCCTCCGTGGTGGGGGACCCCGGGGTGGATGCGGTGCTGGTGCTGACGGCGCCTGATACGCACTTGCGGTTTGCCGAGATGGCGGTGGCGGCGGGCAAGCATGTGCTGGTGGAGAAGCCGCTGGTGCCGTCGCTGGCGGAGGCGGCGCGGTTGGCCGCGGCGGTGCGGGCGCGGCCGGTGACGTTCATGGCGCTGCCGTTCATCGAGACGCCCGACCATGTGCTGGCGGCTTCGCTGATCGCGCAGGGGGCGATCGGGGAGGTGGCGGCGGTGGAGTGCCACCGGGGGCACAAGGGGCCGACCCATGCCGGGTGGTTCTATGACAAGGCGCAGGCCGGGGGTGGGGTGCTGGCGGATCTGGGCATCTATCACCTGACCTCGATCGCGACGCTGTTCGGGGGGGCTTCGCGGTTTACCGTTTCGCTTTCGACGCGGTTTGCCGAGCGGGTGCTGGATGACGGGACGGTGGTGCGGCCGGACGTGGAGGATAGCGCGCTGGTGAGCCTGGTGCTGGAAAGCGGTGTTGCCGCCTCCATGCATGCGCATTGGAACGGGAGCCAGCCGCATACGGCGACACGGGCGCGGGTGCTGGTGATCGGGCGCGAGGGCTCCGTGTATTTCGGGGCGGCGGACGGGGCGGTGCATCTGTGGCGGCCGGTCGGGGACGGGGCGCGGTTCGGGGGGGAGGAGGGGATGTTCGACTCGCTGCCGGTGCGGAGCTCCAAGACCGCGGGCGGGCCGGCGCAGATCATGCGGGCGTTCGTGGAGCGGATCGAACGCGGGGATGTTTCGACGCGGAGCCTGGACGTGCAGGCGCATGTGCTGGAGATCATTGCGCGCAGCTATGAGGGTGGGGGGCAGCCCATTATCCCTCAGACAAGAGTCTTCTTTTTGTGAACAAAAAGAAGCAAAAAAACTTTATCCGTTTGGGCCGGGGATAGCCCCGGCGCAAAGGGGGCAAAGTTTTTTGGTTCTTTTTTTCAAAAAAGAACGTCTTTCTTGCTTACTCCGGCCAGTCGAATTTCTGCGGGTCCATGAAGCGCCTGAGCACGTTGGTGGTGAGGGTGCGCAGGGTGCCGGGGATGGGCAGGCTGCCGGCCCAGGTCATGGAGCCGACGCTGAACACGGCGCCGCCGGCGGGGGTTTCGAAGAAGCAGGCGTCGGCGCAGGCCCAGTCTTCCTGGGGGAGGGGGTGGCGGTGGGTGAGCATGTCTTCGTTCACCCAGCCGTAGTCTTCGTGGATGACGATGCCCTTGGCGACGATGAGGGTGTGTTCGGGCGAGCCGTATTTGAAGTTGACGCTGTCCAGCTCGTGGCCGGCGGCGCCGCCGCCCTGGTGGCCGGTTTCGCCGAAGGCATGGCCGGGGGTGGCGGGGAGGCCTTTGGTCATGAAGGCGACGCGGGGGTTCTGGATGCCGTCGGTGAATTTGTAGGGGAAGCCGCGGTGGAGGCCCTGGCAGGAGAAGCCGTTGCCGACGAGCTTGTGGGCGGGGCGGCCGATGCGGCGCCAGAGGCCGGCGTAGCCGCCGCCGAACTGGTTGTAGCTTTCGCCTGGCAGCGCCTCCCAGGTGCGGATGCCGGATTCGGCGCGGCGGAGTTCCAGCGCGCCGGGGGCGTGTTCGCTGGGTTCGGCGCGCCAGTAGAAGCCGTTGCCGCCGAGGTACATGAGGCGGCCGCCGCCGGAGAGGTAGTCCTCCAGGGACTGCATCATGCGGTCGGAATGGTATTCCGGGTGCTGGGCGGCGATGACGACGCGGTAGGGGGCGAGGGCTTCGAGGCCTTCCTCGTGCAGGTCGTGGTCGGTGATGACGTCGTGGGCGATGCCCTCGTGGTGCAGCCAGTGGATGAAGTAGCTGTCGCAGCCGATGCGCTGGGTGCCGGAGCCGTGCGGGTGGGCGGGGTCCATGTGGGCCATCTGGCGGGGGCGGGTATCGAGCTGCGGGCGGAACATGGAGACCAGGCTGACGCCGGAGCCATCCGAGTGGTGGTTGTAGCAGGAGAGGCCGAACTGGGGGTTCATGTCTGGCGTTTCGAGCAGCGCGCCGCGGGCCAGGGCGCGTTCGCGGAGCTCGGCGCCGCGGCCTTCGCGGGCGAAGTTGCCGTAGATCTGGTAGGTGTAGGTGGGGACGAGGAAGGCGACGTCCGCCGAGGGTTTCGCGGGGCGAACGAAGAAGGGGATGTAGTCCTCGCCTTGGTCATTCCTGATATGGGCGGCGTAGAAGCCGCTGGGCCAGGAGTCCGGGATGGCGAGGGTGAAGGTTTCGGCCCAGCCGAGGTCGCCCTGGTCGTCGTCGTGGAAGTGGATGGCGCCGTACTGGGTGGGGTCGGATTTCCAGTCGTGGACGGCGCCGGTCCAGTTGCTGCCGGTCATGGCGCGGGTGGGGAGGGCGACGAGGGCGGCATGGGCCTGCTGGGGGCCGGTGTCGTAGGCGGTTTGCGTGGGGATGCCCTTGGAGAAATCCCAGGCGGCCACAGCCGACTTGCCGGCGTGGATGGCGGGGGCCTCGATCTTGCCGTTGCAGTGGGCGCTGGCGCGGGGGTTGCCGCCGGCAGGGGGGAGGGCGGCGATGAAGGCGCGGGCGGGGCCGCCGGGGCAGGGGGTGGCGCCCTTGGCGGTGGCGGTGCCGGCGTCCTTCAGGGGTTTGTGGGGGCGTTGGGCGAGGGTGATGGTGCCGTCGGTGCCGATGGTGGCTTCGAGGTCGTACCAGTGGCGGGCCATGAGCGGGGCGGCGATTTCGGCGGTGATGCTGCGGCCGGCGGAGGTGACGCGGGCGATGGCGCCGCCGCGCGGGCCGATGGCGAGCGCGAAGAACCAGCCGGGGAGATCGACGGAGACCAAGCCCTGCAGGCCCTTGGTGGGGGTGGTGGGCCAGATGGTGGCGCGCAGGGTGATGGAGCCGGGGGGGAGGGCCAGGCCGTCGGCACGGGCGAAGCTGCCGGCCCAGGCGCCCTGTTCCTGGCCCTGGATCGTGGGCGGCAGGGGCGAGGGCATTTCGACTTCCTCGTAGCCCGGGCCTTCGGGGTTGGGGTCGGCGCAGATGTGGCGGACGAAACGCAGGCGGAAGGGGGCGTTGCCGGCGCTGGAGACGTGGAAGCGGAGCGCCGCCCCCTGCTTCTGGCCCCAACGGTTGGTGTAGCCGGTGAGCTTGTGCATGGGGGTGGGGTCCTTGGGTGGTTTAAGGAAGAGTCTTCTTTTTGTGAACAAAAAGAAGCAAAAAAACTTCATCCGTTTGTGCGCGTGCCGGATGTTCTGGCACCCGTGCAGGTGGGAAAAGTTTTTTGGTTCTTTTTTCAAAAAAGAACGTGCTTTCTTGCTTATGCCGGCACCAAAGCCAACACACGAAGCGGCGAGCCGGAGCCCCCTTGGATCTTGAGCGGCGGGGCAATGACGAGGGCGCCGGTGGGGGGGAGTTGGTCGAGGTTGCAGAGGCATTGCAGGCCGTAGCGGCCGGCGCCGTGCAGGAGGGTGTGGGCGGGGTACATCGGCGTCATGAGGTGGGCCTGGCCGGCATCGGTGCCGATGGTTTCCACGCCGAAGCCGAGGATGCCGCGGCTGACGAGGAGCTGGACGGCCTCGGTGGTGGGGCCTGGGGTGTGGGCGCCGTCGGCCAGGAGGTTGGCGTAGGCGGCGCCGGAGCGCTTGGACCAGTCGGTGCGGAAGAGGACCCAGGTGTTGGCGGGGATTGTGCCGTGTTTGGCTTCCCAGGCCTCGATGGTGGCGGGGGTGAGGAGGTAGTCGCCGTTGTTCGCGGCGTCGGCCGAGCAGTCGATGACGCAGGCGGGGGCGACGAGGTTCTGGACCGGGAGCGTATCGGTGGTGTTGTTGGGGAGGTCCTTGCCGGTGACCCAGTGGATGGGCGCGTCGAAATGGGTGCCGGTGTGTTCGCCGACGGTGATGTTGTTCCAGTACCAGCCGGGGCCTTTTTCGTCGTAGCGGCTGATGGTTTCCATGGAGAAGGGGGCGCACTGGCCGAACTGGGGCGGCAGGGTGATGGTGGGGAAATCGGGCGAGAGGGTCTGGGTGAGGTCCACGACGCGGACGCGGCCGGCGAGGAGGTCGGCGGCGAGGGAGGCCAGGGTGGTCATGCTTGGTCCTTTCGGGTCGGGGCCAGGGGCTTTTCCATGAAGACGCTGAGGGGGTCGTCCCAGTAGTCGGCGAAGGGGGGGCGGCGGGCGTAGCCGTGGCGTTCGTAGAGGCGGATGGCGGCGTGGCTGTGGATGCCGGTTTCGAGGCGGAGCGCGGTGACGCCTTCGGCGCGGGCGGCTTGTTCGAGCGTGGCCATGAGGGCGGGGGCGACGCCGGTGCCGCGGGCTGCTTCCGTGACGAACATGCGCTTGATCTCGGCGGTGCCGTCGTTGGCCAGGACGATGGAGCCGCAGGCGATGGCGATGCCGTCGCGGCGGGCGACGAAGAAGCGGACGGTGGGTTTTTCGAGGCTGGAGACGTCGAGCAGGTGGTTGCTTTCGGGGGGGTAGAGGGCCTCGGAGAAGGCATCCGATGCTTCGAGCAGGGCGATGATCTCGGGCTGGCGCGGGGGTTCGGGACGGATTTCAAGCATGGGCGGGTTCGTGGTCCAGGGTGCGGATTGTGGCGATGGCGCCATTGAGCATGGTGCCGTGTTCGTCGGCCAGGGCGGCTTCGCGCAGGCGGCGGATCCAGGCGGCGGCGTCGGGCCGGTGGGCGACGAGGGGGAGGGCGGCGAGGACCTGGTCGAATTTTTCCCCGCTGCGGCTGTGGGTCCCGCTGTAGCCTTTGATGAGGCGGCGGCAGGTGAGGATTTCCGCGGCAAGCGCCGGGTTCGTGGCGTGGGCGCGGGCGGTGGCGAGCCAGGCTTCGATGTGGGCGGTTTCGCGGGCGTGGCGCAGCAGGGTGCGGCGGCGGGGGCGCAGGCGGGCGACGAGCCAGAGCTGGAGGAAGCCCCAGAGCGTGTTGGTGCGGACGCGGCGGGGGCGTTCGAAGAGGGATTTGAGGATGCGGCGGGCCAGCTTGGAGCGTTCGAGGCGGGCGCCGAGCTTCGCGGGGAGGGTGGCGAGGAGTTCGTCGACGCGGGGGTGCATGAACTCGGTGGTTTCGACCACCTGGGCTTGGGTGGCGGCGATTTCCGTGTGCAGGCGGGTGGTGCGGGTGGGGCGGGTTTTGAGGTCGGCGACGCGGATGGGGTCGTCGTAGGCCATGGCGACGGCGATCCAGCGGGCGGCCTCGGTGGCCAGGGTGGGGTCGGACGCGAAGGGCTGGACGCGGTCCAGGTATTCGTGGGCGTAGGCGGCATCTTGATAGTCGGCGGTGCGGCGCAGGCCGTGGGTGAGCATGTCGCGGGCTTCGGGGGGGAAGCTGGCGAGGCGGGCGAGGGCGGCGGCGAAGGCGCGTTGTTCGGCCTCGGGGCCGGC
>CANHCJ010000121.1 GCA_947458025.1 Rhodospirillales bacterium | reverse complement strand
TGCTGCACCGGCACGAGGCGGGCTGTCGCTGGCCGGAGGAGGGCGCGGTGAGCCCGTGTTACCCGACGCTGCGCGGGTTCCGGCAGGCCGCGCCGAGGGACGGGGCCGGGGTGGTGGCGCGGGTGGCCGAGGCGCTGGCGGAACGGGCGGAGCGGGTGGGGCGGCGCTGAGCCGCCCCCTGCTTCAGGCGAAGCGGACCAGCTTGCCGCGCGGGGTGCCGAGCACCTCGTCCTCGCGCATCACGGCCTGGCCGCGGATGATGGTGGCGATGGGCCAGCCGGTGATCTTCATGCCGGCGAAGGGGGTCCAGCCGCAGGGGGAGACGATCCAGCTTTCCTCGATGGTGCGCTGGCGGCGCATGTCCACCAGGGTGAAGTCCGCGTCGTAGCCGGCGGCCATGCGGCCCTTGCCGACGGCGCCGTAGACGCGGGCGGGGCCGGCGCAGAGCAGGTCGACCATGCGCATGAGCGAGAGGCGGCCGGCGTTGACGTGGTTCAGCATGACCGGGACCAGGGTCTGCACGCCGGTGAGGCCGGCGGGGCAATCGGGCCAGGGCTTCTCCTTCGCGGCGCGGGGGTGGGGGGCGTGGTCGGAGCCGACCGTGTCCACCGTGCCGTCGCGCACGGCGCGCCAGGCGGCTTCCAGGTGCTCCGGCCCGCGGATCGGGGGGTTCATGACGCCGAAGCCCTTGAGATTGTCGTAGACCTCGGGCGCGACCTGGGTGAGGTGGTTCACCAGGACCTCGACCGTGGCGATGTCCCGGTAGTCCTTCAGGTAGTCCAGCTCCTGGGCGGTGGAGACGTGCAGGATGTGGGCCGGGCGGCCGGTGCGGGTGGCCAGCGCCATCAGGCGGCGGGTGCCGAGGAAGGCGCATTCCTCGTCGCGCCAGACCATGTGGTTCGAGTACGGGTCGCCGGACTTGAACATCGGCTTGCGGGCCTGGAGGCGGTATTCGTCCTCGCTGTGGTAGCTGATGCGGCGGCGGCCGGCGCGCATGACGCGTTCGAGGCTTTCGTCGTCTTCCACCATGAGGTCGCCGGTGGAGGAGCCGGCGAAGATCTTGATGCCGCAGACGCCCTGGCCGGTTTCCAGCGCCGCCAGCTCCGCGATGTTGGCGCGGGTGCCGCCGACATAGAGGCCCATGTCGCACCAGGCGGCCTGGGGCACGTAGCCCTGCTTCCAGGCCAGGCGCTCCGCATTGGTGATGGAGGGGTTGGTGTTCGGCATGTCGAACACCGCCGTGAGGCCGCCGAGGATGGCGGCCTTGGTGCCGGTGGGGATGCTCTCCACGCTGGCGTCGCCGGGGTCGCGCAGGTGCACGTGCGGGTCGATCAGGCCGGGCAGGACGTGCAGGCCGGTGGCGTCGATGGTCTCGTCGGCCGTGGCGTCGGCCCCCGTGCCGATGGCGGCGATGCGGCCGTGGCGGACGCCGACGCTGGTCTGCTCCATGCCCCAGGGGAGCACGCAGGTGCCGCCGCGGATCAGCAGGTCGAAATGGGGCATGGACGGCTCCAATTTTGTTCAATCACTGCGCCAGAAGCTGGACTTTTCGCCGATCGTCAATCCATCATGGCCCGACGTCCCTCCATCCAACAGGAAGAACGTATGCGGCGTGCCGGCACTGAGTCGAGCGTTGAACGCCTTTCGATAAGGCTATTGGCTTACGTACTCCTAATCTCCTTCTGGATCGTAGGAGCAGGTGTCCGTAGCACGCACGCGAGCATCGTCGATATAGGTCGCTATGGCGCGTGGACGGTATATGGTGGAATTTCCAGTGCCGGAAACAGAATGTGTGGCACCATGGTTTCTGATAGAGATACCGGAAGGTCTATCCATCTAAAATGTTTTGAAAATAGTAGAGGGCTTTTCGTTCAATTATTCAAAAACTCATGGAATATTCTTGCTAATACGAGTTTATTGGTTCGTTTTCAGGTTGACTCAAGGACGGTATGGAGGGCGACGGCTGTTGGTCAAGAACGATCCGTCGAGTTCCGTCTTCTTGATGCCTTGGTAGAGTTTATAGGAGAATTCGCCGCTGGTTCTACTCTGCGTGTAGAGTTTCCAGAGGGCAGCGAACAGACATGGCGTGTCTCTCTGGTGGGTTCTAGCGCAGCGATCGCCAGCCTATTGCAATGCATTAGAGCCATTCCTAGTTCAGGCGGACCGACTCAACCTTTCGGATCCACACCTACCCAGCCGTTTTCACAGCCGTCGCAGCCGTCCTCTCGTCCCCAGCTAGTTCCTTTAGTTCCTGCTCCGGGTGGGTCATCTCGTGAACCCAGGACCTGAATGACCACGAGGGGAGACGGTCTTCGTTCGTTCACCCCGTTGAGATGCTCGCTTGAAGCCGGATGTTGCGATCGAGGCAGACCGAACCCACTTCTCAGATATGACATTTCTTGCGCATCTGCCCGTTCGCGCCGTGGTGGCGGTCGAGGGGCCGGACCGGGTGGCCTTCCTGCAGGGCCTGGTTTCCAACGACGTGGCGCAGGCCGCGCCGGGGCAGGCGGTGTGGGCCGCGCTGCTCTCCCCGCAGGGCAAGTGGCTGGCGGATTTCTTCATCCTGGCCGATGGCGAGCGGCTGCTGCTGGATGTGGAGCAGGGCCACGCGGCGATGCTGGCGCAGAAGCTGACGCGGTTCCGGCTGCGCTCCAAGGTGACGGTTGCGGTGCTGGAAGGCTGGCAGGTCCATGTGGCCTGGGGCGGGGTGCCCGAGGTGCCCGCCGGCGCGGTGGCCGCGCCCGATCCGCGGCTGGCGGAGGCGGGCTGGCGGATTCTGGCGCCGGTGGTGCTGGAAGCATCGGCCTCGGCGGAGGCGTGGGACGCGCATCGGCTGGCGCTGGGGCTGCCGGAGGGGTCGCGCGACCTGGAGGCGGACAAGACGGTGCTGCTGGAGGCGGGGTTCGACGAGCTTTCGGGCGTGTCCTGGACCAAGGGCTGCTACATGGGCCAGGAGCTGACGGCGCGGACGAAGTATCGCGGGCTGATCAAGCGGCGCCTGGTGCCGGTGGAGGTGCAGGGCAGCCTGCCGGCGCCGGGCACGCCGGTGCGGCGCGGCGAGGCGGAGGTGGGCACGCTGCGCTCCGGCCGCGGCGGGCGGGCGCTGGCGACCTTGCGGCTGGAGGCGCTGGAGGGGGCGCTTTCGTGCGGGGAGGCGGTTTTGGTGCCTCGGCTGCCGGGGTGGATCAGGATAGAAAGCAAGTAAGCGGTTCTTTTTTGAAAAAAAGAACCAAAAAACTTTTGTCCGTTTGATGCGGAGGGAGCCGCACCAAACGGGTAAAGTTTTTTTGCTTCTTTTTGTTCACAAAAAGAAGACTCTTCCTTCAATGCAACCGGAACACATGCCCCGCATGGCGCCACTGCCCCGGGGTGATGATGTCCACCGCGCCGACCCTTACGGAGTGGAGCTTGCCTTCGATCTCGCGGCTCCAGAAATCGAGGAACCTGTGCAGTTCGGGGTAGGCGGGGGCGATGTCGAGCGCCTGCCAGGTGTAGCTTTGCAGGACGGCCGGGTGGTCTGGCAGGTGGTAGAGGATCTCGGCGGTGGTGAGGCGATAGCCCCTGAGCTGGCGCTGCAGGTGGGTCTGCACGAGCATGAAGGCCTCCGTTGGTGTCGAACTGCTCCTTGATTGCCGTGCGGTGGGCGGTGGCTCCCCTCGGCCGTTGGGCCTTTGTGGCCGCGTTCGGTGCACGGCTGGGGCAGCATGGCATGGGCGGGGTGTTGGGGCGCAATAGAAAATTGAGTGTTATCAGCATTTTAGCACTCGCCGGCGAAGATTGCTGCCGATACCTTGACTCCGTTCGGGCAAGAGCCTAGATCGCTGGCACTCTCCGACGGAGAGTGCTAACAACCGGCCGCCCCGCTGGCCTGTGCCCCGAAAGGGCGCCCAGTCGAGCGGCCCCCAAATATCCAGGAGCGATCCGCATGAAGTTCCGTCCCCTGCACGACCGGGTCGTGGTCCGGCGGCTGACCGCCGAGGAGAAGACCAAGGGCGGCATCATTATTCCCGACACGGCGCAGGAGAAGCCGATGGAGGGCGAGGTGATCGCCGTTGGCGCCGGCGCGCGCAACGAGGCTGGCGCCATCGTGGCGCTGGATGTGAAGGCTGGTGACCGCGTGCTGTTCGGCAAGTGGTCGGGCACCGAGGTCAAGATCGACGGGGAAGACCTGTTGATCATGAAGGAGTCCGACATCATGGGCATCATCGAAGGCACTGCCTCCGGCAAGAAGAAGGCGGCCTGATCGGGCTTTGGTGCGGCACCGCGCCGCACCTGGCTTTGGATCCCGCCTGACCCGACTTAGGAAGGAATACTGAATATGGCTGCCAAGGAAGTCCGTTTCGGCGGTGACGCCCGCGCCCGCATGCTGCGCGGCGTGGACATTCTCGCCGACGCCGTGAAGGTGACGCTGGGCCCGAAGGGCCGCAACGTGGTGATCGACAAGAGCTTCGGCGCGCCGCGCATCACCAAGGACGGCGTGACCGTTGCCAAGGAGATCGAGCTCTCCGACAAGTTCGAGAACATGGGCGCCCAGATGGTGCGCGAAGTGGCCTCGAAGACCAACGACCTGGCCGGCGACGGCACCACCACCGCGACCGTGCTGGCCCAGGCCATCGTGCGCGAGGGCGCGAAGAGCGTGGCCGCGGGCATGAACCCGATGGACCTGAAGCGCGGCATCGACAAGGCCGTGGGCGCACTGGTGGACGAGCTGAAGAAGCGCAGCCGCAAGATCACCACCCAGGCCGAGACGGCGCAGGTGGGCACGATCTCCGCCAACGGCGAGGCCGAGATCGGCAAGATGATCTCCGAGGCCATGCAGAAGGTCGGCAACGAGGGCGTGATCACGGTTGAGGAAGCCAAGGGCATCCAGACCGAGCTCGACGTGGTCGAGGGCATGCAGTTCGACCGTGGCTACATCTCTCCGTACTTCATCACCAACGCGGAGAAGATGATCACCGACCTGGATCAGCCCTACATCCTGATCCACGAGAAGAAGCTGTCCGGCCTGCAGCCGATGCTGCCGCTGCTGGAGAGCGTGGTGCAGTCGGGCCGTCCGCTGCTGATCATCGCCGAGGACATCGAGGGCGAGGCCCTTGCCACCCTGGTGGTGAACAAGCTGCGCGGCGGGCTGAAGGTTGCCGCCGTGAAGGCGCCGGGCTTCGGTGATCGCCGCAAGGCGATGCTGGAGGATCTCGCGATCCTGACCGGTGGCCAGGTGATCAGCGAAGACCTCGGCATCAAGCTTGAGACCGTGACGCTCGCCATGCTCGGCAAGGCCAAGAAGGTCGTGATCGAGAAGGAGAACACCACGATCGTCGAGGGTGCCGGCAAGAAGGCCGACATCACCGGCCGCTGCAACCAGATCCGCGCGCAGGTGGAGGAGACGACCTCCGACTACGACCGCGAGAAGCTGCAGGAGCGTCTGGCGAAGCTGGCTGGCGGCGTGGCCGTCATCCGCGTCGGTGGCGCCACCGAGGTTGAGGTGAAGGAGCGCAAGGACCGCGTGGACGACGCGCTGCACGCCACCCGCGCGGCGGTTGAGGAAGGCATTGTTCCGGGCGGCGGCGTCGCCCTGGCGCGCGCCTCCCTGGTGCTGGCCAAGCTGAAGGCCGACAACGACGACCAGCGCGTGGGCATCGACATCGTCCGCAAGGCGGCCCTGGCGCCGCTGCGCCAGATCGCCGAGAACGCCGGTGAAGACGGCGCGGTGATCAGCGGCAAGGTGCTGGACAAGGACGAGTACACCTGGGGCTTCGACGCGCAGAGCGGCGAGTTCAAGGACATGGTCAAGGCCGGCATCATCGACCCGACCAAGGTTGTGCGCACGGCCCTGCAGGACGCGGCCTCGATCGCCGGCCTGCTGGTGACCACCGAAGCCATGATCGCCGAGAAGCCGGAGCGCAAGGCCCCGGCTGGCGGGCCTCCGGGCGGCGGCATGGGCGGCATGGGCGACATGGACTTCTAAGTCCTGCGCGCGCCTCCCGCCCTCTCGGGGCGGGGGGATGCCGGCTTCGTCAAGGAATGGGAACCGGCCTCGGTGGCGACACCGGGGCCGGTTTTCCGTTGCGTGGCGGCGCCATGCACGCGGGCGGGGGGTGCGTTGCGGAGGCCTCGTTTGCGGCCTTGCGCATGCCATGCGATACAGCCGATGCGGTAATGATTGACTCTCGGGGCTGTTTCTGCGCCAGATTGCCGCCGCAATCGCATTCTGGCGACGATCGCGTGACGACGGGCGAGGAAATCCGGGCAGGAATCAACAGGTTCCGCGGGTGCGCCGGTTCCGGTCCGCTCTCCTGAATGCCGGTTGTCACCCCAAGCTGCGCACGGGTCGCGCAGTGACTTACGGAGTTCGACCGCGCTATGGCTATCGGCACTGTGAAGTGGTTCAACACCACTAAAGGCTTTGGTTTCATCATGCCCCAGGATGGCGGCAAGGATGTGTTCGTCCACATCACCGCCGTGCAGGCCGCCGGCTTGCGCGGCCTGACCGAGGGGCAGAAGGTCAGCTACGAGGTGGCCATGGAGCGCGGCAAGGCCGCGGCCACCAACCTCAAGCTGGCCTGAGGCGCCCCAACCGCCTCGCCCTCCGCCAGCGACGACATTCTTCTTGTTCGCGATGTTCCCGACAAGGAGCCCAAGGCGCAGCCCGTGCCCAGGCGGCATGGCGCGCGTACTGCCACGGCATCGCCTGATCGACCATCGGCGACCCCTGCAGACCAAACCCGCCGCGCACCGGAGCTGTCCGGAAGCGGCGCCCCGCAACCTTCCAACCCACGCAACACAAGCAGCCGCGCTGGCGCACGGCTGAACGCAGGAGTCTACGATCATGGCCATGGGCACCGTGAAGTGGTTCAACGCCACCAAGGGGTACGGTTTCATCATGCCGCAGGACGGCGGCAAGGATGTGTTCGTGCACATCACCGCCGTGCAGGCGGCCGGCCTGAAGGGGCTGAACGACGGCCAGAAGGTCAGCTACGACGTGGCGATGGAGCGCGGCAAGGCCGCCGCCACCAACCTCAAGCTGGTCTGACGGCCGGGCCCCTCGCCGGGCTTTATGGATCGGGGCTGTCGCGGTAAGCCGCGGCGGCCCCTTTTCCGTTTGGAGTTGCCCATGTTCTCGATGCAGGAGCTGGACGCCGCGCTGGCGCTGGTGCATGGCGCCTTCGGGCCCACCCCCGCCTATGCCTGGCCGCTGCTCGCGGCGCGGGCGGGGTGCGAGGTGTGGGTGAAGCACGAGAACCACACGCCCACCGGCGCATTCAAGGTGCGCGGCGGCATCACCTATTTCGACCGGCTGGCGCGGCGCGGCACAGAGGTGCGCGGCGTGATCTCGGCCACGCGCGGCAACCATGGCCAGTCCCTGGCCTATGCCGGGGCGCGGGCCGGGGTGCCGGTGACGATTTTGGTGCCGCGCGGCAATTCCACCGAGAAGAACGCGGCCATGCAGGCCTTCGGCGCCCGGCTGATCGAGCACGGCGCCGATTTCGACGAGGCGCGGGCGGAGGCCAAGCGCCTGGCCGGGCAGGAGGGGCTGCTGTTCGCGCCCAGCTTCCATGCCGACCTGGTGGTGGGCGTGGCGACCTGGGCGCTGGAGCTGTTCCGCGCGGCGCCGCGGCTGGATGCGCTGTACGTGCCGATCGGGCTGGGATCGGGCATCTGCGGGGCGATCCTGGCGCGCGACCTGCTGGGGCTTTCCACCGAGATCGTGGGCGTGCAGAGCACCGGGGCGCCTTCCTACGCGCTGTCCTTCGCGGCCGGGCACGTGGTGGAGACCAACAGCGCCGACACCAAGGCCGACGGCATGGCCACGCGCCAGCCGGATGCCGAGGCGCTGGCGATCATCCGCGCCGGGGCGTCGCGCGTGGTGACGGTGAGCGACGACGAGGTGGCCGAGGCCATCCGCGCCTACTGGGCCGACACGCACAACCTGGCCGAGGGTGCCGGTGCCGCGCCGCTGGCCGCGCTGATGCAGGAGCGCGCGCGCTGGGCCGGCAAGCGGGTGGGGGTGGTGCTGTGCGGGGGGAACATCGACCTCGCGCTGTTCCGCTCCTGGGTGCTGGGGATCAACACTCCCTGAGCCGGCTGGTCTTTGCCGGCCGCGCCCGGCAGAGTGGCGGCATGTCGCGACGCAGCGTGGAGATCACGCCCGACCTGCTGGTGCGGGCCTATCGCGCCGGGTTCTTCCCGATGGCCGAGACGCGCGAGGCCGACCGGCTGTACTGGCTGGACCCTGAGCAGCGCGGGATCCTGCCGCTGGACGGGTTCCACCTGCCGCGGCGGCTGCTGCGCACGGTGGAATCGGGCACCTTCACGGTCACGGCCGACCGGGATTTCCCGGGCGTGATCGCCGCCTGCGCGGAGCCGGCGCCGGGGCGGGAGGATACCTGGATCAACCCCGTGATCGAGGCGCTGTTCACCGAGCTGCACCGGCGCGGCGTGGCCCATTCGGTGGAGAGCTGGCACGAGGGCGCGTTGGTGGGCGGGCTGTACGGCGTGGCGCTGGGCGGGGCGTTCTTCGGCGAGAGCATGTTCAGCCGGGCCACCGATGCCTCCAAGGTGGCGCTGGTGCACCTGGTGGCGCGGCTGCGGCTGGGCGGGTTCACGCTGCTGGATACGCAGTTCGTGACCAGCCACCTGACGCGCTTCGGCGCGGTGGAGGTGCCGCGCGAGCGCTACAAGCAGATGCTGGCGGCCGCGCTGGAGGCGCCGGCGACGTGGCTGGTGGAGCCGGACCCGGAGGCGCTGGCGGCGGAGATCCGGGCGATCGCCGGGCGGGGCGTTGACGCTGCCCGGGCGGGGTGAAACCCTGCCGGCCCGGCGGAGGCTTGCCATGCACACTCGTTTTCTCGTGGCCCTGGGGGTTCTGGCGCTGTCCGGCGCCGCATGGGCGCAGGATCGCCCGCCGGTGGCGCCCACGCGCGACGTGATGGTGACCTACAAGGCCACCGCCCCGGCCCAGGCCGGCGGGCGGGTGCCGCAGGGCACGCAGGATATCCGCGTGGCCACCACCCAGGGCGGGCGGCTGATGCGGGTTGAGGGGATGGGGGCCGGCGGCGCCTATGTGATCGTGGACCGCACCACCCAGCGCATGGTGATGGTGATGCCGCAGGACCGGCGCTTCATGGAAATGCCGGTGAACGACGCCTTCGCGCGCGGCTTCGTGCTGAACGAGGGCATGACCTTCGTCAAGCGCGGCGCGGAGACGGTGGCGGGGCTGAAATGCACGGTGTGGGAGGTGACGTCCCGCGAGGGCGCCGGCAGCGCCTGCGTGACGGATGACGGCGTGCTGCTGCGCGGGCGCGGCAACGACGGCAAGGGCGGGATCGAGGCGACCGCCGTGCGCTATGGCCCGCAGCCGGCGGCGCTGTTCCGCCCGCCCGCCGACTTCACGAAGCTGGAGATGCCGGCCGGCATGGCCCCCGGCGCCCGGCCGCCGGGGCGCTGAGCGGTTCCGCGGCGCGCGATCCTTCCCATGTCACATCGCGGGCGGGGGCGAGTCCCCCTGCCGGAGGTGACGTGAATGGCGACGCGCAACGACTGGATCCCCTGGACCGACCATGCCGGCCGCTTCTCCGCGCTGAAGGCGGCGGTGTTCGCCTTCGCGCTGTACCCGGCGCTGTGGCTGCTGCTGCGCTGGGGCATGGCGGACCTGGGGCCGCGGCCGCTGACCGAGGCGATCCATCG
Source organism: Rhodospirillales bacterium (assembly GCA_947458025.1). Classification (GTDB taxonomy): domain Bacteria; phylum Pseudomonadota; class Alphaproteobacteria; order Acetobacterales; family Acetobacteraceae; genus CAMDGX01. The sequence continues at coordinate 785 of CANHCJ010000121.1, read as the reverse complement.
CAGCGGCGACTGGGCGGTGCGGTTCCTGGTGTTCTCCCTGGCGGTGACGCCGGCGCGCGCGGTGCTGGACTGGCCGCGCATCGTGCTGGTGCGGCGCATGCTGGGGGTGGCGGCGGCGCTGTATGCCCTGCTGCACCTGCTGCTCTACGTGGCGGACCAGAAGTGGAACCCGTGGACGGTAGCCAGCGAGATCGTGCTGCGCTTCTACCTCACGGTGGGGTTCGTGGCGGTGCTGGGGCTGGCGGCGCTGGCCTGGACCTCCACCGATGGCTGGCAGAAGCGGCTGCGGCATCGCTGGAAGGCGCTGCACCGCTGGGCCTATGCGCTGGCCGGGCTGGCGCTGTTCCACTACGCGCTGCAGGCCAAGATCAACGCCAGCGACGCGGTGTTCTGGTTCGGGATCTTCGCCTGGCTGATGCTGTGGCGCGCGCTGCGCCGGCCGGGGCTTTGGCGGCTGGCCGCGCTGGCGCCGGCGGCGGCGCTGATCACGGCGGCGACCGAGGTGGCTTGGTACGGGCTGGCCACCAAGGTGCCCTATATGCGGGTGCTGAACGCCAATCTTGGGTTCGATCCTTGGGGCCGCCCTGCTTCGCAGGTTCTGGTGCTGGGGGTGGTGGTGGTGGTGTTGGCAGTCGCAAGGAAGCGGTTCTTTTTTGAAAAAAAGAACCAAAAAACTTTGGGGCTGGCCTAGATAGCGAAGAAAGGCTATCTAGATCAGATGGTTACGTCACGTCGGCGGAGCCGCCTCCCGGTTGTTAGCCAGGAGGCTCTTGTTAGGCATTTTG
>CANHCJ010000120.1 GCA_947458025.1 Rhodospirillales bacterium | reverse complement strand
TAGGAATGCAAGGGGGTGTGGGGATTTTTTTTGGGGGTGGGGTGGGGTGGGGTGGGGGAGTCTCAGGGGGACACGGAGGCACGGAGGGGACGGAGGAGGCACGGAGGGGGGCGGATGGCGTCGGCCCTGGTGGGGGCGGGCACGGGCGGCGGGTCAGCCGCGCTGGCCGCCGTTGACGTGGAGGGTTTCGCCGGTGATCCAGCCGGCGTCGGCCGAGGCGAGGAAGGCGATGACGGGGGCGATGTCGTTCACCTGGCCCATGCGGCCGAGCGTGTTGCGGCGGGCGGCCTCTGCCAGGACCTCGGGGGAGAGGACGCTGCGGAGCATTTCCGTGTCGGTCATGCCGGGCGACACCGCGACGACGCGGATGCCGCGCGGGCCGAGGGCGCGGGCCATGGAGAGCGTCATCATCTCCACGGCCGCCTTGGTGGCGACGTAGACGAGGGTGATGGGGTTGGCGAGGCGGGTGCCGATGGAGCCGAGGTTGATGATGACGCTGCCGGGGGGCATCTCGCGCGCGGCGGCCTGGGAGAGGAACAGCGTGGACTTCACGTTGGTGTTCACGAGACGGTCGAAATCGGCCTCGGTGATGTCGTCGAAGGGGATTCCGGCGCTGATGGCGGCGTTGTTGACCAAGATGTCGAGGCGGCCGAGGCGGCGGATGGTTTCGGCGACCAGCGGGGCGGCGGTGGCCACCTTGCTGACATCGCCCTGGATGGCCTCGGCGGTGCCGCCGGCTTCGCGGATGCGGGCGACGACTTCGTGGGCGGCGGCTTCGCTGGCAATGTAGTTGACGGCGACCGCGGCACCCTCGGCGGCGAGGCGTTCGGCGATGGCGACGCCGATGCCGCGCGCGGCCCCGGTGACCAGGGCGACCTTGCCGGCGAGGCGGGCGGCGATGGGCTGGGGCATGACGGGTCCTCCGCGGGGCGCCTTGCGGCCGGAGGGGCGGCAGGGGCGGGTCTGCCGAGGGCGGGTGCCGCCGGTGCGGCCTATTCTGACAGAGTTTTGAATTGATAACGTAATTTTTTAGGGCGAAGCGTAACGTCCCCGCCGGGGGGCGCGCCCCGGTTCAGGCGATGCGGGGGCGGTGGTGGGCCCAGGGGGCGATGGCTTCGAAGGCGGCGGAGGCCTGCAGGACGCCGAGGTCGTCGTAGCGCCGGCCGACGATCTGCAGGCCGACGGGCAGGCCATCGGCGGTGAAGCCGCAGGGGATGCTCGCGGCCGGGTTGCCGGCGTGGTTGAAGGGGTAGGAGAACTCCGCCCACATCAGCCAGTCCCACGGATGCTGGGGCCAGTGGGCCGGCTGCAGCTTTTCGGCCGGGAAGGCGGCGACGCTGACGGCGGGGGTGAGGAGGAAATCGTAGCCTTCCATGAAGCGGTGGATGGCGGCGATGTAGGCGTGCTTGCGGGCGCGGCCGGCCTGGTATTCGGCGACCGAGATGCGGGCCCCCTCCTTGGCGCAGGCGACCAGGCCCGGATCCATCTTTGCTTCCCACTCGGGGAATTTCTCGATGTTGGAGGAGAGGTGGGCGGCCCAGAAGAAGCGGATCAGATCGGGGCCGGTGGTGCCCCAGGGGGGCGTGACTTCCTCCACGATGGCGCCGAGCTCGGCGAAGCGCAGGGCGGCCTTCTTCGTGAGCTCGGCGATCTCGGGGTCGACGCGGGCGTGGCCGAGATCGGGGCTCCAGGCGATGCGCTTTCCCCTCATGGAGGTGGTGAGGAGGGCGGGGTAGTCGGCCGGTGGGGCTTCGCTGGCGGTGTGATCCAGGAAGGAGGGGCCGGCCATGACGCGGAGCATGAGGGCGGCATCGGCGACGGTGCGGGTCATGGGGCCGGGGCCGCTGCTGAAGTCGCCGGTGGGGACGGGGTGCTGGGCGATGCGGCCGTAGGAGGTTTTCAGCCCGTAGATGCCGCAGAAATGGGCGGGCATGCGCACGGAGCCGGCGCCGTCGCCGCCCTGGTGGAGGGGGCCGTAGCCGGCGGCGGCGGCGGCGGCAGCGCCGGCCGAGGAGGCGCCGGCGTTGTAGCCGTGGCGCCAGGGGTTGTGGGTGATGCCGGTGAGCGGGCTTTGGCTGACGCCCTTCCAGCCGAATTCGGGCGTGGTGGTCTTGCCGAGGACGACGGCGCCGGCGGCCTTGAGGCGGGAGACCAGCGGGGCATCGAAGGGGGCCTGGAAGACGCCGGTGGTGTGGGAGCCGGAGCGGGTGGGCTGGTCGGCGGTCCAGTAGAGATCCTTGATGGTGACGGGGACGCCGAGGAGCGGGGGGAGTTCGCCGCCCTGGGCGGCGCGGGCGTCGGCCGCGCGGGCGGTGGCCAGGGCGCGCTCGGCATCGACCATGACGAAGGCGTTGATGCGGGGTTCGAGGGCCTCGATGCGGGCGAGGATGGCCTGGGTGACCTCTGTGGAGGAGAGCTGGCGGGTGCGGATGCGGGCGGCGAGGTCGGTGGCGGAGGCGTAGCCGAGTTCTTCGTGCATCGCTGTGGGTCCCCTGTTGGGCCGGGTGGGTGGCGTTGGGGGGATGCTAGGGGGTGAGGGTGGGGTTGGTCGAGGTGGTGGGCTCAGGAGGGGACGGAGAGCGTCCGTTGCGGCCCTGCAAGTTGGTCCTTGGACAGGCTGTTGCCTGCATGACAAAGTGGAACAAGGAACTTCCTGAAACGAGGTCGGGCGGTGGCGGGTTGGCGAATCGTTGTGTGTGCGGCGATTGCAGCGTTCTGCATGCTCGTTGGCGGAGACTGCAATGCCCAGGGGTCCGTGTGGCGCGACACATGGTCGAACAAGGAGTTGCGAGGTGTCAGTTTCGCCTAGGACGGCCAGCGCGGTTGGGTGGTGGGCGAACGTGGCACGATCCTGACGACGCGGGATTGGGGCGCGCGCTGGACAGCGCAGGCGAGCGGCACGCGCTCTGACCTTAATGCCGTTGCGATGATGGCGGACGGCCAGCGCGGCTGGGCGGTGGGTGTCGAAGGCACGATCCTGACGACGCGGGATGGGGGCGCGAGCTGGACGGGGCAGGCGAGCGGCACGGGCGCCAACCTTTGGGCCATTGCGATGATGGCGGACGGCCAGCGCGGCTGGGTGGTGGGGCGGGGTGGCGCGATCCTGACGACGCGGGATGGGGGCGCGAGCTGGACGGGGCAGGCGAGCGGCACGGGCTTTGACCTTTATGCCGTTGCGATGATGGCGGACGGCCAGCATGGCTGGGTGGTGGGCGACCGTGGCACGATCCTGACGACGCGGGAGGGGGGCGCGAGCTGGACGGGGCAGGCGAGCGGCACGGACTCTCACCTTCGGGCCATTGCGATGATGGCGGACGGCCAGCGCGGCTGGGCGGTGGGCGACCGTGGCACGATCCTGACGACGCGGGATGGGGGCGCGAGCTGGACGGGGCAGGCGAGCGGCACGCGCTCTCACCTTTTTGCCGTTGCGATGATGGCGGACGGCCAGCGCGGCTGGGCGGTGGGCGGGGGTGGCACGATCCTGACGACGCGGGATGGGGGCGCGAGCTGGACGGGGCAGGCGAGCGGCACGGACTATCACCTTCGGGCCATTGCGATGATGGCGGACGGCCAGCGTGGCTGGGTGGTGGGCGGGGGTGGCACGATCCTGAGGCTCGTTGGCTTCGCCGGGACGCCGACGCTGGCTGTCGGCGCGCGTGCCGGCAGCAGCGATCTCGTGCTGACCCTGCAACTTCCGGCGGAACAGCGCGAGCCAGTGAGGTCCGTTCGGCTTGAAGCACGGCGGAGCGGCAGCAAGATGATGTGGACGCCGATCGGAGCGGCGTTGCCGCCGACCTCCGACCGGAAAGGATGGCAGCTTGCCTGGAACCCGCGGTCCATCGGGTTCGATCCAGGGACGGTGATCGAGTACCAGGCGGTCATCGATATCGGAGCGGCGGAGCCGCTGGTGGTGGCGTGCGGATCGCACGCGTTCGAGCCGTGGTGGCATTCGCTCTGGACCGCGCACCGCGACACGGCGCTGGCGATCGGCGCCCCGTTCCTGGTGCTGGCCGCGTGGGCGGGTTGGCTGTGCTGGCTGCTGGTGATCGCACCGATCCGACTGGCGAGGTTTGGAGGGGCGCCGGCCGAGATCGCGGCGCCGAGCGGCAACTGGGCGTTTGCCTGGGGCATTGCGAAGGCCGTGTGGGAGGGGGTGACGCTGCCGTGGATCTGCCGGCATCCGCGGGTGCGACGGGCGTGGATCGCGGAGCTTCGGGCTGGACGGGCGAAGCTGGCGGATCTGGGCAAGCATTCGCGCGATGCGTTCCTGCGGTCGCCGGATGTGCTGGATGCCTGGGTGGAGACGCAGGTGGGACGGGCGCGGGCGTCGCTGAACAGCCTGGAACTGTTTTCACATCGTTCGATCCACCTGCCGCTTCCGCTGCGTATGGGCGGGGCAGAGGGGGAGCTGTTGGAGAAGCCGAACCCGGAGAAACTGCGCGCCTTGTTCCAGCGGGAGCGAGGCATCGTGGCGGTGGTTGGACCCGGCGGGGCGGGGAAATCGAGCCTGGCCTGCGCCATGGTGCGGTGGGCGATGAGCGATGACCCGGCGGAGCGGCTGGCCACACATCGAATGTTGCCGGTGTTCGTGTTGCGGGATACGCGAAACCTGGCCGAGACGGTGCAGCAGGAATTGCGGGCCATGCTGGTGCAGGAGGACCTGCCCAAGGACCTGCTGCAGAACCTGATGCGGACGAAGCGCGTGCTCGTGGTGATCGATGCGCTGTCGGAGCGGCGCAGGGAGACGCAGGAGCACGTGCGGGAGGCGTTCCGCACCCAGGATGGCCTGAACGCGGTGGTCATCACTTCCCGCGTGACGCCGGAGCTTGATGCAGTGGACCGGACGGTGCTGCTTCCGCTGCTGCTGGACCATACCGGTATCGTTCCGTTTGTATCGGGGTATGTTAGTCAGCTGGAGGGAACGGGGGGGCTGCGGGACGGAGAGCTGCAGCTGGAGCTGGCTGGCCGGTTGCTCAAGGTGGTGAGGAACGGGGGACGCGGCGGTGCGGTGACGCCGCTGCTGGTGCGGATGTTCGTTGACGTGGCGCAGCAACACCTGGCGGAAGGGCGCAGCCTCAATGATCTGCCCGATGCCGTGCCGAGCCTGTTCGCGGCCTATCCGCGGAACCTGTTTTCCGGGACGGCGGTGTCGCCGGAGGGCGTTGCATGGGATTCGTTCCAGGCCGGGGCCAGGCGATTGGCGAAAGTGAGCCTTGGGACGCGGCTGGTGCCACGGGACTTCGAGCAGGATGACGCCTTGAAGGCGTTGGAGGAGGCACCGGCGGTGGCGAATGCCGCCGGTGTGCTCGGCTTGCTGATCAGCGCGGGCGTGGTGGAACGGCGGGTGGCAGGCGGGCAGGAGGCGCTGCGGTTCAGCCTGGATCCGGCGGCAGAGTATTTTGCGGCCATCGAGAGCGTTCGGGGGCTCCGCGGGGCGGCCCAGCCGGCGGTGGAGGACCTGATCAGGGGGTTTGGGTCGACCCGTGGGTATCCGGAAGCTTGCGCAGGTTATCTCGCGGCGTTTGCGATCACGTATCGCTCGTCGCAGGCGGTTCTGGACCTGCCTGATGTGGCGTTTCCGTGGGAGCGGCCAATGGCCCTGGCCGCATAGGGATGGGGGTCTGGGGCCGCTGGCCCCAGCGGGTCCAGGGCGGAGCCCTGGCCTTCGCCTACATGAGCAACCCGACGGGGCGAACGATGGCTTCGCCGCGGGTGGATTCTTTGGCGTCCAGGGAGCGATTGGCGGCGGCGAGAGGTGGTGGATGTTGTGTCGTGGAAATGACCAAATCATGAACGAAAATTCATGTGCAAATTGGCCTGGCCGGAATAATGGCCGGGCGGGCGTGATGCCGATTGACAGGCTATATTTGCATGCAGCACCTTCGGCCCGGAGCGTCTAGTGCAATAAATTTGGGGGAGGATGGTCCGCATGTCCAAGAAAGAAACCGGTGCCGACGCTGGGACTGACGCCGGGCGCGAGGAGGCGGGGTTCAATCGCCGCAACTATCTGAAATCGGCGGCGCTGGGCGTTGCCGGGGCCGGCGCGGCGCTGGCCATGCCGACCATTGCCAAGGCGCAGAACCGGACGTTCCGGCTGAAGCTGCAGAGCAACTTCACCGGCATCGGCATCGATTCGCAGGATCGCGCGACGAAGCAGTTCATCGATCGCGTGCAGCGGATGTCCGGCGGGCGGATCGAGATCACGAACTTCAATGCCGAGGTGCTGCTGGGCATCGGCGAGACGTTCCGCGGCGTGGGCTCCGGCGTGGCGGACCTGGCGGTGACGGCCTCCATCTACCATCGCGGGATCGTGCCGATCGGCGAGTACCTGTGGGGCGTGCCGTTCTTCCCGGTGACGCACCTGGAGTTCTACGAGCACATCTACCAGAACATGGGCATCAAGGAGATCTGGCAGGAAGCCTATCGCCCGCACAACGTGGCGCATCTGACCTACATGATCTCCGACGAGTGGGGCGCGATGGTGTCGACGAAGCCGGTGACGAAGTTCGCCGATTTCCGCGGCATGAAGGTGCGCGCCTTCGGGATCTGGGCGGACTGGCTGGCGCATAACGGCGCCTCGATCGTGACCGTGCCGGGCGGCGAGGTGTACACCGCGATCCAGACCCGCATCCTTGAGGCCGCGGCCTTCGGTTCGCCGGATGCCTGGGCGGGCATGAAGATGCACGAGGTGGCGAAGTTCTACATCAACCCCTCGGTGCTGCCCTACGACCTTACCGAGGTGATCGCGAACCTGCGGACGCTGAATTCGATGCCGGCCGACCTGCAGGAGGTTCTGACCTCGGCGTCGCGGGTGTTCAATGCGGAGCTGGCCGCGATGACGATCGCCACCGATGCGCGCGGGCGCAAGCGGCTGGCCGATGGCGGGATGCAGACGATCATGCTGCCGGACGCGGAGCTGGTGCAGGCCGCCGAGTGGTGCTGGAACCGCTTCCTGGGCACGCGCGGCCGGGTGCCGTTCGCCGACAAGGTGATCGACATCTACACCGAGGCCCGCCAGCTGTACAAGGACTACTACGGGCCGAAGCGCCTGCCGGCCTGACGCGGCAGACGCACTGCCTCGGGGTGCCGCGCGCCGGCGTGGCGGAGGGTCTGCAGGGACCGCTCCCGCCGCGCCGGCAGTGACGGCCGACGCGGCGCCATTCCTTTTCCCCGCAGGCCACTGGAAACATTGAGGATACACGATGGCGGTGATTCAGGCCTATCTGCGCTTCACGGACTGGCTCAACGCCAAGTTCGCCTGGGTCGTTGCCTTCCTGATGGTGCCGATGCTGGCCATCATGATCTACGAGGTCGTGATGCGGTACTTCTTCAATGCGGCATCGCACTGGGCCTATGAGATCTCGCTGTTCGTGTTCGGTGCCTATGTGGTGCTGGGCGGGGCCTATACGCACCTGGCGGGCGGCCATGTGAACGTCGACATCATCTGGGGGCAACTGTCGGATCGGGGGCGCGCGATTCTCGACGTGCTGACCAGCGGATTTGCCTTCCTCTATCTTGGGGTCCTGTTCTGGGTGTCGCTGGAGATCACGATCCATTCGTGGCAGATCGGCGAGACGACGATGACGCACTGGAAGCCGATCTACTACCCGCTGCGCACCACGCTGCCGGTGGCGTGCTTCCTGTTCCTGATGCAGGTGCTGGCGCAGCTGATCCGCAACATCGCGTTTGCCGTGAAGGGCCGGGACGTGTTCCCCGTTGAGGTGGAGATCCCCGGGATGGCGGCGATGGATTCGAGTTCCAAGGGCTAGAGCGGACGCCGTGCCGGCAGACGCCCGGCCTTCGCTCCGGTTCGCCGGTGAAGGCCGCCCATCCTCCGACCCGATGGGTTCATCGGGTCGCCATTGCTCCGGCCGCCGCGTGCTGACCGCCGCGCGACGCCGACAATCCTGTGCTGGAGAGTTCGAATGCTTTCGCTAGGGCCGGAATGGCTGACGATCATCCTGTTCGGCAGCCTTGTGGTGCTTCTGATGGCCGGGCTGCCGCTCGTGTTCGCGATCGGCGGCGTGGCGACCTTCTTCATCATCCTGCTGTGGGGTCCGCACGCGCTGCCGATCCTGGCCAATCGCACCTACATGGCCATGGACATGTTCCTGCTCGTGGCCGTACCCATGTTCATATTCATGGGCGCGATGTTACAACGATGTGGCATCGCGGAAGACATGTACGAGCTGATGTACCACTGGATGGCCGGCCTGCGTGGCGGGCTGGCGGCCGGGACGGTGATGATCTGCACCATGTTCGCGGCGATGGTGGGGATCAGCGGGGCGGCGACCACGTCGATGGGCCTGATCGCGCTGCCCTCCATGCTCAAGCGCGGCTACAGCAAGGAACTGGCGATCGGGTGCATTTCCGCGGGCGGTTCGCTGGGCATCCTGATTCCGCCGAGCGTGCTGATGATCATCCTGGCGCTGACCTCGCGGGTGTCGGTGGGCCAGATGTTCATTGCCGGCATCCTGCCGGGGCTGCTGCTGAGCGGGCTGTTCATCGCCTACATCCTGATCCGCGCCTACTTCCAGCCGCACCTGGCGCCGGCGGTGCCGATGGCGGAAAGGCTTCCGCGCCGTGAGCGGATCCGGCTGCTGTCGGCCCTGCTGCTGCCGATCGGGCTGATCCTGTCGGTGATGGGCTCGATGTTCTTCGGCATCGCCACGCCGAGCGAGGCTTCGGCGGTGGGCGCCCTGGGGGCCATCCTCAGCGCGGCGGTCAAGCGCTCGCTGAACCGGGAGAGCTTCACCTCGGCGTTGTTCATCACGCTGCGGTTGAGCGCGATGGTGCTGTGGATCGTGTTCGCGGCCTCGGTGTTCACCTCGCTCTATGCGGTGACGGGTGCGGCCTCGCTGGTGAGCACGCTGATCAAGGACGTGGGCGACCCGTGGATGGTGATCGTGGTCATGATGATCATCCTGTTCGTGCTGGGGATGTTCTTCGACCCCACGGGCATCGTGCTGCTGACCGCGCCGATCTTCTTTCCCATCATCATCTCGCTGGGCTTCGATCCGCTGTGGTTCGCGATCATCTTCGTGATCAACATGGAGCTGGCGTACCTCACGCCGCCCTTCGGGTTCAACCTGTTCTACATGAAGGCGGTGACTCCACCTGGCATCACGATGATGGACATCTACAAGTCGCAGACGCCCTTCGTGCTGCTGATGATCCTGGGGCTGATCCTTTGCATCATCTTCCCGCAGATCATCCTGTGGCTGCCGAGCATGATGGTGACCTGACGGGGTCGCTCGGCGACGCTGGCCCAACCGCACCGGATCGGATGCGGTTGGGCCCGGGGCGGGTGGGAAGGGGGGCAGTGCCCCCCTTTTCTTGTTTCAGGCGACGAGGCCGACCGAGCGGGCGATGGCTTCGACGCGGGCGGATTCCTCGGCGTTCAGGGAGCGCTGGGGGCGGGCCATGGTGTTGGTGGTGATGAGGCCCATGGCGCGCATGGCGGTCTTGAAGCCGCCGACGCCGGAGGCTCCGGCGCTGGTGCGCGGGGTGCCGACCCAGACGATGTTGAAGAGGCGGCAGAGGCGTTCCTGTTCGGTGCGGGCGACGTCCCACTTGCCCTGGCGGGCGGCATCGTAGAGGCGGACATAGGCGCCGGGGTCGACGTTGCCGAGGCCGGGGACGACGCCGTGGGCGCCCATGAGCAGGGCGCCATCGACATCCAGCTCGCCGCCGGTCATGGCGAAGAAGTTGGGCAGGTCGGCGAGGTCGGAGAGGACGTAGCGCAGGCCGCCGGTGTCGCCCGAGGAGTCCTTGAGGCCGATGATGGCGCCTTCGCGGGCGAGGGTGGAGATGGTGTCGCGCGCCAGCTTGGTGTGGACGCTGACCGGGAGGTCGTAGGCGATGACGGGGGTGGGGGAGGCTTCGGCGACATAGCGGAAGTGGTCGACCGTCTCGGGCTGGCTGGTGCGGGTGTAGAAGGGGGCGGTGACGACGACGCCGTCGACGCCCAGGGCGGCGGCGCGTTTGGCGTGGCCGATGACGCGGTCCGTCGTGGGGTCCACCACGCCGGCGAGGACGGGGAGGCGGCCGGCGGTGACCTCGATGGCGTGGGCGAGGATTTTGTCGCGGGTGGCTTCGTCGTGGAAGATGACCTCGCTGGTGGAGCCGAGGAAGAAGAGGCCGTGGACGCCGCCCTGGATGAGGTGCTCGATGACGCGGGTGAAGGAGGGGTAGTCCACCGAGTAGTCCGCGTTGAGCGGGGTGACGACGGGGGGGACGACGCCCTGGAGGGCGTTGAGGGACTTGGGCATCGGCGTATCCTTCACGTGAGGCGGCAAGGGTAGGGGGAAGCGATGCGTGTGGGAATCCTGGGCGTGAGCCACTGGCATGCGGGGCATCATGCGGCGGCGATCCGCGAGGCCGGCGCGGAGCTGGCCGGCGTGTGGGACGACGATCCGGCGATTGCGGCGGCGGTGGTGGGGCGCGAGGGGTGTGGGGTGTTCGACGGGCT
>CANHCJ010000119.1 GCA_947458025.1 Rhodospirillales bacterium | reverse complement strand
GCCCCCGCCTCGGCCTCAAGGTGGTCGACAGCAAGCGCCCCACGATCACCGACACCCCCATCGCCCCCCTCACCGGCGACGACGAATGACCGACCTTGCCATCCGCACCACGACCCCGACTCCCTCTTCCCTTGGGGGGGCGGGCCGCGAAGCGGACCGACGGTGGGGTGAGGGGTCGAAGCTGCCCCTCCTTTCCAAGCCGTTCACGGCGAACGACGCAGCGAACGACGCACCGAACGACGCACGGCACCCCCCGTCGGGGCCCGCCGCGCCGTTCGCGTCATTCCCCCCGGTGAAACCGGGGGGGAATGACGACGCCGGGCGCGCGCGCAAGCGCGAAGGCGGCCCCCCGAACGGCGCGCCGAACGACGCGGCGAACGACGCGCGCTTCCCCGATGCGAAGGCCCTGGTCGCCCGCCTGGAGGAAGCCGGCGAAACCCTCCTCCTCCTCCCCCACCGCGGCTACACCACCCGCCTGCGCACCAGCACCTGGAACGTGCTGGACGAAGCCGCCGAAGCCTACGGCAACCACCCTGCCCGCCTGCACCTGCCGGTGCCGAGTGCCGCCAAGATCACCCGCATGGACGAAGCCCTCTCATGGCTCGCCCTGATCCCCGACGACAAATACGTCCTCCGCCGCCTCGTCGCCTCCCGCATGCTGGTCAGCCCCCTCACGGGGCGCCACCTCTTCCCCTGGCGGCGGCTGGCAACGCTCCTGGGCGCCGACCACAAGGCGATCCAGAGGTGGCACGGCCAGGGGATCGACCTGCTGCTGGGCGCGGTGAATAGGAGAAGGTAAGCTCAGGGCTCCGCCCTGGACCCGGCAGGGGGCAGGCGCCCCCTGCACCCTCGTCCGTTCAGTGGCCGCCGGCCACGTGCAGCAACGCGAAGGCGCCATACACCGTCGCCGACAGAGCATACAGGTGCCACGGCGGATGCACATGGCACCGGCAAGCGGAGGAGGCGCAGGCATAGGTCGCCGCCAGCGTCATATACAGCGCCGCCAACGGGTCCTGCCCCATCGGCGCCATCATCGCGATCAAGGTGTCCATCGTCCGGTTTCCCTTCGGAACGGGTTGCGTTGGACACCCCTAGTAGACACACTCGTTTCGTAACGCCCGACACCGAAACGCAGCCTCGCACGATCGCAACTTCGCAATGGCCCTTGCGCCTGCCGCCCCGAACTCCCCCAAGGGCCGCTTCGGCGCCGCGCTTGACGGATTTCTCTCCTCCGCCCGCCGCCCGAACGGGAAGCGCTGGACCAACGAGGCCTTCGCCGGGGAACTGTCGCTCCGGGGTGTCGACCGGGTCAGCGACCCGACAATCCGCAACTGGCGTCAGCGCCGCTCGCTCCCAACCGCCCGGAATGTGATCGACGCCATCTTGGACACCCTGTTCGGCTCGGAGACGGCCCTTGCTGCTGATCGGGCACACCTCTTTGGCCTCTGGGCCGCAGCCACAAACTATACGGCCCCACCCCCGCCTATTCTCGGCCAGCGGCCCGCCCCACCCGCGCGCTATCACGGCCGCGCGCAGGCCCACGCGCAGGCCGTGGCCACCTTACTCGTCCCTCCCTGCGCCCTACTGCTGCACGGTACCGGAGGCATCGGCAAGACCACCCTGGCCCACGCGGTGCTGAACGACCCCGAGATCGAGGAGATGTTCGACGAACGCCGCTGGTACGCTCCGCTGGACCCGGCCAAGGGTGCAGAGGACATGGGCATCGCCATCGTTCGGGCCACCGGGCTGGACCCAGCCGCTCACCGACTCGAATCAGCCTTGGCCCACATGTCCGAAGCCCCCGGCCTGCTGGTGCTGGACAACCTGGAAACCCCCTGGCGCGCCGAAACCATGGCAACGGAGGCCCTGCTGTCTCGCCTCGCCGCGCTCCCCGGCCTCGCCCTGCTCGCCACCTTCCGCGGCGACGCCTCGCCGGACGGCCCCATCTGGCACGCGCAGCCCGTAGACCCGGTGGACGACGACACGGCCCTGGCCATCTTGCACGACCACGCCCCAAAGATCGCGGCCACCGACCCGTCTTGGCCCGATTTCCGCGCCGCCCTCGGCGGCCTGCCGCTCGCCATCGCCCTCATTGCCCATCGCGCCCGCGCCCACGCCACGCTGGAGGAATTGTGGCAGGAGTGGCAGTCCCAGGGCACAAGCATCGCCCACCGCCTGGGCGTCAGGCCAAGCAACCTCACCTCGCTCGACTATTCCATCGCCCTCTCGGTGGACCACGCCAGTGAACCCGCCCTGCGGCTCTTCGCCCTCCTCGGCAAACTCCCCGCCGGCCTCGCCGATGAGGACCGCACGGTCTTGCTGCGTCGCGATGCCCTGAACGCTCGTGACGACCTCCTCCGCCTCGGCCTCGCCCATGCCCCGCCGGGCCGCCTCGATCTCCTCCCGCCCATCCGTCGCCATGCCCTCGCACATCCGGTCAAGCCGGAGGATGCCGCGGGATGGCCCCGCCACTTCCTCGCCCTGGTTGTGCGCGAGGAAAGGCGGATGCGATCGGACGGCGCCGCCGCCTTCGCTCGCCTCGCACCCGAAGTGCCCAACATCGAGATGGCATTCGCCGCCGCCGCCCATGCCGACTCGCTCCCGGCGATCCTGGGCTATGCGGACCTCGCCCGCTTCCACGGCGCCGGCAGTACGGCACCACTGCATACACTGTCCAAACGCTGCGAAGCAGCGTCCGACACGCACGGCCAAGCCGATGCCCTATACTGCGTGGGTCAGATCGACCTCGCGCGCTCCGGCCACGCGAGTGCCCAGGACTGCTTTCGGCAGGCGCTCGCACTCTATCGTCATGTCGGCGACAGAATCGGCGAGGCGAGATGCCTTGGAGGCCTGGGCGAGATCGCCCTCCGCCGGTCCGATCTCAAGACCGCCTGCAACAAGTACCAAACCGCGCTGCCACTGTTCCGTACCTCCGCCGCTTCCAGCGGCGACGCCTGTTCCCGCGGCGGACATGCGGAAAACGGCGAGGCAAACTGCCTCCGCGGCCTCGGCGACATTGCGGCCAACCAAACGGACCACGCCACCGCCCGCGACCGCTACAACGAGGCCCTGTCGATCTTCCGCCGAACCCACAATGTGCGTGGCGAGGCCAACTGCCTGCTCAGCCTGGGCTCCATCGCTGCGGAGTGCTCCGACCTCGATACCGCCGGCAAAAGCTACGAAGAAGCCCTGCCGCTCTTTCGGCGTGTCGGAGATGCGCTCGGCGAGGCGAACTGCATCAAGAACCTTGGCGACATCGCTCAACGCCGCGCGGAGTATGACGACGCACAGGCAAGATTCGATGCCGCCATGAGGCTCTTCCGCCGCGTCCGCAACCTGCGCGGCCAAGCCCATTGCTTCCGTGGTTACGGCGACATCGCGTTGCGCCGCTCCGACTACGACATCGCCCGCACTCGCTTCGACGAGGCCCTGCAGATATTCCGTCGCATCAGCGACGTGCTCGGCGAGGCCAATTGCACCGCCCGTCTCGCCGACGTCGCCCTGCGCCGTGCCGAGTATGGCGTCACCCGCAACCGCTACGACGAGGCACTGCCGCTCTACCGCCGCATCGGCAACGTGCTCGGCGAGGCAAACTGCATCCTGGGCCTCGGCCATATCGCCAGCGCACAGGGCGACATCCGCTCCGCCCGCACCCAATACGAGGTCGCCCTATCACTATACTGCCGCATCCCTGAGCCGTACAGCATTGGCGTAACCCACCTCTACCTCGCCAACCTCCCCGACGCCCCCGACCGCGAGTTCCATCGCGACGCCGCCTGCGCCGCCTGGCTCTCCATCGACCGCGCGGACCTCATCGCCCAACACCTCTCCCCGCCCGCCTGACCCACCCCCGCCTTGCCAACCGACCCCCCGCCCGCTAGCACCCCCTGATGCCCAGCCGAGACCCCGCCGCCGCGATCGACCGCCTCTCCAAGGCCCGCGTGCTGGTCGTCGGCGACGCCATGCTGGATCGCTACATCTTCGGCCGCGTCGACCGCCTCAGCCCCGAGGCCCCCGTTCCCGTCCTCACCATGGCCACCGAGCACGACGAGCCCGGCGGCGCCGGCAACGTGGTGCACAACCTCTGCGCCCTCGGCGCCGCCACCGCCTTCGTCTCCGTGGTGGGGGATGACGCCGCCGGCGCCGAGCTCACCGGCCTCATCGGCGGCCAGCCCGGCGTGGAACCCTGGCTCCTGGTCCAGGGCGGGCGCATCACCACCGTCAAAACCCGCTACATCGCCCAGGGCACCCGCCAGGGCGGCCAGCAGCTGCTCCGCACCGACCGCGAAGACACCCGCCCCGTCCACCCCCGCCTCGCCGAGCGCCTGGTGCGCATCGCGCGCGACGCGATGGCCGCCACCTCCGTGCTGATCCTGTCCGACTACCGCAAAGGCGTCCTGGCCGGCGACATCCCCGCCCAGCTCATCGCCGCCGCCCACGCCGCCAACCGCCGCGTGGTGGTGGACCTGCGCGCCTCCGACTTCGCCCGCTACGCCGGCGCCGACGTGGTCATCCCCCACCGCACGGATCTCAACCCCGGCGACGACCCGCCCGACGGCGACGACGCCATCGCCGCAGCCGCCGAAGCCCTGCGCCAGGCCCACAATTTCGGCGCCATCTTCGTCAAGCGCGGCGACGAAGGCATGACCCTGGTGGACAAAACCGGCCCCACCCACTTCCGCCTCGACCCCGCCCGCCTCATCGACCTCTCCGGCGCCGGCGACGCCGCCGTGGCCACCCTGGCCGCCTGCCTGGCCGCCAGCATCCCGCTCGCCACCGCCGCCCTGCTGGCCAACACCGCCGCCGGCACCGTCGGCGCCCAACCCGGCACCTGCGTGATCCGGCCCGATGCGCTGAAGGCCGGGCTGGAAGGGTAGGCTTCCCAAGGCAAGGCCAGGGGCGCTGCCCCTGGACCCCGCCAGGGACCAGGCGGTCCCTGGACCCTGCATCAGCTTCCGCCTTCGGCGGGGAGGGGCCGCCCGGGTCTCTCCACCGCCTCGACGGCCCCTCCCCGCCGAAGGCGGAAAAAGTCGAGGGGTCTGGGGCCGTCGGCCCCAGCGGGTCCAGGGCAGAGCCCTGGCCTTCCTTGGGGAACCCCACCCTCCCCCCGGCCTTTAGCCCATCATGGATCGGGTTCAGCGCGGGTGATACGGCGGGTTGCCTATGGGCGTGCGGTGATGGCGGGCGCGTTGGGGGCGCTGGCCTGGGCCGCCGTGTCGTTGGTGTTGCGGGCTGTGGGCCTGCCGGTGCCGGACATGGTGGAGCCGGTGGGGGCGGTGGCGTTTCCGGCCGGCGAGCCGTGGCTGCGTTGGCTGGTGGGGTTGGCGCTGCACCTGGCGGTGGGGGCGGTGTGGGGCCTGGTGTATGCCTATTTCGTCTTTTCCCTGCTGCCGTTGCCGCCGGTGCTGCAGGGCGTGGTCTTTGCGATGGGGCCGTTGCTGCTGGCCTTGTTCGTGCTGCGCCCGCAGCTGCGCCTGATGCTGGCCGCGGGGGTGGAGGCGGGGTTGCTGGTGCGCCCGGCCCTGTCGCGCCAGGCGGAGGGTCTGGGCGTGCCGGCGGCGTTGCTGGCCGGGCATCTGCTGTGGGGTGCGGTGCTGGGCGCGCTGTATACCCGGCCCACCGGCTTTCCCGCCCATCGCCCGCCGCGCCTGCCTGCCCCGCCTTTGCCGCGGCCCGACATCGCCACCGCGCCCGAGCCGCCCCCGCCGCAGGACCGGTTCATGTTCGCCACCGGCATCGAGTGCAGCTACCCCACCATCGCCCAGGGCAGCTGGCGCATGGACCAGATGCAGTCCTGCGGCCATTACCGCCACTGGCGCCAGGACCTCGCCCTGGTGCGCGAGCTCGGCCTGCGCCACCTGCGCTACGGCCCGCCGCTGCACCTGATGTTCCGCGGCCCCGGCCAGTATGACTGGGCCTTCATAGATGCGGTGGCGGCCGAGATGCGGCGCCTGGGCATCGTGCCGATCATGGATCTCTGCCATTTCGGCCTGCCGGACTGGCTGGGCAATTTCCAGAACCCGGAGCTGGCGCCCGCCCTGGCCGAGTTCGCCGGCGCCTTCGCCCGCCGCTACCCCTGGGTGAAGCTCTACACCCCGGTGAACGAGATGTATGTCTGCACCAAGCTCTCCGCGCTGGAGGGGCTGTGGAACGAGCAGCGTCGCGACGAGACCAGCTTCGTCACCGCCGTGCGCCACGTGGCGAAGGCCGCCGTGCTGATGGCCCAGGCGATCCGCGCGGTGCGGCCGGACGCCATCTTCATCAACAGCGAGAGCGGCGAGTTCTTCCAGCCCTGCTGCCCGGACCCGGAGGTGCAGCGCATCGCCGCCTTCGAGAACGAGCGCCGCTTCCTGCCGCTCGATCTGCTCTATGCCCATCCCGTCAGCCAGACCATGCGCGCCCATCTGCGCGCGCACGGCATGCCGGATGAGGAATACGCCTGGTTCATGAACCAGGGCGAGGTGCACAACCGCGCCATCCTGGGCGTGGACTACTACGTCTGGAACGAGAAGCTGATCGACACCTCCGGCCGGGCGCAGACGCTGGGCGAGCTGTTCGGGTGGTACGTGGTGGCGCAGCAGTACTACGAGCGCTACCGCCGCCCGCTGATGCACACGGAGACCAACCACCAGGATGCGCGCGAGGCGCCGCGCTGGCTGTGGCGGCAGTGGCACAACGTGCAGCTGCTGCGCCAGGCCGGCGTGCCGATCGTGGGCTTCACCTGGAATTCGCTGACCGACCAGGTGGACTGGGATGCCGGCCTGTCGGTGCCGCGCGGCAACATCAACCCGGTGGGGCTGTACGACCTCAACCGCGACCCGCGCCTGGTCGGCCAGGCCTACCGCCACCTGGTGCGGGTGTTCGAGCCCGCGCTGGCGCAGGACCCCACGCTGGAGCAGGTGCTGGCCCGCGCCGCCGCCGGCCGCATGGTGCATGCGCCGGATGCCGCCGCACCCGATGCCGGCACGCGGCCCACAATCGCCGTGGGCGGCGCCTGATGCTCACGATGGTGAGCGCCCACGGGCTCGACCCCGGCCCCACCCAGCGCCCGCTCACCGCCGGGCTGCTGGCCGGGCTGGCCGCCGCCCTGCCGGCGCTGGCGATCCTGGACAGCTTCGCCTGGTTCGAGACGCTGGCCGCCCTGTTCGGCACCTCGCCGCGCACCGCCACGCTGCTGTGCGCGGCGGGATGCAGCCTGTCGGGCGCGGTCTACGCCCTGGCGCTGGGCCGCGGCGCCAATGATCCGCTGGGCGGCTGGCTGTTCGGCCTGGCCGGCGGGTTCTTCCTGTGGATGCTGGTGCCGCTG
Organism: Rhodospirillales bacterium; assembly: GCA_947458025.1. Classification (GTDB taxonomy): domain Bacteria; phylum Pseudomonadota; class Alphaproteobacteria; order Acetobacterales; family Acetobacteraceae; genus CAMDGX01. Next base: position 3,171 of record CANHCJ010000119.1, on the reverse strand, counting down.
CCGCTGCTGCACTGGCTGCCCGCCTGGTCCGGCACCGGCCGCCCGCTGCTGGTCGGCCGCCCCGCGGTGGGCCTGCTGCTGGCCGCCCTGGCCTGGGGCGGGGCGCTGGGCGCCCTGTTCCCGCCCATCCACCGCGCCCTGCGCGCCGGCATCGACACCGAACCCACCGGCCGCGCCAGCCTCGGCCCCGAGGCCGCCGCCATGCCCAAGCTCGCCCGCACCCACGACAAGCCCGAAGGACCCCCCGCATGAGCGAACACAGCTACGGCATCAGCGAGATCGTCGGCACCAGCACGGAGTCGATCGACGACGCCATCCGCCGCGCCGTCGAGAAGGCCAGCGAGAACCGCCGCCACATCCGCTGGTTCCAGGTGCTGGAAACCCGCGGCCACGTGGAGGACGGGAAGGTGGCGCACTACCAGGTGATGCTGAAGCTGGGGTACACGCTGGAGGAATAGCGCCGCGCCTCAGCGCCCGATCTCCACCCAGCCGATCCTCTGGTCGGTCAGGATGTGGCTGGCGCTCAGGTTCGCCGGCAGGATGGTCCCCACCACCTCGGGGGAGACATCGCGGCGGATCTTGAAGTAGGCGCTTCGCACGAGGTTGGAGCAGAGCATCTCCGCCGCCACCGCGGGCTCGACCGTGGCGGCCCCGCCGAACCGCGCCAGCAGCCTCTGCCAGACGATCCGCAGCGCGGAGCCGTGCCCGTATCCCTGCCCCAGATAGGCCAGGGCGGAGGCGACGATGAGATGCCGCTTCTCCATGTCCTCCAGGCGGCGCTCGAAGTCGCAGCCATGCGCGGGGGCGGGCGGCGCCCCCAGCAGCAGGTCGCGCCGAACCAGCAGCTCGCGCCCGGCGGCATGGGCCGGCAGGGTGGCCACCCGCACCCCGCGGAACGGCACCGCCTCGATCACCAGCGCGCCCTCCAGGTTCAGCCCGCCATCGATCAGCCGGCCGCCGCCGAGGAACAGCGCCACATGGGTCCAGCCGACATGTTCGGGCAGGAAGGGGCGGTCATCCTGCACCCGCTGCACCGCGCGCCCGCCCAGGCTGTCGCCCCGCGACAGGATCACGTCGCCGGGCAGCAGGTCGCGCGGGTCGGGGGTGAACCGGTCGTCGCCGATGCCCTCCGGCAGGATGCCGGGGCTCACCTTGTCCCAGGTGCCGTGCGCCGCATCTTGCTGGCGCAGGATCGGCCGGCTCATGGCGCCGGGTCAGACGTTCGGGCCGACCGCCTTCACCAGCAGAACCTCGCCGTACTCGGCCACATCCACCTCGAGCTTCGCCCGCTCCCGCACCACGGTGCCGGCCACGCGCGGCGTCGTGTTGGTGAAGAAGCCGTTCTTGCCGCCTTCCTCATGCACGATCACGTCCCCGGTGGGCTCGATCCGGTCCACGGTCACGATCGTCCTGCGCATCCCTGCCTCACGTCGTTGCAACGCCGCACCGCACCGATACCACCCGGCCCGGCCCCCGTTCAAGGAAATGGGGCGGCCGGACCGGGCGACCAAGCCCCGCGCCCTCGCCGGGCGACCAAGCCCCCGTCACAACCCCGCCGCCTCCAGCTTCAGGATCGCCCGCGCCATCGCCTGCGCCCGCGGCACCAGGCTGTCGATGCGCAGGAACTCGTCCGGCGAGTGCGCCTTGCCGCCCACCGGCCCCACGGCGCAGATCGTCGGCGCGCCCACGGCGGCGGTGAAGCCGGAATCCGCGCAGCCGCCGGTGAACTCGCCATCGGTCTTGAACCCGGTCTCGGCGGCGGACTGCACGTAGAGCTCGAACAGCCGCTTGGCCACCGGCGTCTGGTTCAGCGGCAGGAACTCGCCCTTGATGGTCAGCTCCGCCTTGGTGCCGGGCACGAAGCTGCGCGCGATGATCGCCTCGATCTTGCCCATGATCTCGTCGCGGTCCTCGGGGTGCACGTAGCGCAGGTCGATCTGCCCTTCGGCCCAGGGGGCGACGGTGTTCACCGACTGCCCGCCGCTCACCAGCCCCACGTTCAGCGTGATACCGCGCTCCAGGTCGGTCAGCGCATGGATCGCCTGGATCTTGCGCGCCAGCTCCTCGATCGCGCTGATCCCTTCGATGAAGTTGCCGCCGGAATGCGCCGCCTTGCCGGTGATGCGGAAGAAGCTGAACACCCCGCCCTTGCGCCCCGTCACCACGTTGCCGGAAACCCGGCCGGGCTCGGAGTTGAACACCACCCGCGCGCGCCGCGCCTCGGCCTCGATCACCGGCCGGCCTTCGGGGGAGCCGATTTCCTCATCGCCGGTGAACAGCCCCACCAGCGGCGCCGGCGCGCCGCCGAACTTCGCGAAGGCCGCCAGCACGAAGGCGTTCATCACCAGCCCGGCCTTCATGTCGGCCACGCCAGGGCCATAGGCGATGCCGTCCTTGATGGTGAAGGGCCGCTGGGCCACCTCGCCATCGGGGAACACGGTGTCGCGGTGGCCCATCAGCACGATGTTGGTGGGCGCGTTGGTGGGCGATGCCGCAGCCGGCTCCGCGCCGACCATGGCGCGGATGCAATCGCCATGCTTCGCCTGCGCCAGCCGCTCGGTCGGGATGCCCTGCCCGGCGAGCCAGCGCTCAATCGCCGCCCCCACGGCATCGATGCCGGCCTTGTTGTAGCTGCCGGAATCGATGTCCACGGTCTCGCGCAGCAGGTCGATCATGGCCTGGTGCTGGCTGGCGAGCCATGCGGTGATCTGGGCTTCGGTGCTCATCGGCGGGGGCTCCTTCGTCGCGGCGCGCAGTGTCGCACCGCGGCGAAAACCCGTCACCCCCGCGCCTGATCCCCCCGCGCCTGGTCCCCTTGGGGCACGAACACCTCCGCACCGCCGATGCGCAGGCTGGCGAAATAGCCGCGCGCGCCGGCCAGCGCCGCCTCCGCCTCGGCGCGGGCGGCGAACAGCGCCCCGCCCGCCGCCTTCACCCGGTAGCTGTCGGTGTGCGAAACCTCCGCCACCTCCAGCGCGTCCTCGTAGTCCGGATTGGCCGCCACGGCATAGGCGCTGTGGCGCACCAGCGTGAACATCGTCACCCCTGCTCCTCCTCCTCCTCGTCGGGCACGACCACCTCGTCGTCCACCTCTTCCTCGTCATCCTCGGGCGGATCGGCGGCATCGAGCAACGGCACCGCGCCCTCGTCCACCACCTCCGCCACCGCCTC
>CANHCJ010000118.1 GCA_947458025.1 Rhodospirillales bacterium | reverse complement strand
TCCGGACTCAGGTCCGGAGCACCCCCCCGCCCGCCTTGGGCAAAAGTGAAGTGGGTCCAGGGACCTCAGGTCCCTGGCGGGTCCAGGGCAGAGCCCTGGCCTTGCTTGCCTTCCCCCCCTGTTGCCGTCATGCGGCAATCGGGTGCAGCATTGTGACAACCAGACGCGAGAGCAGGAAACGCCGTGAGCATTCTCGACAACTGCGACGACATTTATCAGCTTCGCGATGCCGCGCGTCGGCTTTTGCCGCGGGGCATTTTCGAATACGTGGATCGCGGCAGCGAGGACGACAAGCTGCTGGACGAGAACCGTGCCGCGCTGGACCGTCTGAAGGTGGTGCCGCGGTTTCCGGAGTATGTGAGCCGGCGGGACATCTCCATGGAGCTGTTCGGCAAGCCGATCACCATGCCCTACATCATTGCCCCCACCGGCACCGCCGGCCTGGTGGCCTATGAGGGCGAGCTGGCGCTGGCCAAGGCGGCGGCCAAGGCGGGCATTCCCTACACGCTCGCCACCGGCGCCCAGACTTCGGTGGAGAAGATCGCCCGCGAGGTGCCGAACGGCCGCAACTTCATGCAGTTGTACCTCTGGAAGGACCGCGAGCTGTCGATGCAGCTGGTGGACCGCGCCAAGAACAACGGCTTCGAGGCGCTGTTCCTCACCATGGACACGCCGGTCTCCCCCAACCGCACCTACAACAAGGCCAACGGCTTCTCCTTCCCCTACAAGCCCACGCTGCGCTCCCTGATCGACATGACGCTGGCGCCGCACTGGCTGTTCGGCACCGTGGGCAAGTACGTGATGAAGAACGGCGGCCTGCCGCGCTTCGAGAACTACCCGGAGGAGTTCCGCACCCCGATCACGCAAAGCCCGCTGGGCGACCGCGTGAAGCACACCGAGGATCTCTCGTGGGACGACGTGAACCGCCTGCGCGACCGCTGGCCCGGCCCGCTGATCGTGAAGGGCATCATGCACCCGGAGGATGCCCGCATCGCCGTGGAACGTGGCGCGGACGGCATCGTGGTCTCCAACCACGGCGGCCGTAACCTCGACATCTCGGTCGCCTCGATCGACGTGCTGCCGAGCATCGTCGCCGAGGTCGGCCACAAGACCACGGTCCTGTTCGACAGCGGCATCCGCCGCGGCAGCGACATCGTGAAGGCCCTGTCCCTGGGCGCGAAGGCCGTCCTGTGCGGCCGCAACACGCTCTGGGGCGTCGCCGTGGCCGGCGAGGCCGGCGCCAGCAAGGCGCTCACCATCATGCGCAACGAGACCCTGACGGCGATGGCCAATATCGGCGTGAACACGCTGGCGGACCTCGGCCCCCACCTGTTCGAACTCCCCGGCTCCAACAGTTCCCGCATCCGCGGGATGTGAGTGGCGTCCGACGCGGTATGACTTTATCATACCGCGTCGGATAACCCGGGAGCGATCCATGGCGGCGGTGGAGAAGCGCACATTCAGCCTGCCTGCGGAGCAGGCAAGCTACATCGACTCGCTGGTCGCCACCGGGGCCTTCGCCTCGGCCAGCGAGGTGGTGCGGGCCGGCCTGCGCGCCCTGCAGGAACGCGACGACGCGGTGGAGCGCTGGCTGCGCGAAGACGTGGCGCAGGCCTACGATGCCCTACAGCGGGAACCGGAACGCGCCATCCCCGCCGAGGAGGTGTCTGCCGCCCTGCGCCAGCGCTACACCGACAGGCTCAAGGCGGAGCGTGGGGCATAGGGTCGCCTTCTCGCCAGAGGCCAGGGGCGACCTTCTGGACCTCTTCGACCACATTGCGGCCGACACCGGGGCCCGGCGCGCCTTCGCCTATACGTCACGGATAGAGCAGGCCTGCTTCGGCCTGGCCGAATTCCCGCACCGAGGCGCCCCGCGCGGCGACATTCGGCCGGGGCTGCGGGTTCTCGCCCTGTGGCGCCGCGTCAGGATCGCCTACACCGTCTCGGCTGGCGAAGTCACCATCGTCCGCATCCTGTATGGGGGCCGGCAGCTCCCGCTCGACGACGCGGAGTAGCCGCCCGGAACGCAAAGAGCCCCGCGGCAACCGCGGGGCTCCTGCCATTCGTCCGGTGCAACGCCTCAGCGCGGCGTCAGCACCATCACCATCTGCCGGTTTTCCATCTTCGGCATCTGCTCCACCTTCGTGGTGCCGTCGAGGTCGCCGCGGATGCGTTCCAGCACCTTCACGCCGATGTCCTGGTGCGCCATCTCGCGGCCGCGGAAGCGCAGGGTCACCTTCACCTTGTCGCCTTCCTCGATGAACGACTTCATGGCGCGCAGCTTTACCTGATAGTCGTTCTCGTCGATGTTCGGGCGGACCTTGATCTCCTTGATCTCGATCACCTTCTGCCGCTTCTTCGCCTCGTTCTTCTTCTTCTGCTGTTCATACTTGAACTTGCCGAAGTCGAGGATCTTGCACACCGGCGGGTCGGCGTTCGGGCTGATCTCGAGCAGGTCGAGGCCGACGGAATAGGCGCGCTGAATCGCTTCGCGCGCGGTCATCACGCCGATCATCTCGCCGTCCTGGTCGATCAGTCGCACCTGGGGAACGCGGATTTCCTCGTTCACGCGGGGCCCGTCGCGATTGGGCGGTGCGGGCATGGGTCCTCTGGCTATGGTTCTCTCCTGTGGCAGTGGACGTTCTATCTCTGCGGCACGCCAGGCGCCGCCGTCAGCACCATATCATGTTGCTGTCGGCAGCACCCGTTTTCAAGGCTGGGGCCCGCTATGCGGCACCTTGCACCAGCGTGGGGCGCGCCAGATCGGGCGCGGTCGCCTCGCGCGCCAGCCGGGCCACCGCCTCGTCCAGCGGCACCAGCTCCTGCGCCTCCCCGCCCAGCCGGCGCAGCGCCACTGTGCGCTGCTCCGCCTCCTTGCGCCCCACCACGGCGATCACCGGCACGTGCTGCAGGCTGTGCTCGCGCACCTTGGCGTTGATCTTCTGGTTCGAAAGGTCGAGCTTCACCGAAAGCCCCGCCCGCCGCAGCGCCTCGGCCACCTCGGTGGCATAGCCGTCGGCATCGGAAACGATGGTCGCCACCGCCACCTGCACCGGCGCCAGCCACAGCGGGAAGCGCCCGGCATACTGCTCGATCAGGATGCCCAGGAACCGTTCCATGCTGCCGAAGATCACCCGGTGCAGCATCACCGGCCGGCGCCGGCTGCCATCCTCGGCCACGTATTCCGCATCCAGCCGCTCCGGCAGCACGAAATCCAGCTGCAGCGTCCCGCACTGCCAGTCCCGCCCGATCGCGTCGCGCAGCACGAACTCCAGCTTCGGGCCGTAGAACGCCCCCTCGCCGGGGTTCAGCTCGTACTTCACCCCGGCCGTGACGCAGGCCTCCTTCAGCGAGGATTCCGCCTTGTCCCAGGTCGCATCCGTCCCGGCCCGCGTCGGCGGCCGGTCGGCGAACTTCACCCGGAACTCCGGAAAGCCGAAATCCGCATACACGGAGGACAGCAGCTCCACGAACTTCACGGTTTCCGCCGCGATCTGGTCCTCGGTGCAGAAGATATGCGCATCGTCCTGCAGGAAGCTCCGCACCCGCATGATCCCGTGCAGCGCGCCGGAGGGCTCGTAGCGATGGCAGGCGCCGAACTCCGCCAGCCGCAGCGGCAGTTCGCGATAGCTGCGGATGCCCTGCCGGAAGATCATCACCGCCCCGGGGCAGTTCATCGGCTTCAGCGCGAGCGTCTTGTCCTCCTCGTCCACCCGGGCGAGGAACATGTGCTCGCGGTACTTCTCCCAGTGGCCGGACTTCTCCCACAGCACCCGGTCCACCAGCTGGGGCGTCTTCACCTCCAGGTAGCCGTCCCCGGCGATGCGCCGGCGCATGTAGTCCTCGCAGGTCCGGTACAGCTTCCAGCCCTTGGGGTGCCAGAACACGCTGCCCGTCGCCTCCTCCTGCAGGTGGAACAGCCCCATATCCTTGCCGATCCGCCGGTGGTCGCGCTTCTCCGCCTCCTCCAGCATGTGCAGGTAGGCATCCAGCTCCTTCTGGTCGCGCCAGGCGGTGCCGTAGATGCGGCTCAGCATCGGGTTGCGATGGTCCCCGCGCCAATAGGCCCCGGCCACCTTCATCAGCTTGAACGCGGTGCCGATATCCCCGGTGCTGCGCATGTGCGGCCCGCGGCACAGATCGATCCACTCGCCCTGCCGATACAGCGTGATCACCTCCGTGCCCGGCAGGTCGCGGATCAGCTCGGCCTTGTATTTCTCGCCCTTGGCCTCGAAGAACGCGATCCCCTCGTCGCGGTCGATCACGCTGCGCTCGAAGGCGGCGTTGCGCCCCACGATCTCGCGCATCTTCGCCTCGATCGCCGCGAAATCCTCCGTCGTGAACGGCTCGTTGCGCGCGAAGTCATAGTAGAACCCGTTCTCGATCGAAGGCCCGATCGTCACCTGCGTGCCGGGAAACAGCTCCTGCACCGCCTCGGCCAGCACATGGGCGCAGTCGTGCCGGATCATCTCCAGCGCGTCCTCGTCCTTGCGGGTCACGAACACCACGCGGGCATCGGCCTCGATCACGCTGGAGAGGTCCACCAGCTTGCCGTCCACCTTCATGGCCAGCGCCGCGCGGGCCAGGCCGGGCCCGATGGCGGCCGCCACGGTAGTGCCCGAAACCGGCGCGTCGAAGGTGCGCACGGAGCCGTCGGGCAGCGTGATGGCGGGCATCTGGGTCTCCTCTCGTATCGGTGACGTGGAACAAAAAAGGGCCGGAGTGTATGGCCCTAGGGCAGCGCCGCTGCAACCCTCTCCACCGGCAGGTCGGCCAACACCTTCACGCGGATCACCACCGGCCAGGCCCCGTCCGGCCCGCGCGGCGCCGTCATCGCCGGGTCGCTGTCGCTGGAGAACAGCACCACCGCCGGACAGCCGGCCGCCGCGGCGATATGCGTCGGCCCGGTATCGTTGCCCACCACCAGCGCGGCCTTCGCGGCAATGGCGAAGATGTCCAGCAGCGCCGTCTTCGCCGTCAGGTCCAGCGCCTGCGGGCACGCCGCCAGGATCTCCGCCGCCAGCGCCACCTCGTCCCGGCCGCCCACCACCACCGGCACCAGCCCCCGCCCCACCAGCACCCGCGCCAGCTCCCCATACTTCGCCGCCGGCCAGCGCTTGCCCGGCCGATGCGCCGACGCCCCGGGCACCAGCAGCGCGAACCGGTCGGGCAGGGCGGGCACAGGCCGCTCCGTCAGGAACGCAAGCTCCGGCCGCGGCAAATCCACGATCCCCGCAATGCGCAGCTGGTCGCGCTGCCGCTCGATCGTGTGCATCCGCTCGCGCTCCGGCCCCACCTGCGCGAACCGGCAGCCGCGCACATGGCCCGACCACGCCGGCCGCCCTGCCAGGTGGAAATACCACCCGCTGCGCCCGGAGGTCTGCAAATCGTACACCATGTCGAACCCGGCCAGCTGCCGCCGCAGCCGCAACAGCCCCGCGACGTTCCAGAACGCCGGCCGCGCATCCACCTCCACCCGGTCGAACCACGGCGCCGCCTCGGCCAGCGCCGCGAAGGGCTTCGTGGTCAGCAAGGTGATCTCCGCGCCGGGATGGTGGGCGCGGATGGCCGCGAACGGGCCGAAGGACATCACCACGTCGCCCAGGGCGCCCAGGCGGATCACAAGGATTTTCATCTAAGCAAGAGTGTTCTTTTTTGAAAAAAAGAACCAAAAAACTTTTCCGACTTGGCTCGTGCCGGCACGGGCGCCAGGTCGGAAAAGTCTTTTTGCTTCTTTTTCTTCAGAAAAAGAAGAATCCTTCCTTCTCACCCCAACACTTCCCGATAAACATCCAGCGTCGCCGCCTGCATCGCCGCCGTGGTGAACCGCGAATGCACCATCGCCCGCGCCTGCTCCCCCATCTCCAGCCGTGCCGCCAGCGGCTGCGCCAGCACCTGGTCCAGCATCCCCGCCAGCTCGTCCGGGTCGCCCGGCCGCACCCGCCAGCCCGTCACCCCATGCGCCACCGTCTCCACCGCCCCGCCATGGTCGGTGGCGATCACCGGCCGCGCCATCGCCTGCCCCTCGATCACCACCCGCCCGAACGCCTCCGGCTGGGTGGAGGCATTCACCACGATATCCGAAAGCTTCAGCGCCGCCGGCATGTCGTCCACATTGCCCACGATCCGCACCCGGTGCTCCACCCGCAGCCGCCGCGCCAGCGCCGCCAGCTCCTCGGCATAGGCCGTGCGCCCCTGGTCGGAACCGGCCAGCACCACCACGGCATCCGTGTTGCGCAGCCGCGCCAGCGCCTGGATCAGCACGGTCTGCCCCTTCCACCGCGTCAGCCGCCCGGGCAGCAGGATGATCGGCTGCCCGTCCTCCACCCGCCACGCCCGCGCCAGCCGCGGCACCCGGTCGCCGTTCACGCGCGCGGGCTCGAACTGCGAAACATCCACCCCGCGCGGGATCATCCGGATGCGCGCCGGCGGCACCCCGTGGCGCTGCTGGATCAGCTCGGCGATGAACCCGCTGATGGCGATCACCAGCGTGCCCCGCGCCATCACGGAGTTGTACCAGCGCTTGCCCGGAAACCCCTCGCTGTAGGTGCCATGATAGGTGGTCACGAACGGCACCCGCGCCCGCCTGGCCGCCAGCCAGGCGGACCACGCCGGCGCGCGGGACCGGGCATGCACGATGTCCACGCGCTCGCTGCGGATCACCTGCTCCAGCAGCCCCGCGTTGCGCCAGATGCGCCAGGGATCGCGCGAGGCGAGCGGCAGCGTCACATGGTCCGCCCCCAGGCGCAGCAGGCTCGGCACCTGCCGCCCGCCGGCGCTGGCCACCATGGCCCGCCCGCCGGCCGCGTGGATCGCCGCGGCAATCTCCAGCGTGCCGCGCTCCACCCCGCCGGTCTCCAGCGCGGGCAGCACCTGCAGCACGGTCGGGTAGCGACTCGCGGGATCGGTCATGCCGGGGCCTATAACATGTTGCCGCCGGCAACCCAGCCCCGCAGCACCGCCCTGGCGGCTCCGCCAGCCCCGCGATAGGGTCCGGCCCATGAACGGGGCGACACGACGGCGGGCAATTCTCTGCGTGATGGCCGCCTCGGCGCTCTACACGGTGGCCGCCGCATTGGTGAAGGCGCTGGCGCCCGGCTACCCCGCCGTCGAGATCATGTTCTTCCGCAGCCTGGTGGTCGGCGCGGTGATGCTGCCGATCCAGCTGCGCGCCCACGGCATCCAGGCGCTGCGCCCGAAGAAGCCGATGGGCCATGTCTGGCGCCTGATCTTCGGCTTCACCGGCATGCTGACGGCCTATTACGGCTACGGCGTGCTGCCGCTGGCCACCAACACGGCGCTGGGCTTCTGCATGCCGTTGTTCCTCACCATCCTCTCGGTGCCGCTGCTGGGCGAACGCGTCGGCTGGCAGCGCGTGGCCGCGGTCCTGGGCGGGCTGTTCGGCGTGCTGCTGATGGTCCGCCCCTGGGCTGGCGGGGCGGATGCGCTGCCCCTGGTGCCCGTGCTGATCGTCATGTCCGGCGTGGTCACCTGGGCCCTGGCGATGATCTCCATCCGCCGCATGGGCGAACAGGGCGAGAGCAACGGCGCCATCGTCATGTGGTTCGGCATCGGCAGCACCGTCCTCGCCGGCCTGCTCACCGTCCCCGTCTGGGTCACGCCAACCTGGATCGGCCTCGCCGGCCTGCTCGCCGTCGGCGTGGTCACCCTGGTCGCCCAGCTGCTGATGACCGAAGCCTACCGCATCGGCGAGACCACGCTGGTGGCCCCGTTCGAATACGGCGCGATCATCTACTCCACCCTGCTCGGCGTGCTGATCTGGCAGGAACTCCCCAGCGCCTGGTCCTTCCTAGGCATCGCCATCATCATCGCCGCCGGCCTGCTGGTCTGGCACCACGAGGTACGGGGCAAGGAAAAAAACTGAATAAACTCAATCTGTTCCCTTTACCCCACCTCCCCCCCTCGTAGGGCGGGTCGCGAAGCGGACCCGCCATCTCCCCCACCCCACCCACCCAAGAAGACAAAGCCCCCCCTGTCTTCCCCCCGTCTCTCCGTCTCCATGTGAACCCCTTGCCGCCGGAACGACCGGAACCCCTCTCCGGCCACGCGCCCCGCCTCCGGCGCCCCATTTTCCTGTCAAACCCAAAATTTCTCACAAACTAAGATTTTTTTCGGTTTCACCGGTCTTGCCTGTGCTCATATTCCCGGTGATGACCACATCAACCGCCGCACCGGTCGAAGCCGACGCACCGCGCCCCTGGGCGCGGGCCATCCTGCACGCCCGGATTCCGGCGGCCTTGAAGCTCCTGCTGCTGGCCCTGCTCGCCGCCTTCTCGAAGGCGAGCCCCTCCGCCCGCACGCTGCGCGCCCTGCGCCAGGACTGGCTCTTCTCCACCCACGCCGACCTCGCCGAGGACCTGGACTCCGCCCGGACTCCGTACACCCTCCGCCGCCTCCTCCAGCTCCGCGCCCTCATCGGCTGGCTCATGCGCGGCACCCGCAACCGCGGCATGACCCTCTCAGGCAACCGCGCGCCCGGAATCTGCCCGGAGCAGTCCGCCCGCGCGCCGCCATAGCCGACCCCCGCCCAAAATCACCCCGAATCCGTCACGAAAACCCCGCGCCCCGCGGCGATGACTCATGCCCAAAACGCGCCCCCACCCCCCGCCCCACCCCCGAATTTGAACTGTCATCAAATTGTCATGTTGCCCGCGCGGGTGTAGAGCCACCGCCCGCACGCAGGGGGCAGACCATGGCCGACAGCACCGATCCCGCAAGGCTCACCTTCGACCCTCCCGGCCCCGGCTCCTGGCGGCTCGATGCGGTGCACGTCCCGCGGCCCTGGTCGCGCTTCCATGGCGAGGTCTTCGGCCCCAACGTCTCCCTCGGCGCCGGCGAGAGCGCGCGGCGCTACGGCTCCGTCTCCGGCCGCGGCCGCTTCGCGCTGGTCAACGGCTTCGGCTACGGCAGCGGCTCCCCGCTCGACCCCGCCGAGCTCCCCGCCCGCATCGCCGCCGCGGAGGAGACCTTCGCCACCCGCCGCTGGCGCGCCGACCTCGCCCTGTGGGAGCAGCAGGCCAAGCCCGCCACCATCCGCAGCCAGCTCGCCCTCCAGCGCATCGACACCGCCGCCCTTTCGCCCGAGGACCAGCTCGCCCACATCGCAACCTGCCGCGACAACCTCGCGGAGATGATCCAGCAGCACCACCGCTTCAACATGGCGGCACTCCTGCCGATCGCCGACCTCATCGCCCATCTCCGCCAGTGGTTGGGCGCCCGCACAGATCCGCCGCTCGGCGCCTTCCTCGCCCTGGTGCGCGGCAGCGCCCCGGAATCCGCCGGCGCCATGCCGGAGCTGGACCGCCTCGCCCAGGCCCTGCGCGCCGACCCCGCCTCCCGCGCCCTGCTGGCCGAACCCGACCACGCCGAGGTCCTCGCCCGCCTGCGCAACGCCCCCGGCGCGGTGGGCCCGGCCGCCAGCGCCTATCTCGACCTCGTCGGCACCCGCGTGCTCGATGGGCTGGAGGTCGGCGCCCCCACCGGCAACGAGGTCCCGGAAGTCCTGGTGAAGGGCATCCGCCGCGCCGTCGATGCCGGCCCCCCCGCCCCCGGCCGCAGCACCGCGCCGGAGGAGGCCCGGCTGCTGGAAGCCCTGCCGGCCGAGCACCACGCCACCTTCCAGGCCCTGCTGGCCGAGGCGCGCCACAACTCCCGCCTGCGCGACGAGCGCGGCCTCTACTCCGATGTCTGGGCCGCCGGCATCTGCCGCACCGCCATCCTCGCCGCCGGCACCCGCCTCGCAGCAGGCGGAAGGCTGGCCCAGGCCGCCCACCTGGTGGAGGCCGACTGGGCCGAGATGCAGGCCATCCTGCGCAACCAGGGCGGCCCGGATGCCGACACGCTGGCCGCCCGCGCCCGCTACCGCACCAGCGTCGATGCCTCCATCGCCCCGCCGCTGCTGGGCGACAAGCCCACGCCGCCCACCATCCCGGACAACCTGCCGCCGGCCGCCCTGCGCATCGCCCGCGCCATGATGGCCAGCGGCGACGCGATGTTCGGCACCGCGCCGGAAACCGCCCCCGAGCCCACCCGCCTGCGCGGCATCGGCTCCAGCCCCGGCACCGTCACCGGCACCGCCCGCGTCATCCGCAGCCCCGCCGAGTTCGGCCGCCTCCAGCCCGGCGACATCCTGGTCACGCCCACCACCACCGAAAGCTTCAACATCGTCCTGCCGCTGCTCGGCGGCATCGTGACGGACACCGGCGGCCTGCTCAGCCACGCCGCCATCGTCAGCCGCGAATACGGCATCCCCGGCGTGGTCGGCACCCGCAACGCCACCAGCCGCATCCAGGATGGCGCCACCATCCGGCTCGATGGCCTCAAGGGCGAGGTGGTGCTGCTGCCATGAGCCTGGTCGATCTCGCCGAGGCCGTCGCGCCCGAGGACTACGGCGGCAAGGCCGCCCAGCTGGGTGCCGCCCTGCGCGCCGGCCTGCCGGTGCCGGAGGGCTTCGCCCTGCGCCACGACTTCGCCGAGGCCGTGGCCCAGGGCCAGCCCGAGGCCTGCGCCCGCCTCGCCCAG
>CANHCJ010000117.1 GCA_947458025.1 Rhodospirillales bacterium | reverse complement strand
AAGACACTGCTGCGACGCGCCGACGAACGCTCCATTGCCGCCGTCTGGCACCGCATCGGCACCCTCCTCAGCGCATTCTCACCCGCCGAGTGCGCGAGCTACCTTAGACATGCAGGATACGCTTCAGCGTAAGAAGATCACGCTCTAGGGCCGCGTCAGCATCCCCTTCGGCCGCCCCGGCGTGCGCAGCGGCTCGGCCAACTGGGCGAACTCGCACAGCAGCCGCCGCGTGTCGCGCGGGTCGATGATCTCCTCCACATGGAACGTCTCCGCGGTGCGGAACGGCGAGCGCAGCTTGTTCAGCCGGTCCTCGATCTCGCGCAGCTTCGCCTTCGGGTCCTCGGCGCCGTCGATGTCGGCCCGGTACGCCGCCTCGATCCCGCCTTCCAGCGGCAGCGAGCCCCACCAGCCCGAAAGCCACGCATAGCGCAGCGCCAGCCGCCCCGCCGGCGTGTGCACCGCCCCCGCCACGCCGAAGGAGTTGCGCACCACCACCGTGCACCACGGCACGCTCGTTTGGTTCATCGCCGCCATCGCCCGCACGCCGTGCCGGATCACCGCGCTGCGCTCCGCCTCCACCCCGATCAGGAAGCCCGGGCAGTCCATCAGGTACACCACCGGCAGGTGGAAGGTCTCCGCCAGGTCCACGAAGCGCACCACCTTCTGGCACGCATCCGCCGTCCAGGCCCCGGCATAGTGGTAGGGGTCGCTGGCCATCACCGCCACCGGGTGCCCGCCCAGCCGGCACAGCCCGGTGATCACCGAGCGCCCGAAATTGCGCCCCATCTCAAAGAAGCTGCCCTGGTCCACCACGCTCTCGATGATGGAGCGCATCTTGTACACCTTGCGCCGGTCGCGCGGGATGATGCCCATCAGCTTCTCGTCGCGCCGGTCCGCCGGGTCGGCGCACGGCTCCACCGGCGGCAGCCCATGCACGCTGGACGGCAGGTAGCTCAGGAACCGCCGCACGCGTTCGAACGCCTCGGCCTCCGTGTCCACCGCGTCGTCCACGCCGCCGGCCCGGGTCTGGATTTCCCAGCCGCCCAGCTCCTGCTTGGTCACGTTGTGGCCCAGCGCGTTCACCACCGGCGGCCCGGCCACGAACATCGCCGAGGTATTCTTGGTCATGATCGAATAATGCGTCGCCGCCAGCCGCGCCGCGCCCAGCCCCGCCACCGAGCCCAGCCCCAGCCCCACCACCGGCACCTGGCTCAAATTGTCGGTCGCCAGGAAGAACCCCTGCGTGCCGCCCACCCCGCCCGGCAGGTTCGACCGCCCGGTGGTCTCGATCGTCTTCACGCTGCCGCCGCCGCCCGAGCCCTCGATGATGCGGATGATCGGCAGGCGGAACTCCGCGGCCATCTGCTCGGCCATGATCGGCTTGGCCTTGATCGTCGCATCGGCCGAGCCGCCGCGCACGGTGAAGTCGTCCCCCACCACCACCACCGGCCGCCCGTCGACCTTGCCGCGCCCGAACACGCAGTTGGACGGCACCAGCTCAATCAGGTTGCCCTCGGCGTCGTACTGCGCCTTGCCCGCGATCGCGCCCACCTCGTGGAAGCTCTCCGGGTCCAGCACGCCGTCGATCCGCTCGCGCACCGTCAGCCGCCCGCCATCGTGCTGGCGCTTCACCTTGTCCGCCCCGCCCATCCGGCGGGCCATCTCCTCGCGACGGCGCAGTTCGTCCAGTTCCGGCTGCCAGCTCATGTCGTTTTCCTCCGCATTGCCGGCATCATGCGCCCGCCGCCGCCCCGCGCAACCCCGCCCGATTGCCCCCGCCCGCAATGCCGCTAAGCTTCCACCGAGGGAGGGCACGGCATGACGAAATGGGTCCGGCTGGCACATGGCGGGGGCGGCGCCTTCGGCACGCTGAACGACGACGGCTCGGTGGCCATCCACCGCGGCGACATGTTCGACACCCCGATCCCCACCGGCGAGGTCGTGCCCGCCTCTGCCGTGGTGCTGCGCGCGCCCGTGCGCCCCGGCAAGTTCATCGGCCTGTGGAACAACTTCCATGAGCGCGCCATCAAGGAAGGCAACACCATCCCGGAGGACCCGCTCTACTTCCTCAAGGCCTCCGGCAGCGTCGTCGGCCCCGAGGCGCCCATCCTGCCCCCGCCCAGCTACACCGGCCGCGTGGTCTACGAGGGCGAGCTCGGCATCGTCATCGGCCGCCGCCTCACCCATGCCGACGAGGCCGAGGCCGCCCGCGCCATCTTCGGCTACACCTGCGTGAACGACGTCACCGCCGCCGACATTCTGCGCGCCGACCCCGCCTTCCACCAATGGGCCCGCGCCAAGTCGCCCGACAGCTTCGGCCCCGTCGGCCCCTGGATCGTGCCGGAGATCCCGGCCGAGGCCCGCGTCCGCGTGCTGCTCAACGGCCGCGAGCGCCAGAACTACCCAGTGTCGGACATGATCCTGCCGCCGGTGCGCATCGTCGCCCTGCTCTCGCGCGAGATGACGCTGGAACCCGGCGACCTCATCGCCTGCGGCACCTCCCTCGGCGCCACCGCCATGCGCCCGGGCATGACCGTGGAGGTGGCGATCGACGGCATCGGCACCCTGCGCAACACCTTCGCGCCGGAGGCCGCCCCATGAGCGAGCCCATCTTCGCCGGCCTCAAGGTCATCGACTGCGCCAGCTTCATCGCCGGCCCCGCCGCGGCCACCATCCTGGCCGACCACGGCGCCGAAGTGATCAAGATCGAGCCCCCCGGCGCCGGCGACGCCTACCGCTCGCTCCACACCCGCCCCGGCGCCCCCAACCCGGGCGTGGACTATGCCTGGCTCGCCGTCTCCCGCAACAAGCGCGGCCTGGCGCTCGACCTCAAATCCCCCGAGGGCCGCGCCATCCTGGAGCGCCTCGTCTCCCAGGCCGACATCTTCGTCACCAACTTCCCGCTGCCGGTGCGCGAGCGCCTGCGCACCCGCTACGCCGACTTCGCCGCCAAATACCCCCGCCTGATCTACGCCTCCCTCACCGCCTACGGCGAGGCCGGCCCCGAAGGCGACAAGACCGGCTTCGACACCACCGCCTACTGGGCCCGCTCCGGCCTGATGGACGAGGTCCGCGCCGACCACGCCGCGCTGCCCGCCCGCTCCGTGCCCGGCATGGGCGACCACCCCACCGCCAGCGCCCTCTTCGGCGGCATCGCCGCGGCCCTCTATCGCCGCGAACGCACGGGCAAGGGCGGCGAGGTCCGCGCCAACCTCATGAACGCCGGCATGTGGGCCAACACCTTCCTCATCCAGGCCGCCCTCTGCGGCGCCACCATCCCGCCCCGCCCGAAGCGCGAGGACGCCCCCAACGCGCTGGGCAACCTCTACCGCACGCAGGACAACCGCTGGTTCATCATCGCCGTGGTCAGCGAGGAACGGCAATGGGCCGCGCTCGCCACCGCCATGGGCCTGGCCAACCTCATCGACGACCCCCGCTTCGCCACCACCGCCGCCCGCCGCGCCAACGCCCGCGCGCTGATGGACATCTTCGACCAGGTCTTCGCCACCGCCCCCCTGGCCGAATGGCGCGCCCGGCTGGACGCGGCCGGCATCACCTTCGGCCCGATCGGCACCACCTACGAAATCGCCGCCGACGAACAGGCCCTGGCCATCGGCGCCCTTCGGCCCATCGAAGGCACGCCCTGGCTCACCGTGGACTCCCCCTTCACCATCGAAGGCGCGCCGAAAACACCGGCCAACCGCGCGCCCGATGTGGGGGAGCACAGCAGTGCCATCCTGCGGGATGCCGGGTATTCGGAGAGCGAGATCGCAGCTTTCAAGGCTGCGAAGGTTTTCGAAGGCAAGTAAGCGTGTTCTTTTTTGAAAAAAAGAACCAAAAAACTTTTCCCCGTTTGATGCGGAAGGGCCCGGCCTCTCCGCATCAAACGGGTAAAGTCTTTTTGCTTCTTTTTCTTCAGAAAAAGAAGAACCTTCCTCAGGAGCGTCCCCCATGCCCACCCTGACCAACCAGGGCGTCACCATCCACTACGAGACCCACGGCTCCGGCCCGCCGCTCCTGCTCAGCCACGGCTTCTCCGCCACCTCCGCCATGTGGCGCGGCCAGATCGAGCCCCTGTCCAAGCACCACACCCTCATCCTGTGGGACATGCGCGGCCACGGAAACTCGGACTACCCCAGCGACCCCGCCCTCTACAGCGAGGACGCCACCGTCTCCGACATGGCCGCCATCCTCGATGCCGTCGGCGCGCCCAAGGCCATCATCGGCGGCCTCTCCCTCGGCGGCTACATGTCGCTCGCCTTCCACCTGCGCCACCCGGAACGCTGCCGCGCCCTGCTCATCATCGACACCGGCCCCGGCTTCAAGAAGGATGAGGCGCGCGACGCCTGGAACGCCCGCAGCCATGAAACCGCCGCCCGCTTCGATGCCGAGGGCCTGGCCCCCCTGCTGAAGGGCTCGCCCGAGCGCTCCAAGTCCCGCCACCGCGACGCCACCGGCCTGGCCCACGCCGCCCGCGGCATGCTCACCCAGCGCGATGCCGGCGTGATCAACTCGCTGCCCTCGATCAAGGTGCCCTCGCTGGTGCTGGTCGGCAGCAAGGACACCCCCTTCCTGGCCGCCACCGACTACATGGCCGCCAAGATCGCCGGCAGCACCAAGGTCGTCATCCCCGATGCCGGCCACGCCGCCAACATCGACCAGCCCGCCGCCTTCAACGAAGCGGTCCTCGCCTTCCTCGCGACCCTCACCTGAAAGTCCAAACCATGGCCACCTACCAGGACATCGCCGCCACCACCGAAGGCCGCGTCGGCATCGTCGAGATCCGCAAGCCGCCGCACAACTTCTTCGACGTCTCGCTCATCAACCAGATCGCCGACGCGCTGCAGGCCTTCGACGCCGACAACGAAATCCGCTCCATCCTGTTCTGCGCCGAGGGCAAGGCCTTCTGCGCCGGCGCCGACTTCTCCAACCGGCCCGATACCGGCCTGGTCACCGAGGAAGGCGGGCAGGTGACTAAGCACCTCTACAAGGAAGCCGCGCGCATCTTCCGCAACAAAAAGCCGATCGTCGCCGCCATCCAGGGCCCCGCCATCGGCGGCGGCCTGGGCCTCGCCCTGGTGGCCGATTTCCGCATCGCCGCGCCGGAGGCCCGCTTCTCGGCCAACTTCACCCGCCTCGGCTTCCATCCCGGCTTCGGCCTCACTGCCACCCTGCCGCGCCTTGTGGGCCAGCAGAAGGCGCAAATGATCTTCTACACGGGCCGGCGCTACACCGGTGAGGAAGCCGTCGCCATGGGCCTGGCCGACCAGCTCGCGCCCCTGCCGGAACTGCGCGCCACCGCCATGGCACTGGCCGCCGAAATCGCGGTCGCCGCCCCGCTCGCCCTGCAATCCACCCGCGAAACCCTGCGCCGGGGCCTCGCCGACGCCATCGAAACCGCCACCGAGCGCGAGCTGGTGGAACAGGAATGGCAGCGCCGCACTGCGGATTTCCGCGAAGGCGTGAAGGCGATGGGCGAACGCCGCACGCCAGACTTCAAGGGAAGGTAAGCGGTTCTTTTTTGAAAAAAAGAACCAAAAAACTTTTCCCCGCTTGCGCCCGGGATTACTGGGCGCACGCGGGGAAGCTCTTTAGCCTACCTTGAACGCCACGAACTTGTTGCCGTCCAGGTCGCGGAAATACCCGGCGTAGAACGTCTCGCCGCGCAGGCCCACGGCGCCCTCGTCCGCCCCGCCCAGCGCCAGCGCCTTGGCATGCATCGCCTCCACCTGCGCGCGGCTTTCCACCGCCAGCGCCACCATGGTGCCGTTGCCCGCGGTGGCCGCGCTGCCGTCAAACGGCTTCACCACCGCCACCCGCGGCGTGCCGGGCGCCATGCCCCAGGCCTTGAAGCGCTCGCCATCCGAAAGGCGCTTGGCGCCGATCACGGCGAACAGCGCATCATAGAACGCGGCCGCCTTGTCCATGTCGTTGGTGCCGACGGTAACGAAGCCGATCATCTCTCGTGTCCTTGGTTGCGGCCCGGGCATGGGCGCCCGCGCCAGTCTGCATCAGGTGGGTCTGCCGGTGCCCTAAGTCACCCGCCGCAGCATCGAAACCGCCGAATCCAGCGTCATCTGCCGCCGCGCCCGGAAATTCGCGAAAGCCTGCTCCGCCTTCGTCCCCACCGGGTTCAGCACGAAGCGAGAGGCCTCCCACGCCGCCAAATCCTTGTACCACGCCATCAGCCACACCCGCGTCACCCCCGGGGAGGGCGGGCTGAGGCTGCGCCAGAACCCGATCACCCGCGTGTCGTGCACATCCTCGAAATTGTCCCACGCATCGGCGGAGATGTCGCGGAACCGCGGCCAGTCCGCCTCCGCGCAATCGAACCAGCGGTGAGAGAAGAACCCGTCCGTCTCCGGAAAGGTCTCGTCGGCCGTCGGCCGCGGGTCCGGCTCCCAGAACTCGTGCCGGATCACCCCGGCCGGCACGCCCGCCAGCAGGTCCACGCCCCGCGCGGTGGCCTCGTCGGGAAACTCCGAGAGCATCACCAGGTTGTTCACCCCCAGCCCGATCATGGAGGTGAACACCCCGAACACCCGCCCGCCGGCCCCGCGCGCCGCCTCGGCCGCGCGCGTGGTTAGCATCTTGCCCACGGGGGCCGCGCCATGCGCCGCCGTGGCCAGCACGTGATGCTGGAAGATGCGCACCGCTACACCGTCCCCACCGGCGTGGCCGGCGAGCCCACCGCGCCAGGCAGCCGCAGCGGCGGCGCGGTCATCAGGAACCGGTTACGCCCGTTCGCCCGCAGCCAATCGGCGAGTTCGGTGAAGTACCACATCTCGCCGAGGTAACAGCCCAGCTTGAACAGGCAATGCGCATGCAGCGGCAGCATGGTGCACGGGTCGCTGGTCGGCGCCGGCATCGCGGGCTGCGCCTCCACCGCGTAGTTGTCGGCGAACAGCGCCACCGCCCCGCTATCGGTGATCCACTGCAGCAGCCGGTCGTCGCGGCCATCCAGCGCGCTGGTGGTCTTGAACAGCACCTCGCGATCCGGCTGCTTCTTCATCTCCAGCAGCAGCTCGGCGAACCCGGTGCGGAAGCACACCATGTCGCCTTCCTCGACAACGACTTTGTCCTTCGCCATCACCTCCATCAGCTCGGCATAGCCCACCACCTTCCCGCTGCGCCCGAAATGCGCCAGCAGGTCGATCATCACCGCGCGCCCCTGCACGCAGGTCACCGCGATATTCTCCACCCCCAGCTTGTGCGCCCCGGGCGGCACCGGGTTCGGCTTGCCGTCCACCCCGCGGTCGTATTCCAGCGGCCCTGCGATGTCGGTGCCGGCGCGGAAGCCGTTGTAGAACACGTCCTCCATCCGCCCGTCGCCATCCACGTCGAACATCTGGCCCACATGCGCCAGCGTGTCCCACTGGGTGGAATACTGCAGCGTCAACAGCACGCGGTCGTCGCTGATCACATCCAGCGAGTTCGGATCGTAGCAGCGCAGCGGCACCGCCATGTTCGGCCGCCCGTCGCGGAAGGTCGGCATCAGCTCCGGCGGATGCCGCCGCGGGTTCACCACGTTCCCGCCCGGATAATCCAGCGGCAGGGACAGGCAGAACGCGCGCCCCGCCTTCACCTCGGCAATCCCCTGCAGCACCTTCTGCGGGGTGAGCAGGTTCAGCCGCCCCAGCTGGTCGTCGGGCCCCCAGTCGCCCCAGGTGGAACCCTCGGGGCGGCGCGTCCAGCGTGGATTGGTCATCAGGGTGTCCTCAGGCGGCTTGCTGAAGGGTCGGCGCGGAATCGGCCACCGTGGTGCGGTGCAGGTCGCGCACCTGGTCGGCCGGGTAGCGCCGGGCGCGATGCATGGTGGTGCGGTTGTCCCACATCACCAGGTCGTTCGGCGTCCAGGTGTGGCGATAGACGAACGCGGGCTGCGTCGCATGCTCGGTGAGGTCGCGCAGCAGCATCCGCGCCTCCGGCACCGGCCAGCCATGGATGCTGCCCGCGTGGCTGGAGAGGAACAGCGACAGCCGCTTCGTCACCGGATGCCGCCGCACCAGCCGCTGCGGCACGGGCGCGAATCGGCGCCGCTCCTCATCGGTGAAGTCGCTGAAGCCCAGCACCCCGCGCGAATGCAGCTGGGTGTGGTCGCACACCAGATCACGCACCAGCGCCTTCGTCTCGTCGTCCAGCGTGTCCCAGGCCGCGCGCATGTCGGCGAACTCGGTGTTCCCGCCATGGTCCGGAATCACCCGGGCCGACAGCAGCGAGAACTTCGCCGGCGTCGCCTTGAAGCTGCTGTCGCTGTGCCACAGCATGTTGCCCAGCGAGAACAGCCGCTTGCGGTCGTCGCGCGGCAGCACCCGGCCGTCCTTGTCCACGTTCGAGATGTCGTTCACGTCCATCGCCAGGCGCCGCTCGGCCCCCTGCACGATATCCCCGGTCGCCGTCTCCAGCGGCCCGAAATGCCGGCTGAACGCCAGCTGCTGGGCGTCGTCGATGCGCTGCCCGCGGAACACCAGCACCGCGAACCGGTCCATCCCCGCCTCGATCGCGGCGGCCTCCTGCGGGCTGATGCCGGCGGCGATGTCCACGCCGGAGACGATGCCGGCGAAATCCGGCCGCGCGGGGTCGATGGGGGCGATGGTGAGGTTCATGGCACAGCCGCGCAGCGCGCGTTCCCTCCGTTTCGCGACAGCCTAGAGCAACCGCCGGCCGGAGGGAATCACCCGGCCCCGGTCCATGAGAGGGCAACGGAAAGGTTGCATCGCCTGAGTCAATTTGGTTCGAAGCGCAACATAAACGGCCACAAACCTCTGAGTGGTCGACATAACTTTACTGAGCCACTTTTTTTGAACGTCGCCGTCCCGGAGATCGCCGTGCAGACCCGTCACCTTCTGGCCTCCGCCGCCTTCCTCGCGATGGCCATCGCCGGCGCCACCCCTGGCGCGGCCCAGAACGTGTTGCAAACCTCGTCGCAGACCCGCCAGAACCTGGTCATCGGCACCGGCCAGGGCTCCGTCGGCAACGAGTTCTCCGCCTTCCAGCAATCCAACACCGAAATCGGCGCCGATCAGGAGCTGGTCTCCACCAGCAGCAACGGCGCCCCCTCGCAGCGCACCGGCAGCCTGCCCAACGGCAGCACGCCCAACCTGTTCGGCGTATTCCTCGGCACCGCCGGCGCCGCCGCCAGCCCCGGCGGCAACCGCTGGTCCGACATCGACCCCAGCCATGGCGCCGACACCGTCGGCATCCCCGATCGCCTGCCCGGTGCCCGCCCGATCTACGAGGGCATAGACTTCTCCGGCAACGTCGCCCTCACCGGCAGCCTGGCCAAGTTCGAATCCTCGAACTCCGACATCAACGCCAACATCGGCGTGCAGTGCAACCGCGCGTCCGGCTGCTTCCCCAACCCCTCCAGCCCCAACACCTGGTTCCCCGGCCCGAACACCAACACCCCGGGCCAGAACCTCAACGCGGGCAACGGCATCACCCAGTTCAACCCCACCAACCTGATCAACGAGCTGAAGGCCCAGCGCGACTTCATCGTCGGCCTCAAGGCCGATGCCACCTTCACCAGCGGCTTCGTCAACCAGAACATCAAGGATGCCGGCGCCCCCGCCATCACCGACCTCGACGCGATCGATTCCGCCGGCGCCGTGAACCGCCCCGGCCGCAACGACGGCTTCGCGGTGATCGACATCGATGTCGGCGCCGGCCAGAAGTTCGAGATCAACAACACTGACTGGATCCTGCGCTCCACCAAAAGCACCTTCGCCATCGTGCGCATGAAGAACGGCAGCCAGTTCGACCTGTCGAACGCCTCCGTCGTGCTGGGCGACGGCAACCCCAACTCCACCAGCGTCATCAACAGCCTGGGCGCGATCTTCTTCCAGGATGCCTTTGCCGGCACCAACCAGCTGTTCAACCTGAACAACGTCATCCTCGGCGGCGTGGCGCTGTGGGACCTCGCGGACTTCAACCCGAACCGCAACACGCTGCTGAGCCCGGCGCTCTCCACCTTCGCCCCGCCGGTGGGCGACGCCACCGTGATCAACATGCAGAACGCCCAGGGCTGCTCGCAGTTCGTCAGCCACCAGGTGCTGATGTCGAACAACCGCTGGAACCGCTGCGCCATGGCCTCGGCCAACACCACGGTCACCACGCCCGCCCCGCCGGCGCTCGCCGTCTTCGCCGTGGCGCTCTTCGGCCTCGCCTGGGCCCGCCGCCGCCGCGCCGCCTGATACCGGCCGGCGCAATGGCCGACTCTTCCGGCCATTGCGCCGGCCGGTATCGCGCGCGGGGGTGGCCGGTGGCCGCGCGCAAAGCAAAGACTCATGCCGGCCCGCGTTGACCCATCCTTCATGGGTCAACATCAAGGCGGGCTGGTATGAGCTTCAGCCGGCCCGCGCCAGCGCCGCCTCCACCAGCGTGCCCATCCGCACGAAATCCGCCGGCTCGTTGTAGGTCTGCGCCGAAAGCCGCAGCCACAGCCGGCTGCCATGCGCGATGATGGGCACGTCCGTGCCCGCCTCCAGCAGCGCCGCGCGCAGCCCCGCCACCTGCCCGGCCTCGCCGCCCGGCAACCGCACCATCGCCATCGACCCCGCCGCCCGGTT
>CANHCJ010000116.1 GCA_947458025.1 Rhodospirillales bacterium | reverse complement strand
GCTTCCAGGACCGCTGCGGCGGCATCTCGCAGGCTGGCGCGCGGGGCGGACACGGGCTCGCCCTGGGCGGCTTCCAGGGCGTCAGCGACCGCCAGGGCCTCCGCCTGCACCGCCGCCGCGTCCGGCGCCGTGGGCGCGTCCGTGGTGGAGGCGTGGGTATCGGCTTCGGCCGCGGCGTCCGGCGGGTCCATGTTCAGGGCGCGGAAGCCGTCGTCGGTCAAGCGAAGTGCGATGCTGCAGCGCAGGTCCGCGTCGCTCTCGTCGGTCCGCCAGGTCAGGGGATGGTTGAGTTCGACCGCGTCCTCGATCAGCAGACCCTGCTTAAGCAGGCTGCGCACCACCGCGTTGCGGGCGGCGGCGGGCAGATGGTTGGGCGGCTCGACCAGCCGGTCATCGCGGGTAGCGGCCTTGTTGAGCAGGACCAGGGCGGTGTCGGAAAGCTTGGCCATCGGGGTGTCTCCCTCTCGCGCCCCTGACCACCAGGGGCTGCTACTGCCTGGAGCCCCGCCGGGAGGAACCCGGTCGGGGCAGTGGCGGAGGGGACCGCGTCAGTCGGTGGTGTCGGCCTTGATCTCGGCGTGCAGGACGTAGCCAGTGAGGTAGGGGAGCCCGCGGGGGATGCCGGTTTGGTGGGCGGTGCGGGCGCTGATCCGCCAGCTCATCCAGGTGGTCGCGGCAGCGTTGATGGCGCAGGCCAGTCCCTGACCCGCCGCCAGGTGGTTGCTGACTTCGTCGGCGAAGTGGCGGCCGTGGCGGCTGTCCAGGAAGGCGCGGGTGGCTTCGGGGCTGCAGCCGGTGATCCCGGCGATGAAGGCCAAGGCGATGTCCCAGGCGCGCTCGGGGTCGGCGTGATGGGAGATGGTGCCGAAGAACCCCCATTCGCGGTTCTGGGTCTGCGGGATGCTGGTGTTGGCCATCTCTGCTGCTCCTGCCTGGCGGGGCCTGGTCCCCTGCGCGTGATGGACACTTCGCGCTGGGGCGCGGCACAGCCAAGTCGGATCGCGAACCGATTGATTGCGTTGTGCAGCGCCGCGAGGTCAGATCATGATCCCGGCACCGCGCCAGCATCTCCGCTGGCGAATACATCCTCTGGTGGGTCGAACCGATCGGCCGCTTCGGTGAGCAGATCGCCGATATGCTGCTGCAGCACGGTCTGCACGAGATGCGGGTCGACGCCGATGTCGGCGGCGATCAGGCCGGACACCCGTGCTGGCCAGTTGAGCAACGTGTCCCGCATGGCGCCGGCAATCTCATCGACCCGTGCATCGACGACCGCGAGATCCATCAATCGCCCTTTCTCCCGATCCAGTGCGAGGCGCCGGCTCTCCACGTTCAGCGCAAGCAGCGCCACCTTCAGCCGGGCGAAGGGTGACGCCTCCGCGGGTGGCGCCAGCGGCGAGCGACCAGGCAGCGCCGTCTCGGTTAGGTGCCGGCGCGCCTTGGCCACGTCCCACGTGCCGTCCGGCTCGCGGACGATGCGTCCGGCGCGTTCGGCCTTCTGGATCGCGGTATGCGAGATGCCGATGCGACGGGCGAGTTCTCGGGCGGACGGCGTGCGCTCGGACATGGCAACCGGCCCCCCGCGGGATGTGTTGGCGTCCGCGCGTGGCAACTGGCGATTGCAACCGGTCACCACGCGGTGGTTCGCAGGCCCTGCAGTGGCGTAGAGAGAGAAAGGTGAGCCTAATCCAGAGCTTGGCTACGCAGCGCGGAAGTGTCCGGAAACCCGACAACCAGTTTTTCAGCCTGTCACTAGCGGGCTATCGCGCCTTTGCTCCCCGCATCGATCCGGCCCAGGAAGGAACCATGAGGTTGCGATGGTGGAGGCTGGTCATCGGCGCGAGACGGCCTCAAGCCACGTCTGCGACGATGCAGACAATCTACCGCGTGTGATTCCATCGCCGCAATGCCGTTTCGAGGGTCAAGCGCAAATCGTAACGTCGCCATGCCGCGGCTATCCGGGGAGGAGTATGACATTCCACTATAGGAGGATCCATAATCGGGAGTGCCACACTCCTCTTAGCTTCGCCGAACCGCGTTTGCCGGCCAGCGGCGTCACGCTGGCTCGTACGCTGCCTCGCCCACCCTGGCATCGGCGCCACGCCGCACCAGCCCGTAGTGGGCCGCCAACACCCCCAGCGCCCCGATGAGGATGCCCTGTCCCTGCGGCGGTGGGATCGGCTTGCCGTTCCAGCCGCGCCGCATGGCCCATTCCCGCACCGAGCACTCGAGGCCGACGACGTGCCACAGGCAGGAGCCGGTGGCGGTGTCGGGGCCACCCATCATCTCCATGACCGCGGCGATCCGGCGTCGCGCCGAAGCCTGGCGCTCGGTGAGCGTGTCGCCCAATCCACCCGGCATCCGGATCAGCTGCGTCGTGCGCATGCCGTCCAGCGACGCTGTGCGGAACTGGGTGCGGAAGATGCAGCCTGCCTCATGCATCTCCGGCGTGATTGTGTTGTGCTCCAGCATCACGCCCAGCGTGTCCACCGTACGGTGATGCTGCACCGGCGTGCCAGTGTCGGGATCGGCATCGCGCACGGCAGGGCCGACACCGCCGTGCTGCAGGCGCCACTTCGAAGGCTTGCCCAGGGTCTCGCGCGGGATGGTGGGACGCTTGCGCTTGTTCGTCATCGTGTCCACTCCTGTCAGATGGCGGTGGTGGTGCGGGAGCGGATCGCGGCGGCGGTGCGTTGACGACGCTCGGCGTCCTCGCGCTCGTCGATGCGGGACTCGCCGGTCAGCCGATCGATATGTCTGCCTTCGCCGTGCCGGGCGAACGCGATGAGGGCGTTGGTCAGCCGGTCGAGGACTTGGTTGCGCTGGATTGTGGCGCGCGCCAGCAGGAAGGGCTCGACGTAGCTCACCTGGAAGGGCAACCAATCTGCCAGGTCGGGGATCCAGACCTCAGCGTGGCTGAACTCCTCGGCCATCATGTCCACGAAGTATCCGCCGTCTGGCGTCCGCCGCGCGACGACTTCCGCGACGGGCCAGGCGACGCCTTCCACAGCAACGCGGGACACGCATTTGCCGAGCACGTGGTCAAGTGCGGAGTCCCAGTTCTCGATCTCCTGCTCGACAGCATGCAGAGCCGCCATCCACGGCGGCGCTGCCTCGGTGCTGAAGCTGCCGGCGCGATACACGATGATGGTCTGGTCAGTCATCAACGTCTCCTGTGGTGATGGGTGGTCGCGCGTCGCGATGGCGACGCGGGTCAGGCCGCGGCCGTGGTTGGCTTGGCGGCTTCAAGGCGGGCCGACAGCACCGCGAGGCGGGCGCGGTCGTTGGCGATGCGCTGGTGGATGGCGGCGTCGAGGCGGGCGCTGAGGTCGGTGAGACGGGCCCGAGCGACGGCGAGGTCGGGGATCAGCGCCGGCGCTTGGGCAGTGTGTTCCGGTGCACATGGCGCGGGAATGTCGGAGCCGGCGAGGATCGGGCCCGGCGCGGCGGCGGCAACGCCATCGCCACCGGCGACGCCTGCCGTGGTGTCCGGCATGGTCCCGTCGATCACCTCGAAATGGGCGAGCGACCCGAGCCGCTGTTCCAGCCAGGTGCGGGGATCGGGGATCAGCTCAAGGTCGAACCGGGCCTGCCGGTCCTTCTGTCCGGCCCCGGCCGGCCGATAGGCGACAACCGAGGAGGACCGGGACATTTCGCTATTATAGAGAGTCCTATAATAGCAATTTGTCCCGGTCCTCTGCGTTTGCTTCCTCGCCGCCTCGTAGCCGGTCCAGAGGTCCGGGAAGGCCCTGGCCATGTCGGCGGCGTTCTCGAGTTCCACCCCTGCGGCCGCCATCATGTCGTGCCGGCTGGGCTGGACTTCGTCCCAGTCCAGCACCTCGTTCACCGTGACCGGCAGCACCACGTCGGTCAGCAGATCAACCTCCAGCGGGTTGTCGGCCGTGCGGTTGACGCCGCGGCCGCGCCCGAGCGCCTGGATCAACTCCCCTTCGCAGATGCTCCAGCGGGCTGCCTCGGCCGTCGGATCGGCATGCGCCTCGCCGGACACGGGATGCACGCCGCCATCGGCCAGGTTGATCTGCCGCTCGGTGCTGGCGTACCACCACTCGACCTCGCCTCGACTGGTGACGGGCACGCGATTGGTGACGGCGGCCGCGATGCCCTCGACCGTGGCCGGAGCCGGCAGGGTGCGCCCGATCACCATCAGCCCGGCCACATCGCGCCAGCCATCCATGCCGCTGAGGGCGTTGAAGTGCGCCACGGCGACGTTTTGGGGCAGGCCTTGCCTCCGCAGCGCGTCGATCGCGGCCTTCTGGGCAATCACCAGCAGGTCCGGCGGGATGGGGCTGCGCCCACGCAGCGCGATGGCGCGCAGCGCGATCAGCGTTGCGATCTCGCGGAGGTGCACCGCCGCGGCGTCGCGTTGCCGTGCAGGAGCGTCGGGCGGGGGTGTCAGGGCATTGGCGCTGGTCGGCGCGCCGAGGACCTGGCGGACATGGACATGGGGCTCGGTCGCCATCAGCGGAGGCTCCACGGTGATGTCGGGGATGAAGGGCGTGACGAGGTCTGGGCGCAGCGTCGCGTCGATATGCAGGATCGGTCCCTGACCGCCCCAGCCGACGCGTAGGTCGGCACGCCAGCGCAGCCGCAGGGCACGAACGGTGCCGTTCTCGGTCATGGCGTTGAGCACCACCGCGCCCGCCACGTCGTGGTCCTGCTCCAG
Organism: Rhodospirillales bacterium; assembly: GCA_947458025.1. GTDB lineage: Bacteria > Pseudomonadota > Alphaproteobacteria > Acetobacterales > Acetobacteraceae > CAMDGX01. The sequence continues at coordinate 5,975 of CANHCJ010000116.1, read as the reverse complement.
TGCATCGGCGAAGAGGCGCCACATGGCCGCGGCGCGGCGGGGCGGTGCCCAGGGCTCGCCGGGCTCGGGCATGACCTTGGCGATGCGGCGCGACCGCTCGACCGGATCCATGCCGGGCAGCAGACCGGGATCGCGCATGCGGCGGTGTTCCAGGCCTGCGGCGGTGCGGCACATCTCGGGGGTCAGCCCGGTCGACCTCAGGGCGGCGACCGAGATCGGACCATCCGGCGCATAGCCGAGAATTCGCCACAGCCGGCCGCGATACGCGGCGAGGTCGGCGGTGTTGTCGGTGTGCTCCCGGTTGGCTGAGGTGTAGCACTGCACTGTCGCCAGTGTGGGCCGCAGCCCGTCGAGCGTGATCACCATCTTGCCGTCCAGGCCCCGTAGCCCGGCGGCCCAGAACCCCTCGTCCAGCACCAGAAGCCCGACCTTGCCGATCACCCGGGGCGCAACGTGGAACAACGTGTCATGGGCGGTGAGGATCACCCGAGCCCGCTTGGCCGGCTCCTTCTGCGCCTGGTAGCCGCATGTCGCGTAGAACGGGCAGACATGGGTGACGCCGTCGCGAGTGACCTTGCAGGAGGATTGCTCGACCACCTGTTCGACCTCGATGGCATCGGCGGGTGCCGAGGGATCGCGGCACATCAGGACCTCGGGGTCCCCGGCCCTGGGATCGGTGGCATTGCGCCCCCGCCAGACCATGGCCTCGATGCCGAGGGCCTGGAACGCGCGGCATTGCTCGTCGGCCAGGTCGAGGCGCGGCACGCCGACGACCACCTTGCGACGGCCAAGCGCGCCGGAGCCGATCAGTTCGGCGATGGCGCGCTGGGCGGTGGTGGTCTTGCCGAGGCCGACCATGACCGGCAGCGCCAGCCGCGGTGGCGGTGGTGAGAGGTTGAGATCGATCAGCATGGGCGACCACGCGCGCCGGAAGCACCGTGGCGCCAGCCGCTTGCCTCCCATGGCTGGAACATGCTGGGCATGTCGAACACGCTCCAGTCATCATCATCGTCATGGGCTGTGGTGCCGGTATCCGCGCCACCGGCGGCGGTCGCCAGGCTCGCCATAGCCATGCCGAAATCGGCATCCAGCGGATCGGCGGTCCAGAAGGCCACGACCTCACCCATGAACCGGGCAACCAACCCGTCGAGCGCCTGCCGTGCGGCCGGCGTGTCCAGACTGGGCCGTGGATAGGTGCCGACCTGCGGCGGCGGCGGCGCGGCGGCATCGATGATGATGCGGGCGACGCCTAGCCCGTGGTGCAGGGCGAGATCGTTGAAGTCGCCGGGGTCCAGCGGAACGGCCATGAGGCCGCGAATGGCGCGCGCTGCGGCGGCGGCTGCGGTGACGCCAGGATTGTCGCTGCGGCCCGGCTTGTTGTCGTTGTCCGCGAGCAGGACGATGCGGCGGTCGGGAAAGCGCTCCCGCAGGATTGGTGCCACCTGCCGCAGATTGCCGGCGTCCATCGCGGCCACGACGGGCAGGCAGGTCGCCGCGTGGGCGGACGCCCCAGTGGCCCATCCTTCGCAGACCAGGATGGTCTCGGCGCGATCAAGCGGGCCGCCGATCACCGCGAAGTTGCCCGCCTTGGCGCCGCCGGCCAGGTACCGCTTGCTGCCGTTCTCCTCAATGCGCTGGAAGCTGTGGATCGTGCCGTCCAGGTCGACCAGTGGGATGATCAGCCCGCGGTGCCGATCCATGCGCAGATCGCGCGGTGCAACCCCTTTGCGCTGCAGGTAGTCATGGTAGGGATCGGCCGGCGCCGCGGACTCCCAGGTTGCCTGAGCGGCGCGCTGTGCGGCATGGCGTCGCTCCACCTCGGGATCACGGTCCAGGTCGTTGGCCGGCACCAGCACGGGCGCGTCGTCCTCGCCCTCGGCGGCGATGCGGATTCCGGCACCACTGCCGCGGCGCTCATCCCAGGTTGGCCAGCCGAGCCAGCGGCGGCCCCAGTCTGCTGCCTCGCGCCAGCTCCCGCCGTGCTGCCGGGCGATCAGTTCGAGAGGGCCGCCACCGCATCCGGCCTCATGGTCAAACCACGTGCCGGCCTTGGGGCCCGCAATGGCGGCGGACAGACTGCCGCGCCTGTTCCAGCGCCATTGGCGCGCGCCCTTGCGGCTGGGAGGTCCGAGCAGGTCGCGTAGCAGGCCGGTCCAGTTGCCGATCAGGGCACGGCGAAGGTCGCGCAGGTCGCTGTTCATGCCTGCACCCCGCAGGCGCTCACGCTCCAGCATAGGACAGGCCGAACAGCCGGAGCAGGCGGGGCTGAGCGACGGCAGTTCCAAGCGATCATGCAGCATCCCTTTGGCGTCGGTGGTGACGGGATGGAGCGGCCGTCGCGGGTTGGCACGGCGACGGCAATCTCCTGCATCTCTCATACGTGCGAGGAAGGAATTTCCTCTCACGAAGGTGACGGCATCGAGCAACCACGCAAACGGGCGCGGAACGGGGCGGTGGCCGGATGAGGGCCTATGTCTTGGGTTCAGGTCGGTTGGCGTGGCCAGTCGGCGCACGCCTTTGTGCCTGCCGAAAATGGCACTGATCCAGACTCTGGACAAGACGGAGAATCGTACGCGCGAGTACGTTTCTCTACGCTCAAGACGACAGGCAGGAAGGTCAGGCCATCAGAAGGGCGTCGATGCAGACTAGAGACTTTGGAGACGGTTTGCAGTTCCACTTGCCTACCCAATCGCGACATGCGGAATTTCTCCGGCGCCCCGGTGTGAGATTTGTTACTTGAATGGAGCATCGGCGGACCGACATTCTGTGTCGATCAGGAGCGCCAGAATGTGCGCAAAACCCCTCTCCGCGACCCCGTGAGAAATTTCGGGGCGGCGCCCGGTAGAGGGATAGCAGGACATCATGAGCGGAAAGCCGATGCACTCATCGCCCCAGATAAACAGACCACATTCCTATACACAGCAAGCCGTTGCGATGCGCGGTGATAGCCCTGAAATGCCCCTCTCGCCGCTTAGCGCGGTTTCAAGTGAAACCTGCTGCAGGGCGAAACCCGTGACAGAAAATCGTGGGTCGCTCCGTAGGTATGGGCAGGACAAATCATGTTGGAACACCATGCCCCCTCCACTGCGTGTCAGCCTGCGCTCCCCGATCCACATCGCCGGCCCCACCCATGTCCGCCTGCGGCTGCGCAGCCGCACTGCCGTGGAATGTGCCGACACCTCCGCCGAAGGTCGGGAGCGTGGAGACATTCGCCTACACTCCACCGTCCGGCAGCGCCTCCATGCGAACCCCAAGAGAAAGGGAGTCGCATGACCACGTTGATCACCTCCATCCCCAAGGACACCGTTCTGGCGCGGCTGGCGGCATTGCACGCCATGCCGATCGCGCAGCTGAAGCAGCAATGGCGCGAACTGTTCGGCAAGGAGCCGCCGCCCTTCAGTCGGACCTACATCCAGAGCCGGCTATCGTACCGGATACAGGAGCTCGCATACGGCGGCCTGAAGCCCGAGACGGTGGCCAAGCTGGAGGCCATCGGCGAGCAGCTAGACGGCGGCAACGCGATCATTCGCCGGATCCGCCATCAGGATAAGCCGATCGCCGGCACCAGGCTCATCCGCGAGTGGAAGGGGGTCGAGCACACGGTGACGGTGCTCGCCAACGGCTATGAGTGGGAGGGGCGTCCCTACCAGTCCCTGTCGGCCGTGGCTCGCGCCATCACCGGGACCAGGTGGAACGGCTTCACCTTCTTCGGCATCAAAAATCAGCGGGGGTTGGCATGAGCAGTAAGCCCGGGGCCCCAGCGCCGATCCGCAAGACCCGCTGCGCCATCTACACCCGCAAGAGCACCGACGAGGGGCTGGACAAAGAGTTCAACACCCTGGACGCCCAGCGCGATGCCTGTGCCGCCTATATCGCCAGCCAGCGCCACGAGGGCTGGATCGAGGTCCCCGACTACTACGACGACGGTGGCTTTTCAGGCGGGACTTTGGAGCGGCCGGCGCTGAAGCGGCTACTGACCGACATCGAGCAAGGGAGGATCGACGTCATTGTCGTTCATAAGATTGATCGGCTCAGCCGCTCGCTGACGGATTTCGCGAAGCTCGTCGAGACCATGGAGGCGCACAACGTTACGTTTGTGAGTGTAACTCAGGCCTTTAACACAACGACCTCGATGGGGCGGCTCACGCTGAACATCCTGCTGAGCTTTGCCCAGTTCGAGCGCGAATTGATTGGCGAGCGCATCCGGGACAAGTTCGCTGCCTCCCGCGCCCGCGGTATGTGGATGGGCGGCAAGGTGCCGCTCGGCTACCGGGTCGAGGCCCGCAAGCTGCTGGTGGTCGAAAGCGAGGCCCGGCAGGTCCGGACGATCTTCGAGCGGTTCGTCGTCTTGCGGTCGGCCACCAAGCTGGCCCAGGAACTGCGGCAGCAGGGCGTCCTATCCAAGACCGGGGCGCCGATCGACAAGGGCTACCTCTACCGGCTCCTGGCCAACCGGACCTATCTCGGGGAGGCGACGCACAAGGGGAAGGTCTATCCCGGCGAGCACGAGGCCATCGTGGCGCGGGACCTCTGGGACCGGGTGCACGCCATCCTACAGGTCAGCCCCAGGGTGAGGGCGAACCAAGCGCGGGCGCAGTCACCGGCGCTTCTGAAGGGTCTCATCTTCGGGCTGGACGGCCGGGCCCTGTCGCCGACGCACACGCGCAAGGGCGGAAAGCAATACCGCTACTACGTGGCGCAGGCGGTGCTGAAGGACCAGGACCAGCCCAACCCGGACATCGTCCGTCGCATCGCCGCGGCCGAGATCGAGCAGGTGGTGCTGGCGCAGGTTCGGGCCTTGGTGCGGCAGCCGGAGGTGATCGTCGGCACATGGAAGGCGGCGCGCGAGGAGGCGCCGGACGTGACCGAGGTCGAGGTCCGCGAGGCGTTGGAGCACCTGGAGCCGATGTGGGAGGAGCTGTTCCCCGCTGAGCAGGCGCGCCTAGTGCAACTGCTGGTGGAGCGGGTCACGGTCGGGCCGACCGGTGCCGACATCAAGCTGCGGGTGGACGGGTTGTCGAGCCTGGTGCGCGACCTCCGGGGCAGCACCGCCATGCGGGAGGCAGCCTGATGGCCGACACGGTGACGGTGCGGGTGCCGCTGGCGATCCGGAAGCGAGGTGGGCGGAAAGTGGTAGTATCGCCGAATGGGTCGGTGCTGCCCACCGCCCCGAGGCACGTGGCCACCAATGCCGATCCGTCGCTGCTGAAGGCGTTGGGGCGGGCATTCCGGTGGAAGCGGTTGCTGGATGACGGAAACTGCGCCTCGGTCTCCGACATCGCACGGGCCGAGAAGCTTGATCGGACCTACGTCGGGGATGTGCTGAGGCTGACGCTTCTGGCGCCGGAAATCGTAGAGGCGATTCTGGAGGGGAGGCAGGTGGAGGGGACCACGCTGCCGGTGTTGATGAAGGGCGTAGCGATCGAATGGGAAACGCAGCGCATCGCCTTGGCCGCATCCGGCTGTGTTGTCAGCCCATAGCATTGGTTCTCCCCAAGCCGACACAATTCGTGAACGTAGGCAGTGCGGATTGATCGGCAGCGGGGCGTCGGCCTACTTCGCCACGGCAGAAGCCGCTTGTGCCACCCCAAACGCAGTGTCGCGCAGCTCCCTCAGCACCCGCGCCTCTGTCTCGTGCCGCCGCACTTCGTCATCCAGCTTCGCAACATGAAGCGAGGGGTCGCGACCCCAGCCGATCGCGGCAAACTCACGCCGAAGGTGATGTTCCGTGGCAGCTGAGATGGTGCCGTTCCTGACTTCGCGTTTGAGCGCCGCAATCAGTTCTCGGATGCCGTTCTCGGCCATGATGCGCGGTCCCTGAATTTCCTAATGAACAATAACACGCCGCGAGGCTGATGCCTGCGGGGCTCGCATCGACGACATGCCGCTCGGGGCATTCGCCCAGCGGCAGCCACTGCAGACCACTTTGTCGGTGCTGATCAAGACGTTTGAGGTGGAGTGGGAGGGGCAGTGTC
>CANHCJ010000115.1 GCA_947458025.1 Rhodospirillales bacterium | reverse complement strand
TGAACCCAGCCCAGGGCGCTACCCGGCCTTGCGGTCCGGCCGTGGCGGGCGCACCAGCGCCCGCGCCTGCCGTACGCGCGGCGCCAGCAGGGCCGGGTCCAGCGCCAGCAGGTCGCGCCGCATCGGCGGGGCCCAGAACTGGTTGATGTGCGCGGCGATCGCCGCCACCGCCTGCTCCTCCGGCAGCGCATGGAAAGCCGCGGCGATCTGCTCGGCCATGCGCGCCAGCCGCTCCCTGTCGCTCATTCCCCGTCCCCCGGCGTGAACCGCACCGCCCCGTCGGGCCGCGCCACCGCCACCAGCGAAATCCCCAGCGCCGCCGCCCGCTCCACCGCCAGCGAGGTGGGGGCGGAGATCGCCACCACCGTGCCCGCCCCGAAGGAAGCCGCCTTCTCCACCATCTCGAACGAGGCCCGGCTGGTCAGCAGCACGAACCCCTCCCCCGGCGCCACCCCGGCCCGCAGGCAGGCCCCCACCAGCTTGTCGAGCGCATTGTGCCGGCCGACATCCTCGCGCAGCAGCACGATCCCGCCCGAAGCATCGCACCATGCCGCCGCGTGCACCGCGCGCGTGGCCCGGTTCAGCACCTGCCGCCCCTCCAGCCCCAGCAGCGCCGCCCGGATCGCCCCGGGCGCGATCGCCGCCCCGGGCGCCACCGGCCGCGCCGCCGGCAATTCGTCCAGGCTCTCGATCCCGCACAGGCCGCATCCGGTGCGCCCGGCCATGCTGCGCCCCCCGGCGTCCCGCAACCGCACCATGTGCCGCCGCAGCGCCGCCGGCACCAGGTCGATGTCGAGCACGATGCCGCGCGCCACCTCGCGCACGGCCACGCCACGGATCTCGGCGGCGGCGGCCACCACCCCCTCGGTCAGGCTGAAGCCGTAGGCGAAATCCTCCAGGTCCGCCGGCGTGGCCATCATCACCGCATGCGGCAGCGTGGCGTACACCAGGTTCACCGGCACCTCCTCGGCCACCTCCACCGGCCCGGCCGCGCCCACGCCGCCATCGAAGCGCAGCGCCTGCCCGCGCATCCGGCGCGTGGGCGTCCTATTCGGCGGCAGGCGCGATCCGGCGCAGCTGCCCGGCCTCCTGCTCATGCGCCTCCTGCCAGCGCGACAGCGCGTTGGTGCGCCGCACCTGCACCGCCGTCACCTTGTATTCCGGGCAGTTCGTCGCCCAATCGGAATAGTCGGTGGTGATCACGTTGGCGCCGGTGCGCGCGTGGTGGAACGTGGTGTACACCACGCCCGGCTGCATCCGCTCCGAAACCACCGCCCGCAGCGCGATCTCGCCGGACCGGCTGGCCAGCGCCACCAGCTCGCCGGTGGCGATGCCGCGGCTTTCGGCATCGAAGGGATGGATCTCCAGCACGTCCTCGTCGTGCCACGCCACATTGGCCGTGCGCCGCGTCTGCTGGCCCACGTTGTACTGGCTCAGGATGCGCCCGGTGGTCAGGATCAGCGGGAAGCGCGGCCCGGTGCGCTCCTCCGTCGGCACGAACTCGGTGATCATGAACCGGCCGGTGCCGCGCACGAAGCGGTCCACATGCATGATCGGCGTGCCCGCGGGCGCGCTGTCGTTGCACGGCCACTGCACGGAGCCCAGCTCCTCCAGCCGCGCATAGGAAACGCCGGCGAAGCTCGGCGTCACCCGCGCGATCTCGTCCATGATCTCGCGCGGATGGTCGTAGCGCATCGGGAAACCCAGCGCGGTCGCCAGCGCCGCCGTCACCTCCCATTCCGCCATGCCCGCCAGCGGCTCCATCACCTTGCGCACCCGGTTGATGCGCCGCTCCGCGTTGGTGAACGTCCCGTCCTTCTCCAGGAAGGAGGCGCCGGGCAGGAACACGTGCGCGTATTTCGCCGTTTCGTTCAGGAAAAGGTCCTGCACCACCACACATTCCATCGCCCGCAGCGCCGCCGTCACGTGCTGCGTGTTGGGGTCCGACTGCGCGAGGTCCTCGCCCTGGATGTAGAGGCCCTTGAACCCGCCGCCGATCGCCTCGTCCAGCATGTTGGGAATGCGCAGTCCGGGCTCGCCATCCAGCGCCCGGCCCCAAATCGCCTCGAACATGTCGCGCGTGGCGTCGTCGGCCACGTGGCGATAGCCGCTGAACTCGTGCGGAAAGCTGCCCATGTCGCAGGCGCCCTGCACGTTGTTCTGTCCGCGCAGCGGGTTCACGCCCACGCCCTCGCGGCCGATATTGCCGGTCGCCATCGCCAGGTTCGCCATGCCCATCACCATGGTGGAGCCCTGGCTGTGCTCCGTCACCCCCAGCCCGTAGTAGATCGCGCCGTTCTTTGCCGTGGCATAGAGCCGCGCCGCCGCCCGCAGCTCGGCTGCCGGCACGCCGGTAAACTGCTCCGTGGCTTCCGGCGAGTTGTCCGGCAGCGCAATGAACCGCGCCCAGGCCTCGAATTCCGCCAGGTCGCAGCGCGCGCGCACGAAGCCCTCGTCCACCAGCCCCTCGGTCACCACCACATGCGCCATGGCGTTCACGAAGGCCACGTTGCTGCCCGGCAGAAGCTGCAGATGGTGCGAAGCCTCGACATGCGGCGAGCGCACCAGGTCGATCCGCCGCGGATCGGCCACGATCAGCTTCGCCCCCTGCCGCAGCCGCCGCTTCATGCGCGAGGCGAACACCGGGTGCCCATCGGTCGGGTTCGCCCCGATCACCAGGATCACGTCCGCCTTCGCAACGCTCCTGAAATCCTGCGTCCCCGCAGAGGTGCCGAAGGTCGTCTTCAGCCCATAGCCGGTCGGCGCGTGGCATACCCGCGCGCAGGTATCGATGTTGTTATTGCCCAGCGCCCCGCGCACCAGCTTCTGCACCAGGAACACTTCCTCGTTGGTGCAGCGCGAGGAGCTGATGGCGCCGACCGCATCGCGCCCGTGCGTGGCCTGGATGCGCCGGAACTCGGAAGCCGCATGCCCGATCGCCTCGGCCCAGGAAACCTCGCGCCACGGCTCGTCGATCGAGCCGCGGATCATCGGCGTCCTGATCCGGTCCGTGTGCGTGGCATAGCCCCAGGCGAAGCGCCCCTTCACGCAGGAATGGCCCTCGTTCGCGCCGCCATGCTTGTAGGGCACCATGCGCACCACCCGGTCGCCCTGCAGCTCCGCCTTGAAGGAGCAGCCCACGCCGCAATAGGCGCAGGTGGTGACAACGGATTTCTCCGGCTGCCCCATCTCCACCACGCTCTTCTCGATCAGCGTCGCCGTCGGGCAGGCCTGCACGCAGGCGCCGCAGGACACGCACTCGCTGCCCAGGAAGTCCGTCGGCCCCGGCGCCACCCGGCTGTCGAAGCCGCGCCCGGCGATGGTCAGCGCAAACGTCCCCTGAACCTCCTCGCAGGCCCGCACGCAGCGATTGCACACGATGCACTTGGCCGGATCGTAGGCGAAGTAGGGGTTCGACAAATCCTTTGCGTCGGCAAAATGGTTGGCGCCCTCGTAGCCATAGCGCACCTCGCGCAGCCCCACCGCGCCGGCCATGTCCTGCAGCTCGCAATCGCCGTTCGCGGCACAGGTCAGGCAGTCCAGCGGATGGTCGGAGATGTACAGCTCCATCACCCCGCGCCGCAGCTTGCCCAGCCGCTCAGAATGGGTGCGCACCACCATCCCCTCCTCCGCCGGCGTGGTGCAGGAGGCCGGGGTGCCGCGCCGCCCCTCGATCTCCACCAGGCACAGCCGGCAGCTGCCGAACGCCTCCAGGCTGTCGGTGGCGCACAGCTTCGGGATCTTCGTGCCCGCATGCATCGCCGCCGCCATCACGCTGGTGCCCGCCGGCACGCTCACGCGCTCCCCGTCGATGGTCAGCGACACCACCGCCTCGCCCGGCCGCGCCGGCGTGCCGTAGTCGGTCTCGCGGATCAGCCCCATGCCACCCTCCCTGCGCCGAAATCCTGCGGAAAATGCTTCAACGCGCTCAGCACCGGCAGCGGCGTCAGCCCGCCCATGGCGCACAGCGAGGCATCCGTCATCAGCGCCGCCAGATCCTCCAGCACCGCGATCTCGCCCGCCTGCCCCGCCATGATCCGGTCCATCACCTCCACCCCGCGCACCGCCCCGATCCGGCACGGCGTGCACTTGCCGCAGCTCTCCTTGGCGCAGAACTCGAAGGCGAAGCGCGCCTGCTTCGCCATGTCCACGGTATCGTCGAACACCACGATCCCGCCATGCCCCAGCATCCCGCCCACCCCGGCCAGCGCCTCGTAGTCCAGCGGCGTATCGAGCAGCGACGCCGGCAGATACGCCCCCAGCGGCCCGCCCACCTGCACCGCCCGCACAGGGCGGCCACTGCGCGTGCCGCCGCCAATCCCGTCCACCACCTCGCGCAGCGAAATCCCGAACGGCAGCTCGAACAGCCCGCCCTGCTTCACGTTCCCCGCCAGCTGCACCACCAGCGTCCCGCGCGACCGGCCCGTGCCCAGCGCCGCATAGGCCTCGGCCCCATGCGCCAGGATCCACGGCACGGCCGCCAGCGAGAGAACGTTGTTCACCACCGTCGGTTTCCCGAACAGCCCGGCCAGCGCCGGCAGCGGCGGCTTGGCCCGCACCACCCCGCGCCGCCCTTCCAGGCTCTCCAGCAGCGCCGTCTCCTCGCCGCAGATATACGAACCCGCCCCCATCCGCAGCTCAATGTCGAAGCCGCCCCCCAGCACCCCCTCGGCCCGCGCCACCGCCAGCGCGGCGCGCATCACACGCTCGGCCTGCGGATACTCGCTGCGCAGGTAGATCACCCCCTGCGTCGCCCCCACCGCCAGCCCCGCGATCGCCATCCCTTCGATCAGCACGAAGGGATCGCCCTCCATCAGCATCCGGTCCGCGAAGGTCCCGCTGTCGCCCTCATCGGCGTTGCAGACGATATACTTCTGGTCCGCCACCGCCCCGGCCACCGTCCGCCACTTCACCCCGGTCGGAAACCCCGCCCCGCCGCGCCCGCGCAGCCCGGAAGCCACCACCGCATCCACCACCGCCGCCGGCCCCATCGCCCGCGCCGCCGCCAGCCCCACGAGCCCCCCCTGCGCCCGATACGCCGCCAGGGAGAGCGGATCGTCCACCCCCACCCGCGCAAAGGTCAGCCGGCGCTGCCGCCGCAGCCATGGCAGCGCCTCCACCGCCCCCACCGCCAGCGCATGCGACGCCGCGAACCCCGCAGCCAACAGCCCCGCCACATCGGCCGCGCGCACATTGCGGAACCCGATCCGCCCGGAAGCCGTCTCCACCTCCACCAGCGGCTCCAGCCACAACAGCCCGCGCGACCCGTTGCGCACCACCTCCACGCCGGCGGCCGCGAACGCCCGCGCCACCGCCTCGGCCCCCACCGAGCGCGAAGCCGCATCCCCGGGTACGAACACGCGCACGCTCACGCCCCCGCCACCAGCGCCCGCAACCCATCGGCGTCGAGCAGCCCCACCAGCTCCCCGCCCACCAGCGCCGCCGGCCCCAGCGCGCAATTGCCCAGGCAATACACCGTCTCCACCGCCACGCCCCCCGCGGGCGGCCCATCCACCGCCACCCCCAGCCGCGCCGCCTCCGCCACCAGCGCCTCGCACCCCACCGCTTGGCACGCCTCCGCCCGGCACAGCCGGATCACCCGCGCCGGCGGCGGGGCGGTGCGGAAATCGTGGTAGAACGTCACCACCCCATGCACCTCGGCACGGGAAACGTTCACCGCCGCCGCCACCAGCCCCACGGCCGCCGCATGCACGAACCCATACCGGGCCTGCAGCGCCTGCAGCATGGGCAGCACCTTGTCCTGCCCACGCCCCATGCCCGCCAGCAGCGCCCGCGCCTCCCCTTCGTCCCAGACCGCGAACGCACTCACTCCTTATCGATCCCCCAGAACACGATGATCGGCGAAGACCGGAACCCCGTCACCCCGCGCCGGAACGCCACCAGCTGCTCCGCCTGCCCCATCACCCGATACGGCGAGGCCTCCGCCAGCGCCCGATGCAGCGCCTCCAGCGCCCGCGGCCGCTCCGCCTCGCTCGCCTCCAGGAAGGCCTTGCGCAGCCCCTCCACCTTTTCGTCGCACGGCCAGCCGGAGAAGTTGCGCTTCGAACAATCCATGTTGATGCCGGGGTTGTTCAGCGGATGCGCCATCACCGGCCCGGTGCTCGTCACCATCCAGATGTTCCACCCCCCGCGATCCGGCGGGTTCTGGTTCTGCATCCGCTGCGCCGTCGTCGCCCAGTCGCTCCACACCATGTCGATGTTGAACCCGGCCTTGCGCAGCGCATCCGCCGAAACCTCCGCCTGGTTGCCGATCCACGGAATATCCTTGGTGGAGATGAACACCAGCTTCTCACCCTTGTATCCGCTGGCCGCCAGCAGCTCCCTGGCCTTCGCAAAGTCCTGCTTGAACCCCTCCGCCCCGGCCTCGGTCCCATACGGCCCGCCGCAGATGAAGAAGCTGTTGCACCGCCGCCAGATGCTCTCGTCGCCATACCCGGCCGCCATCTGGTCACCCTGGTCGATCGCGTAGTTCAGCGCCTGGCGCGCCCGCACATCGTTGAACGGCGGGAACAGCGAATTCGGCCGCAGCATCGATTGCGTGGCGATCGGCGTCAGCTTCTCCATCCTGATCGCCGGGTTGCGCGCCAGCAGCTGCACCAGGTCGATCGAGGGCCGCTCCCACAGATCCACCTCGCCCCGCTGCAGCGCCGCGGCCACCGTCGCCGGGTCCGGGATCACCTGCCACTCCACCCGGTCCACCTTAACCACGCGCCCGCCCGCCAGCCCATCCCCCGGCTCGCTGCGCGGCCTGTAGTCGGTGTTCTTCTCCCAAACCGCCCGGCTCCCCGCCAGCCGCGCCGAAGCCACCCAGCGGAACGGGCCGGAACCCACCGCCGTCGTCACCTGCTTCTCCGGCTCGGCCAGGTCGCGCGCCCGCATGATCGCCGGCATGCGCGAGGGTGCGGCCCCGATCGCATCCAGCATCAACGGAAACGGCCGCTTCAGCTTCCACACCAGCGTGCTCTCGTCCGCCGCCGTAAGGCTCTCCGTCACCTCGCGCATGGTGGAATTCGCCAGCTGCATCCAGCGCTGCAGGCTCGGCACCACATCCGCCGTGGTCACCCGCTGCCCGTCATGGAAGCGCAGCCCGTCGCGCAGCACGAAGGTCCAGGTCAGCCCGTCCGCGCTCGTGCTCCACCGCTCCACCATCTGCGGCCGCGGCACCATCTGGCTGTCCCAGGCGAACAGCGTCTCGTAGATCATGTGCCCGACGACGTTGTTCACCCAGGCGCTGCCGAACACCGGGTCCAGCAGCTGCACATCCGTGATCGGCGCCACCCGCAGCACCTTCTCGGCCGAAGCCGGCTGCGACACCCCCATTGCGGCCAGAACCCCGGCCGCCACCAGCCCCATCAGGCGCATGCGCATCCCCGTTTCTCCCCTTGCCCGGGCTCCCCCGGCCCGCTGCCCCAACTCTGCGGCCGAACCCCCACAATCCGCAACTGCCATGCATTGACGCTGCTTCCGCCACCTCGCTAGCTTCGCCCAAACCCCAGGAGGCAGCTATGGACATCGGCTTCCGGCTCGAACAGCCGCTGGCGGGCGCCACCTTCGGCGGCCGCATCCACGTCGAGGGCGCGCGCGGCGCCATCGAGGCCATCGAGGCCGCCGAAGCCAACCCCACGGCCCTCACCGACGCGCTCGCACGCTGCCACGGCGTCATGGTGCTCTCGGGCATGGAGGCGATCGCCGAGGACCCCGCCCTGCTGGTGCGCCTCTCCCGCCTCTTCGGCGCGGAGGTGGAGAACTACCGCACCACCCATATGGCCGCGAACATGGTCCATCCGGAGGTGCCGGAGATCTTCGTCGTCTCCAACATCCCGCCCGTCTTCCGCGCCCCGCCGCCCAAGCCCACCCCGCCCCTCACCGCCGACGGCAAGCTCCCCGTCCAGTTCCCGCACCGCCGCGGCTGGCACACGGACCAATCCTACCGCCGCCCCCCGCCGGACATCTCGCTCTTCCTCGCCGTCCAGCCCGTCCCCCAGGGCCAGGGCCAGACCCTGTTTGCCGACGGCATCGCCGCCTACGAAGCCCTGCCCGCCGCCACCAAGGCCCGCATCGAGACCCTCCAGGGCCTGCACATCGCCTCCGGCGCCGGCCGCAAATACGACGCGGTGAAATCCGGCGCGCCGCAACGCGAGCTCGCCCCCCACGAACGCCCCGTCCGCCAACCCCTGGTCCGCACCCACCCGGTCACCGGCCAGAAGGCGCTCTACATGTGCGAATACGGCCAGATGGACTGGCTGGAAGGCCCCATCGAGGGCCTGGAACCCGGCCCGGACGGCGAAGGCGGCCGCCTGCTGGTGGAACTCGTCGCCCACTACACCGACCCGCGCTTCGTCTACGTCCACGAATGGACCAAGGGCGACCTGGTCGTGTGGGACAACCGCTGCACCCTGCACGCCGCCACCTGGTTCGACGCCGAACACCTCGCCCGCGTCATGTGGCGCACCACCGTCTGGGGCAACCCCGGCCCCGCCTACGCCGGCGAAGTGAAGTCCTGGCTGCCGGACATGGAAGCATAGCCCGTAGGGTGGAACGCCGAAGGCGGTTCCACCATCAGCAGAAAGCACCTTCTTTTTTCTGAAGAAAAAAGAAGCAAAAAAGACTTTCCCCGCTTGCACCCGCGCCGGATCACCCGGCACGCGCGCAAGCGGAAAAAAGTTTTTTGGTTCTTTTTTCCAAAAAAGAACCGCTTACCTTACCCCCAACTCCCGCGCCTTGATCTGCACCGCCACGTGCCGCGAATACATCCGGCACTGCGAGAAGCTCCCGCCGGTGAACCACAACCCGTCCTGCCCGGTCGGCGTCCACATGTTCGCCAGTTCCTGGGTCGCGTGGTCGAACCCCCACACCTGCCCCACCTTCGCGGCCACCTCCGGCCCGAAGAAGGCAGGCAGCATCGCATCCTGCCCCTTGTAGCCCGTCGCCAGCACCGCCAGCTCCGAGGCCACCTCGCGCCCATCCTTCATCCGCACCCCGCCCGCGAAGAACGTGTCGATGTCGGAATACTGGATCAGCCCGATCTCGCCGCGGATCAGCAGCTCGGAGCAGCCGACGTTGAAATAGTACCCGCCCCCGCGCGAGCGGTATTTCAGCGGCCACCCCGTCCCGTCCTCGCCGAATTCCAGCCGGAACCCGATCCGCTCCAGCCCTTCCAGCATCTCCCGGTCCAGCTCGCGGGATTTCGCCGTCAGCAGCTTGTGCGCCTGCTTCATCATCTCCAGCGGCACGGAGGTGTTCACCAGGTCGCGGTCATCGAGCGACGGGCCGGGCCCGTAGTAGATCCCGTCGTACAGCTGCGCCGCCGGCTCCACGTTCGTCACCAGCGTCGGGCTGCGCTGCACCAGGGTCACGTGCGCCCCGTTGCCATGCAGGTCCTGCGCGATGTCATGCGCGCTCGTGCCCGTCCCGAACACCAGCACCGGCCGCCCGCGATACTCCGCCCCGTTGCCGAACTTGGAGGAATGCACCACCCGCCCGCCGAACTTCTCCAGCGTCGGGATCAGCGGGATGTTCGGCACGCTGCTCACGCTGGTCGCCATCACGATGTGCCGCGGCCGCACCACGCGCTCGCTGCCATCGGCCAGCTTCAGCCGCGCCGTCCAGCATTTCGCCTGCGCATCATACGTCGCACCTTCGAAGCTGGTCCGCGTCCAGAAGGCGATCTCCATCGCCTCCACATACCCCTCCAGCCAGTTCGCGATCTTGTCCTTCGGGATGTAGCGCGGCCAGGTCTTCGGGAAGGGCATGTACGGCATGTGGTTGCTGTACACTTGGTTGTGCAGCTTCAGCCCGTGGTAGCGCCGGCGCCAGTTGTCGCCGATGCGCTCCATGCGATCCACCACCAGCGCATCCACGTTCAGCGCCCCCAGCGCCGCCGCCGCCGCCAGCCCCGCATGCCCGCCGCCCACCACCAGCACGGCAGGGTCGCGGTCGTCGAAGCGCCGTGCCGCATCGCGCTTGTCCAGCCAGTTCGGCCCCTGCCAGTCGCGCTCGAAGGCCGGCTCCTCGCGCGCGATCCGCGCACTCTCCTCGTCATGCCCGGCGATGTGGTCCAGGCACGTCATCAGCGTCCAGGCCCGCAACGAATCGGCATCGTCCCGCTTGATCCGCAGCACCCCGGCCCCGCGCCCCACCTTGGTGGTGAAGCGCAGGATCACCTCCACCGTCGCCTCCCCGGCCCGCTCCACCTCGCGCGGCGGGAACCGGTCGGGATCAACGGCGAAGTCACGCGCCCCCATCGCCCGCGCCGCGCCCAGCAGCGAAGGCGCCACATCGCCCGCGCTCCAGGTCGCGATCTTCCAGCTCAGCGCCACGATGTCGCGCCAATGCCCATCGGCCCGGAACAGCCCCGCCACGTCCGCCGCGTCGCCGCCCTCCAGCGCCGCATTGAACCGCCGCAGCCACCCCTCGGCCACCGCCCGCGCCCGCTCCCCCGCCGACACCATCACATCCATCGTCCACGTCCCTTCTCCCGAACCCCCAACCTACCGGCCCCGCCCCACCCCGCCAACACCATCATCTGACGAGTTCGCATCAGAAAGCCCTCTCCCCTTGGGGGAGAGGGTGGGGTGAGGGGTGTCACACCAATCACGTCCAAGCACCGGGTCCAGGTCCGGCTAAACCTTGCCCTCCCGCCCCACCCTTCCTACCCTCC
>CANHCJ010000114.1 GCA_947458025.1 Rhodospirillales bacterium | reverse complement strand
GGCCGCCCCGGCCCCTGCGCCTGCCACCGAGTCGGCCGAGCCCGCGGTCGGCGCGGCCATCAAGCCGATCGTCCTGGGCGCCGACCCCCTGCCCGTGACGGCGCCCAAGCGCGGTTGGTGGAAGCGCTGAACCGCGCCTGACGCCGTCCGGTCGGCGGCCATGGCAGAAAATCTGCCATGGCCGCCGATTTTTCTTGTGCGGCGCAGCAGCGGCAAGGCAGGCTGCCCGTGGTGTTCAACAACTGAAAGGAGGTGATCCAGTGTCTCATTGCTCTTGGTGCCGTGGCTCTGGCGCGACCTGGATCTCTGTCTCCCTCGCGGTGGCAGGGTAGTCTCCGTCCGACAGCCTGCGGCTGCCAGACAATGGAAGGCCCCGGGGGCAACCCCGGGGCCTTCGCTTTTGCGGCCCCACCCGCACCAGCAAAGCCATCCCGCCCGCAAACGAAAAGGGGCGGCCCCTGCGGGCCGCCCCTTCGTCGTGTGGTTGCTGAGGGCGGGCTAGGCCGCGCGCTTCGGCGCCAGGGCCGTCGGCAGGCTCGCGATCGCCCGGTCCACCAGGGCGCCGCCGGCCTCCGGGGTCAGGCTCTCGCGGATCACCTTCTCGGCAGCCGTTGCGGCCACCTCGGCGGCGATGCTGCGCACCTCGTCCACCGCCGCCTTCTCCGCGGTGGCGATCCGGTCCACGGCCATCCGCTCGCGCCGCGCCGCCGAGGCTTCCGCCTCGGCCGCCGCATTCGCCGCCAGCTGCTGGGCCTGCGCCCGGGCGCCGTCCATCAGCGCCTTGGCATCGGCCATCGCCTGCTCGCGGCGCTTCTTCGCATCCGCCAGCATCGCCTCGGCCTCGGTCCGCAGCTTCTGCGCCTCGGCCAGCTCGGTGCGGACCTGCTCGGCGCGCTTGTCCAGGATCCCGCTCAGCGCCGCCCAGATCTTGGAGCCGAACAGGATGAAGAAGATGAAGAAGGCCGCGGCGACCCAGGTCTTCGGATCGTCCCAGAAGCCGTATGAGTGCTCCATCGTCCCCTCCTCAGCCGCGCCGGGCCGCGAGCGCCGCGTCCACCGCCTGCTCCACCGCCCCGGTCGCCGGCGCCGTGCCCACAAGGCGGGTCACGACGGCGGAAGCGGTGTCGGTCGCCACGTTGCGCAGCGCCCCCATGGCGGAGGCGCGTGCCGTGGCAATGCGCTGCTCGGCTTCGGCCAGCTGCTTCTCCAGCCTCGCGTTCAGGCTCGCCGCCTGCGCGGCCGCGGCCTCGTTGGCAGCGGCCACCGCGCTGTTGATCTCGGCCTGCGCCGTGGCCTGCGCCTCGCGCGTCGCCGCCGTCAGCTCCGCCACCGCCGCATCGGCCGAGGCCTTGGCGGCATGGGCGGCCTGCAGGTCGGCCTGGATCCGGTTGGCCCGCATCTCCAGCACCGCGCCCACCTGCGGCAGCGCCCAGCGCGACAGCAGCAGGTAGAGCACGGCGAAGATGATCGCCAGCCACACCACCTGCGAGATGGTCAGCGGGTTGGCGAAGTCGAGCTGCGGCATGCCGCCCTTCTTCTCCACCGCCGGCGCGGCCGCAAGAGCCGCGGACGCGACGCTCATGCCGGCCAGGAACGCGGCGGTCGCCGCGCCCCCAAGGGCCGTCCTCATCGGGCGGAGCATGTCCGCTCCCCCCCGTATCAGGTGAAGAGGATCAGGAACGCGATCAGCAGCGCGAACAGCGCCACGGCTTCCGTCACGGCGAAGCCAAGGATGCCGATGCCGAACACCTGGTCGCGGGCAGAGGGGTTGCGGGCAACGCTCGCCACCAGCGAAGCGAAGATGTTGCCGATGCCGATGCCGACGCCCGCGAGCGCGAGCATGGCGATACCGGCACCGAGAGCCTTGGCGGCAGCAACTTCCATGGGAGTCAGTCCTTCCTAGTTCAGAAGAGAGGTTGGGGTCTGTCCAGCCGGCAGATCAGTGCAGGTGCACCGAGTCGTGCAGGTAGATGCAGGTGAGGATGGCGAACACATAGGCCTGCAGGAACGCCACCAGGAACTCGAAGCCGATCAGGATCACGTTCAGCGCCAGCGGCGCCGCGGCCCCGATCACCCCGATCGTGCCCGCGCCGGCCAGCATCACCACGAAGGTGGCGAACACCTTCAGCATCACGTGCCCGGCCACCATGTTGGCGAACAGACGAACCGCGAGGCTCAGCGGGCGCGAGAGATAGGAGATCACCTCAACCGGGATGATCAGCGGCGCCAGCGCCTTCGGCGCGCCCGGCGGGAAGAAGTAGCTGAAGAAGTGCAGCCCGTGGATGCGCAGCGCCACGACCGTCACCACCACGATCACCAGGATTGCCAGCGCGAACGTGACGGCGATGTGGCTGGTGTAGGTGAAGGCCCAGGGCAACATGCCCAGCAGGTTGCCCATCAGCACGAAGAAGAACAGCGTGAACACGAACGGGAAGTAGCTGCGCCCCTCCGGCCCGATCTGGTCCGTGCACATCTTGAGGATGTTCTCGTAGGCCAGCTCCGCCAGCGCCTGCAGCCGCCCGGGCACGATCGCCCGCGGCCGCGCGCCCAGCACCAGCATGCCGATCGTCAGCACCCCGGCGATCACCATGAACAGGTTCGCCTGGGTGAAATTCACCGAGCTGCCCACCACGCCCAGCGCGGGCGTGAGCGTGAACTGGCTGAGCGCGTCGATCGCTTGTCCCTGGGCGGCCACCGCAACGTCCTTTGCGCCACTCGGCCGCGGCGCGGCCGGATTCTCAACTCGAAACCTGTACTACTCGCGTCCCGGGCGCTTCGGCGGCGACACCAGCCGCCACACGTTGGCCACCCCGGCCGCGCCTCCCAGCACGAAGAACAGCATCAGCAGGAAGGGACGGGTGTCCAGCCACTTGTCCAGGAACCAGCCGATGGCCACCGCCACCGCCAGTGCGGACACCAGCTCTACCCCCACCCGCATGCCCATCCCCAGGGCACTCCCCTGGGATGCCGACAGGCCCACCCCCGCTTTCGCGGATGCGTCCTCCTGCCGTGGAGCCTCCAGCCCCTGCCTGCGCCGGGCAGCCGACAACCGGTCCTCGAACGACCCTCCGCCAGGACGCTGTCCCGGAGGGGTGTCGCGGGGCCGATCGGTGCCGTCCCGTTCTTCGCTCATACGTTCTCCACCCGGCAGGTTGACATGCCGGAAGGCGGTCGGTTGCTACCGTCAGGGCAGGGGAGTGTCAAGGACGGTTGAACCCTCTTTCCCACAGGCGCAAGCTGCCCACGTCGTTTTCCGCACTGCCGCCCCCGCCACGGAGCACCCAGATGAGCCGCATCCTGCACCGCAGCCAGCACGCCACCCCGCCCATCGCGGTCTCCGGCAAGGGAATGTACCTCATCGGCGCCGACGGGCGGCAGATCATCGACGGCTCCGGCGGCGCCGCGGTGGCCTGCCTCGGCCATGGCAACGCCCGGGTCAACGCCGCCATCAAGGCGCAGCTGGACCAGGTCGCCTATGTCCACACCGCGCTCTTCACCAACCAGGCCGCCGAGGATCTGGCCGACATCATCCTCGATGGCTCCCCGGGCGGCCTCACCCACGCCTATCTCTGCTCCTCCGGCTCCGAGGGCGCGGAGGCCGCCATCAAGATGGCCCGCCAGTATTTCCTGGAGATCGGCCAGCCGCAGCGCACCCAGTACATCGCCCGCCGCGGCAGCTACCACGGCAACACGCTGGGCGCGCTCTCGGCCGGCGGCAACATGATGCGCCGCGCCCCCTACGCCCCCCTGCTCTCGCCCAACTTCCACCATGTCTCCCCCGCCTTCGCCTACCGCTTCCAGGGCGAGAACGAAACCGAGGCCCAGTACGTTCAACGCCTGGCCGACGAGCTGGAGGCCGAGTTCCAGCGACTCGGCCCGCAGAACGTGATCGCCTTCATGGCCGAGCCCGTCGTCGGCGCCACCACCGGCTGCGTCGCCGCGCCCCCGGGCTATTTCCGCAAGGTGCGCGAGATCTGCGACCGCCACGGCGCCCTGCTCATTCTCGATGAGGTGATGTGCGGCATGGGCCGCACCGGCACCATGCACGCCTGGGAGCAGGAGGGCATCACGCCCGACATCCAGATCGTGGCCAAGGGCCTCGGCGGCGGCTACCAGCCGATCGGCGGCATCCTCATCGGCGGCAAGGTCGTGGACGCCCTGCGGGCGGGCTCCGGCGCCTTCATGCACGGCCACACCTACCAGGCCCACCCCGTCGCCTGCGCCGCGGCCCTGGCCGTCCAGAAGGTGATCCGCGAGGACAACCTGGTGGAGAACGTGCGCATCCAGGGCGAGCGCCTGTCGATGATGCTCACGGAGCGCCTGGGCAACCACCGCCACGTGGGCGACATCCGCGGCCGCGGCCTGTTCTGGGCCATCGAGATGGTGCAGGACCGCGCCACCAAGCGGGTCTTCGACCCCAGCCTGAAGATGAACGACCGCATCAAGCGCGAGGCGTTCGAGCGCGGGCTGGCCATCTATCCGATGTCCGGCACGATCGACGGCAAGAACGGCGACCATGTGATCGTCGCTCCGCCCTACATCGCCCAGGCCTCGGACATCGACGCCATCGTCGCCCGCCTGGGCGATGCGGTGGATGCCGCCGTCGCCTCGGTCTGAGGCCCCGGCCCCGGCCCCGCGCTCCATCGCCGATCATATCGACACGGCGCCGTAGCGGCGTTGCGGCGCCGGCCGCGATCTGACAGGCTCCCCCCACCAACAGGGAGCCATGCAATGAAACGGCGCACTCTCCTCAAGGCCGGCGCGGCCGGCGCCATCGGCGCTTCGCTGCCGCGCGTGGCCGTCACCCAGCCGGCCAATGCGCGCGTGCTGAAGTTCGTCCCGCAGGCCAACCTCACCCTGCTGGACCCGATCATCACCACCGCCGCGGTCACCTACAACCACGCCTACATGGTGTGGGACCTGCTCTACGGCGTGAACTCCAAGCTGGAAGCCAAGCCGCAGATGGCCGAGGGCCACACCGTCTCGGCCGACGGCCTCACCTGGCTAATCCGCCTGCGCGAGGGCCTGCGCTTCCACGACGGCGAGCCGGTGCGCGCCCAGGATGCCGCCGCCAGCCTGGAGCGCTGGTCGATCCGCGACCCCTTCGGCCAGTCGCTGCGCCGCGTGCTCGACAATTTCGGCCACCAGGACGACCGCACCATCAAGGTCACGCTCAAGAAGCCCTTCCCGCTGCTGATCGACGCGATCGCGCTGCAGGGCAGCTTCATCATGCCGGAGCGCATGGCCAAGACCGACCCGTTCAGGCCGATCACCGAGTTCGTCGGCTCCGGCCCGTACCGCTTCCTGGCCAACGAGTTCGTCGCCGGCAGCAGCGCCGCCTGGCAGAAATTCGACCGCTACGTGCCCCGCCAGGAGCAGCCGGACTGGTTCACCGGCGGCAAGGTGGCGCATTTCGACCGCATCGAGTGGAAGATCATCCCCGATGCCGCCACGGCCGCCGCCGCCCTGCAATCCGGTGAGGTGGACTGGTACGAGCAGGTCCAGGCCGACCTCGTGCCGCTGCTACGCCGCAACCAGAACATCCAGTTCGGCCCGTCCAACCCCATGGGCTACATCGGCGGCATGCGGTTCAACCACCTGCACCCGCCCTTCAACGACGCGCGCATCCGCCGCGCCGTGCAGGTGGCGGTGAACCAGGACGACTACATGTCGGCCATCATGGGGGCGGACAAGTCGCTGTACCAGATCTGCCGCTCGCAGTTCCCCTGCGGCACGACCTACGGCAACCAGGTCAACATCCCCAACGTCCAGTCCGGCAACCTCGAACTCGCCCGGCGGATGCTGCAGGAAGCCGGCTACAAGGGCGAGAAGGCGGTCATCATCAACCCGACCGACTTCCACACCATCGGGCCCCTGGGCGACATCACCTTCGACATGCTGAAGAAGATCGGCATGAACGTGGAACTCGCCGCCACCGACTGGGGCACCGTGGTGCAGCGCCGCGGCAGCAAGGAACCGGCCGACAGGGGCGGCTGGAGCATCTTCCACACCTGGTTCACCGGTGCCTTCATCCTGAACCCGATCATCACGCCGCCCTATCGCGGCCTGGGGGCCGCGGGCTGGTTCGGCTGGTACGAGAACCCGAAGGTGGAGGAACTCACCCAGGCCTGGCTCGACGCGCCGGACGATGCCAGCCGCATCCGCATCGCCAACGAGATCCAGGTGGAGAACTACACCCAGGTGCCCACCGTCACCCTGGGCCAGTTCCAGATCCCCACGGCGTGGCGCAGGAGCCTCACCGGCAAGCTGGAGGCCACCGGGCCGCTGTTCTGGAATATTCGCAGGGCCTGAGGAAGAGTCTTCTTTTTTCTGAAGAAAAAAGAAGCAAAAAAGACTTTACCCGCTTGCGCCCGTGCCAGACCACCCGGCACGCGCGCAAGCGGGCAAAAGTTTTTTGGTTCTTTTTTTCAAAAAAGAACCGCTTAGTCTTTCTTCACTTTGGGCGGCAGCGCGAGCGCCAGCGACAACTCCTTCAACCGCGCCGGCGGCACTTCGGCGGGTGCGCCCATCATCAGGTCCTCGCCCTGCTGGTTCAGCGGGAAAAGGATCACCTCGCGGATGTTCGGCTCGTCGGCCAGCAGCATCACGATGCGGTCGATGCCCGGTGCCGAACCGCCATGGGGCGGAGCCCCATACCGAAATGCGTTCAGCATGCCACCGAAGCGGGATTCCACGTCGGACTGCGTGTAGCCGGCGATCTCGAAGGCCTTCACCATGATGTCCGGCCGGTGGTTGCGGATGGCGCCGGAGGACAGCTCGATGCCGTTGCAGACGATGTCGTACTGGTAGGCCTTGATGGTCAGCGGGTCCTGCGTCAGCAGCGCCTCCATCTCGCCCTGGGGCATGCTGAACGGGTTGTGGCTGAAGTCGATCTGCTTGGTTTCCTCGTTCAGCTCGTACATCGGGAAGTCGGTGATCCAGCAGAAGCGGAACTCGCCCTGGGCAATGAGGCCCAGCTCGTGGCCCAGCTTGGTGCGCACGGCGCCGGAGAACTTCGGCGCCTCGTCGCGCTTGCCGGCCACGAAGAACACGCTGTCGCCCGGCTGCACGCCGCAGGCGGCGCGGATCGCCTCGGCGCGGTCGGCCTCCAGGTTGCGGGCGATCGGGCCCTTGGGGCCCTCGGCGTCGTACACGATGTAGCCAAGGCCGCCCTGGCCTTCGCTCCGCGCCCATTCGTTCAGCTTGTCGAAGAAGCTGCGCGGGTTGGCCGCCGTGCCGGGGGCCGGAACGGCGCGGATGATGCCGCCGGAGGCCGCGATCTTGGCGAACAGGCCGAAGCCGGAGCCGGCGAAGTGCTCCGTCACGTCGGTGATCTCGATCGGGTTGCGCAGGTCGGGCTTGTCGGAGCCGTATTTCAGCATCGAGGTGTCGTACGGGATGCGCACGAAGGGCGGCTTGGTGACGGCGCGGCCGTTCGCGAACTCCTCGAACACGCCGGCGATGACGGGTTCGATGGTGTTGAACACGTCTTCCTGGGTCACGTAGCTCATCTCGAAATCGAGCTGGTAGAACTCGCCGGGCGAGCGGTCCGCGCGGCTGGCCTCGTCGCGGAAGCAGGGGGCGATCTGGAAGTAGCGGTCGAAGCCGGCGACCATGGCCAGCTGCTTGAACTGCTGCGGCGCCTGGGGCAGTGCGTAGAACTTGCCGGGGTGGTTGCGGGCCGGCACCAGGAAGTCGCGCGCGCCTTCGGGCGAGCTGGCGGTCAGGATCGGGGTCTGGAACTCGGTGAAGCCGGCCTCGATCATGCGGCGGCGGATGGAGGCGATGACGCCGCTGCGCAGCATGATGTTGCGGTGCATCTTCTCGCGCCGCAGGTCGATGAAGCGGTATTTCAGGCGCAGCTCGTCCGGGTATTTCTCCTCCCCGGCCACCTGCAGCGGCAGCACCTCGGCGGCGGATTGCACGGCGAGGGTTTCGGCCCGCAGCTCGATCTCGCCGGTGGGCAGCTTGGGGTTCATCGTGCCGTCCTCGCGCCGGACGACCTTGCCGGTGACGGTGATGACACTTTCGGGGCGGAGCTTGTCGATCGTGTCGAAGGGCGCGGAGCCGGCGGCGAAGACGATCTGGGTGATGCCGTAGTGGTCGCGCAGGTCCACGAACAGCAGGCCGCCATGGTCGCGCTTGCTGTGCACCCAGCCCGAGAGGCGCGCGGTGTTGCCGGCATCGGTGGCGCGAAGGGCGCCGCAGGTATGTGTGCGGTAGGCGTGCATGGTCGGGAACCCCATCGGTCGAGCGGCGGCACAACAAGCGGGGGGCGCAGCGGGTGTCAAGTCGGGGTGATGGACCGGGGGGCGGGGTTGGGCGATTCTCCCCGCGTACAGAAGGAATGGCGGCGATGCAGGTGATCGAGGCGAACGGGATGCGGATGCCCCGGCTGGGGCTGGGCACGTGGCGGCTGGCTGGGGCGGAGTGCGAGCAGGCGGTGGCCGGGGCGCTGGGGCTGGGCTACCGGCACCTGGATACGGCGCAGATGTATGGGAACGAGGAGGCGGTGGGGGCCGGGATCCGGGCGGGCGGGGTGGCGCGGGAGGCGATTCATCTCACCACCAAGGTCTGGCCGGAGAACCTGGCGCCGGCGGCGATGCGGCGGGCCATGGAGGACAGCCTGCGCAAGCTGGGCACGGAGTATGTGGATCTGTACCTGATCCACTGGCCGTACCCCGACATGGACCTGCCGGCGGCGCTGGAGACGCTGGGGGCGTTGCAGCGCGAGGGCAAGGCGCGGGCGATCGGGGTTTCCAACTTCACCATCGCACTTCTGAAGCAGTGCGAGGCGCTGGGCACGAAGGTGGCCTGCAACCAGGTGGAGTACCATGTGCTGCTGGACCAGGCGAAGCTGCTGGCCCATGCGCGCAGCAAGGGGATCGTGACCACCGCCTACTGCCCGCTGGCGCAGGGGCGGCTGGCGGGGCATGCGGCGCTGGATGCCATTGGGGCCAAGCACGGCTGCACGGCGGCGCAGGTGGCGATCGCCTGGCTGCTGGGGCAGGACATGGTGGCGGCGATCCCAAAGGCGGGGCGGCGGGAGAGCCAGATGGCCAACCTGGCAGCGCTGGACATCCGGCTGGATGATGCGGACCGCGCGGCGATCGCGGCGCTGCCGAAGGACCAGCGCTGCGTTTCGCCCAGCTTCGCGCCGGCCTGGGACTAGCCGGCCAGCTTCAGCGCCGAGTGGAAGCGGTCGGGGCGGTGCCACCAGCCGGGGGTGGCGGCCGCTTCGTCGGTGATGCGGCCGTGGTGGCCGAGGGCGTGGACGGCGTCGCCCAGGCGGGTGCGGCGCGGGGTGGGGCCGCGGATGTCGAAGCTGCCGGGTTCGTAGCGGTTGCGGCGCAGGGTCATGAGGCTGCACCAGTCGACGGCGCCGAACAGGGACCAGGCGGTCATGGCCTGCAGGTCGGTGCCCTCCGCCCGCAGGGTGGCGATGGCGTGCCAGCATTCGGCGAGCCAGCGGATCTGCTCGGCCGCGTCGGGGCAGCCGAGATGGGCTTCGGTGACGGCCAGCGGCAGGCCGGGGTAGCGGGCGGCGGCTTCGCGCAGGCGGGGGAGCCAGCCGGTCCGGCCCTCCATGGCGGGGACGCGGACGGCCTCGGTATCGGCGTAGGCGTCCTGCCCGTTGCCGCCATGGGTGTGGGCCGGATAGAGCGCGGTGCGGTGGTCCAGGAAGCGCTCGCTGGTGACGTAGTGGTTGAAGCCGAGCAGCACCGGACCGGGGATGCCCTCGTGCAGGGCGGCCAGGGTGGCAGGCGGGACGCCGGCATGGCGCAGGCGGGGGTGGAAGGGGTGGGCTTCGCCGACGCGGCCGAGCAGGAGGTCCATGCTGAGCCAGCGGCGTTCGTTGTCGTGGTCGGCCTGGTACTGCAGGCGGGGGGTGGCGAAGGTGCGGCCGAGATCCTCCGTCTGCACCAGGCGGGCATGGGGGATTTCGGCGCGGATGGCCTGCATGGCGCGCTGGATGGCGTGGCATTGCAGGGCGAGCATGCGCAGGAAGGTGGCCTCGCCGGCGTGGTGCGGGGCCCAGTGGCCGTAGAGGCCGGAGAAGCGGGCGGTGGTGAGCGGCTCGTTCACCGGGGTCCAGTCGGTGATCCAGGGGTAGCGGCGGGCGGCCCGGGCCGCGAAGGCGGCGAGCTTATCCGGGAAGGCTTCGTCGAGCAGGCAGGTGTAGGCGGGGCCGCTGCCGTGGTGGAGGAGGCCGGCAATGGGGGCGATGCCGAGGCGGCGGAGCTCGGCGAGGCGGGTGTCGTGCCAGGACCAGTCGCACTGGCCGGGGTGGTCGGGGGCGATGCGTTCCCAGCTGACCGGGTAGCGCAGGCGGGTGAGGCCGAGGGCGGCGGCGGCTTGGAGGTCGGCCATGCGGTCGTGGTGGCCGGTTTCGCGGAACTGGTCGCGCAGGGTGGGGCCGACCTGGACGACGCTGCATTCGAGGCCGCCCCAGAGCTCGGCGCGCGGGGGTGGGGGGGCGGTCGGGCCGGGTGGGGTCATGCCGTGGGGGCCTCCTGCGGCAGGGAATGGGCGCGCAGCCTGGATGCTAAGTCCGCGATCCCCGCGGGGTTGCGGGGCGGGGTGGGAAAGTGATGGGATAACATTCCGAAGTCGGAACAAATAGGGCGTGCCGCGGCGCCGGCGCCGGGGTGCCTCGAAAAAGAGACGCGGGGTTGGGGCGGGCGCGGGACGGCACGCGGGGCGCGCGCGGGCGCGGCCCAGGGCGAGCGGAAAGGGGGCGTGCGGCAACG
>CANHCJ010000113.1 GCA_947458025.1 Rhodospirillales bacterium | reverse complement strand
GCCGCCGCCGTGGCGATCGTCGCCCGGGTGCGGTCCGGCGCCAGGCTGCCGGCCATCCCCCACACCGCCTGCGCCACCACCGCCACGGCCACCAGCTTCAGCCCGTGCACGATCCCGCTGCCGGAGAGCACGTCCACCCCATGGGCCGCCGCCACCATCACCAGGGCCGAGGGCATCGTGAACCCGATCCACGCCGCCGCCCCGCCGGCCCAGCCGCCGCGCAGCATCCCCAGCGCGAACCCGGTCTGGCTGCTCGCCGGCCCCGGCAGGAACTGCGCCAGCGCCACCAGGTCGGCATAGGCCGCCTCGGAGAGCCACTTGCGCCGCGCCACGAACTCGGCGCGGAAATAGCCCAGATGCGCCACCGGCCCGCCGAAGCTGGTCAGCCCCAGGCGCAGGAAGATCAGCAGGATGGCCAGGAAGCCATCGCGCGGCGGGGCAGGGTGGGTCACGGCGGGAGGTCCTCGGCGGGGCAACCCCTCCAGCATTGGTCAGCCGGGCTGCAGAGGCAACTTGAAGGTCACGTCCGCCCGCCCCCGCCCGGCCTCGATCCAGCCGAAGCGCCGGTAGAACCGCTCCGCCCGCGTCCCCGCCCCGGTCTCCAGCACCGCCTCGCCCACGCCCTGCGCCGTCAGCCAGTCCACGCATTCCGCCATCAGCGCCTGGCCCACCCCGCGCCCCTCGCAGCCCGGCCGCACGAACAGCGCCCACACCTCGCCATCCAGCGCGGCGATGCAGAAGCCCAGGATCGCCCCATCCGCCTCCGCCACCCAGCCGCGGCCGCGCTGCGTGATGTAGTCGTCATACATCGCCTGCGTCACCCGCGAGGGGTCCGACGACCGGTTCTCCGTCACCGACAGCCGCAGGTCCCGCACCTCGTCCCAGTCGCCCACCCGGGCCGGGCGCAGGGCGAAGCTCACCGCCGCGCCACGATGAACAGCCGCCGGAACGGCAGCAGCGTGGTCCCGTCCGCCCGGCGCGGATAATGCGGCGCCACCGCCGCGGAATAGGCGGCGAGAAACTCCGCCCGCAGCCCCTCCGGCAGCGGGTCGAGGAAGGGCCGCAGGCTGGTCCCGCTCGCCCACTGCACCGCCGCGTTCTCGCCGGTCAGCGCATGCAGGTAGATCGTCTCCCAGATATCCAGCGAGGCCGCCACCGGCTTCAGGATATCCCAGTACTGCCCGGGCTCCAGGATCGGCGGCGCCCCCCCGACATCGGCCAGCAACTTCGCCCACGGCCCGCTGGCCGCCACCTCGTGCTGCAGCGCGCGGATGGGTGCCGCATGCATCGCCGGCATCTGCACCGCCAGCGTGCCCCCGGGCGCCAACTGCCCCAGCAGCCGCGGGAACACCGCCGCATGCCCGCCCAGCCAGTGCAGCGCGGCATTGGAATAGATCACGTCAACGGGCGCCTCGGCCGTCCAGCTCCCGAAATCCGCCTCGGCGAACCGGCACCCCGGCGCCGCAAGCCGCGCCTTCTCCAGCATCGCCGCCGACCCGTCGACGCCCAGCACATCCGCCCCGGGCCAGCGGCGCTTCAGGAACACGCTCACATTCCCCGGCCCGCAGCCGAGGTCCACCACCCGCGCCGGCGCATCCGCATCCACCCGCGCCAGCAAATCCAGCGCCGGCCGCAGCCGCTCGTCGCCATAGCGCAGGTAGATCGAAGGGTCCCAGCTGGTCGCGATGCCAACCGGCTCAGACATGCGCCAGCACCGCGTCGCAGATCCGCGCCAGGTCCGCCTCCGAGAGGTCCGGATGGATCGGCAGCGCCATGATCCGCCCCGCCAGGTCCTCGGAAACCGGCAGCGCCGCCCCGTCATGCGCGCCCTGGTAGGCCGGCTGGAGGTGCAGCGGCTTCGGGTAGTAGATCGCGCTCGGCACCCCGGCCGCCTTCAACCCATCCTGCAGCCGCGTCCGCGCCGCCCCGTCCGGCAGCAGGATCGCATAGATCGCCCAGGCCGCCTTGCTGTCCGCCACCCGCGCCGGCACCGCCACCGCATTGCCCAGCCGCGAATCGTAGTACTGCGCCACCCGCTCGCGCGCCTCCAGCTCCTCCGGGAACACCGTCAGCTTGCTCAGCAGCACCGCGGCCTGCAGCGTGTCCAGCCGCCCGTTCATCCCCGTGCGCAGCACCTCGTAGCGCGTGGTGCCCTCGCCATGCGTGCGCAGCGAACGATACAGCGCCGCCCGCTCGTCGCTCTCGGTGAACAGCGCCCCGCCGTCGCCATAGGCGCCCAGCGGCTTGCTCGGGAAGAAGCTGGTCGCCGTCGCATCGGCCATCGTGCCCAGCATCCGGCCCGAAAGGCTGGCCCCGAAGCTCTGCGCGCAATCGTCCAGCGTCACCAGCTTCTCACGCTCGGCAATCGCCGCCAGCGCCGGCCAGTCCGCCGGCTGGCCGAACAGATCCACCCCGATCAGCATCTTCGGCGTCAGCTTCCCCCCCGCCCGCACCTCGGCCACCCGTGCCGCCAGGTGCGCCGGGTCGATCTGGAAGGTGCGCGGATCCACGTCCACGAACACCGGCGTCGCGCCGAGCACCAGCGGCACCTCGGCGGTGGCGGTATAGGTGAAGGCCGGCAGGAACACCGCATCCCCGCGCCCCACCTCCTCGGCCATCATCGCGATCTGCAGCGCATCGGTGCCGGAGCTGATGGAAACGCAGTGCTTCGCCCCGCAGAACGCCGCCAGCGCGGCCTCCAGCTCCGCCACCTCCGGCCCCAGGATGAACTGGCAATGCCCCAGCACCGCCTCCAGCCGGCGGCGCAGATCGGCCTCGATGCGGGCCTGCTGGCCCTTGAGGTCGATGAAGGGAATGGGGCGCGGCTGGTCGTTCATGGCGATCCTTCAGGCACGGGCCGAGCCGGAATCCGGCACGGCATTATGGGCGAACTCCGGAATCTGCCGCCCCAGCAGCGCCAGCGAAAGGCGCACATTGCCCCCGCGCGCCGCCGTGGCGATCTCGTCGATGGCGCGGCCCACGATCGCGGCATCGGCGGTGCGCGGCGTGGCCATCAGCAGCCCGTCATGCCCGATCGGCACCGCCGGCTCGCGGCCGTGGAACAGCTCCTCGAACAGCTTCTCCCCGGGCCGCAGCCCGGTGTAGCGGATCTCGATATCCACATCGGGCCGCAGCCCGGCCAGCCGGATCATGTTGCGCGCGAGGTCGGAAATCTTCACCGGCTCGCCCATGTCCAGCACGAAGATGCCGCCCTGGCGCAGGAAATCCGGCGAGGAATCAAGTGCTCCCACCACACTGGCCTGCAGCACCAGCCCCACCGCCTCGCGCACCGTCATGAAGTAGCGCTGCATGTCCGGGTGCGTCACCGTCAGCGGCCCGCCGCGCGCCAGCTGGCGCTGGAACAGCGGCACCACGCTGCCGGTGGAGCCCAGCACATTGCCGAACCGCACGGTGATGCAGCGCATCCCGCCCTGCGCCCGCCCGTGAATATCCAGCGCCTGGCAATACATCTCCGCCAGCCGCTTCGAAGCCCCCATCACGCTGGTCGGGTTCACCGCCTTGTCGGTGGAGATCAGCACCATCGCCGCCGCCCCGGCCGCGCGCGCCGCATCGGCCACGTGGCGCGTGCCCAGCGCATTGGTCAGCAGCCCCTCCGCCGGGTTCGCCTCCACCAGCGGCACGTGCTTCAGCGCCGCGGCGTGGAACACCAGCTCCGGCCGCGCCCGCTCGAACACGTCGCGAATCCGCGCCTCGTCGCGCACATCGGCGATCACCGCCTCGCGCGGCACCAGCGGCGCCGCCTCGCCCAGCTCCAGGTCGATCTGCCACAGCGCGAACTCGCCGCTGTCCACCAGCACCAGCTTCGCCGGGCCGAGGGCCGCCACCTGCCGCGCCAGCTCGCTGCCGATCGAGCCGCCGGCCCCGGTCACCAGCACCCGCCGCCCCTGCACCAGCCGCGCCATGCCCTCGCGGTCCAGCCGCACCTGCGGCCGGTTCAGCAGGTCCTCGATCGCCACCGGCGCCAGCTGCAGCCCCTTCTCGGCCCCCTTGGCGGGATCGAGGCTGGTGAGCCGCGGCGCGCTCGCCACCCGCACCCCCTCCTGCTCGGCCACCGCCATCACCTGCGCCAGCGACGTGCCCGAAAGTGCCGGGTCCGTCACCACCAGCGTCCCCGGCAGCCGCCCCTCCTCGCGCAGCCGCGCCAGCACGGCGGGCAGCTCTGCCAGCCCGCCCAGGATCGGCTGCCCGTTGATCCGCCGCCCGGTCTGCGCCCGCCCGGTGGAAACCAGCCCGAGCACAAAGAACGGCGCCGCCGCCTCGGCCGCCAGCGCGCGCAGGAACAGGTCGCTGCCCTCGCCCGCCCCCACCAGCAGCACCGCCGCCCCGCCCTGAGTCTGCCCGCGCCCCTCCTGCGACAGGCGATAGGCCAGGCGCGGCGCCGCCAGCAGCACGATCAGCGCCAGCGCATGCGCCACCGGAAAGCTCGGCCCGGGCAGCGCAGCCCCGCCCTCGCGCAGCCCCACCGGGAATACCGCCGCCGCCGCCACGGAGGCCGCGGCCAGCGCCAGCAGGTCCTGCGTGCCGGCAAAGCGCCAGTACTGCACCGAAAGCCGGAACGGCACGCCCGCCAGCAGCAGCGCCGCCGCCGCCCAGGGCAGCGCCCACCACGGCCCCAGCACGTCCTCGGCCCCCACCAGCCAGCGCGCAAGCAGATACGCGCCGGCGGCCAGCAGCCCGTCCAGCCCCGCGTTCAGCCCGATCCGCACCAATGCGCGCCGCGTCGCCATAACCCTCCTTACATCCGCATCGCGTGTCGCGGCCATAGGGCGGGTTTGCGGCGATCGCGGGGCACCGCACGGAAGCTTCAACGAAGTGTCACCCCCCCGCCATTGTGGCGCCCTGCGCCAAGGCGTATGCGGGCGGCCAATGACGCAGAAGCCCCGCCGTCTCCCCTTCGGCCGCCCGCCCCCAGCCGACCCCAGCGCGGCGGAGGCGGAAGCCGCGTCCTGGGTCCTGCCGCCGCGCCGCAAGCTGCTGCGCCGCCTGCGCCCGGTCTGGTGCCTCCTCCTCGTCCTGCCCTGGACCCTGGTGTGCGGCATCGCCCAGCTCATCGCCATGCTCCTGCCCGGCCGCGCCAGCCTGCATGTCCCGCGCCTCTACTGGCGCGGCATGTGCGCCATCCTCGGCCTGCGCCTGCGCGTCGTCGGCACCCCCGCCCACACCACCGCCGATGGCCGCCCCGTCGTCTACGTCTCCAACCACTCCTCCTGGCTCGACATCCTCGCCCTCGGCGCCCGGCTCGACGCCGCCTTCATCGCCAAGGAGGAGGTCGCCGGCTGGCCCCTCATCGGCTGGATCGCCCGCCTCGGCCGCACCGTCTATGTCCGCCGCGCCCGCACCAGCACGGCCCGCGAGCGTGACGAGATGCGCGCCCGCCTCGCCGCCGGCGACAGCCTGATCCTCTTCCCGGAGGGCACCACGTCGGATGGCGCCCGCGTGCTCCCGTTCCGCTCCGCCTTCCTCTCCATCGCCGAGCTTCCCGCCACGCCCGATGGCCGCCCGCCCATCGTCCAGCCCGTCTCCCTGGTCTACGACCGCCTCGCCGGCCTGCCCGTCGGCCGCGCCGCCCGCCCGATCTTCGCCTGGTACGGCGACATGGAGATCGCGCCGCACTACTGGCAGCTCGCCCAGCACGGCGGCATGCGCGCCAGCCTGCTGCTGCACCCGCCGCTCGACCCGCGCGACTTCCCCAACCGCAAGGCCCTCACCCAGGCGGTCTGGCAGGCCAGCGCCGACGGCGCCGCCCTCCTGCGCCAGAACCGCCCCGCCCCCGCCGCTTCCCGCCCAGGCGAGGCCGCCGCGGAACCCGCCCTTGCCTAGCCCTCCCGGCGCGAAATCCTTGACACGGCGCCACCCCCGCCGGCGAAACTGCAAGCGTTGACCGGGAGTGCCCCCCCAGCCTTGCGCTTGACCTGTCGCCCCGCGACCCCCATTCCTCCGCTTTTCGGCCGGACCCGCACCCGGCCGTGCGAGAGGGTGCGTTGATGAGCAACACCAAGCGCCTCCACATGATCACGTGGGGCTGCCAGATGAACGTGTACGACAGCGGCCGCATGGCCGATGTCCTGGCCCCGCTCGGCTACGGCCCGGCGGACCGGCCGGACGATGCCGACATGATCATCCTCAACACCTGCCACATCCGCGACAAGGCCGCCGAGAAGGTCTTCTCCGAACTCGGCCGCCTGCGCCTCGTGAAGCAGGCGCGCGCCGAGGCCGGCCAGCGCACCATCCTCGCCGTCGCCGGCTGCGTCGCCCAGGCCGAGGGCGCCGAAATCCTCGCCCGCGCCCCCTATGTCGATATCGTCCTCGGCCCGCAAACCTACCACCGCCTGCCGGAAATGGTCGCCCAGGCCAGCCGCGCCGCCGGCGCCGTGATCGAAACCGATTTCCCCGCCGAGCAGAAATTCGATTTCCTGCCGGAAGCCGCCGCCCCCCAGGGCCTCACCGCCTTCCTCACCATCCAGGAAGGCTGCGACAAGTTCTGCTCCTTCTGCGTCGTCCCCTACACCCGCGGCGCCGAGGCCAGCCGCCCCGCCGCCGCCGTGCTCGCCGAGGCACGCCGCCTCGTCGCCGCCGGCGCGCGCGAGATCACCCTGCTCGGCCAGAACGTCAACGCCTGGCACGGCGCCGGGCCCGATGGCGCGCCGCGCACCCTCGGCTGGCTGATGCGCGAACTCGCCGACATCCCCGGCCTCTGGCGCCTGCGCTACACCACCTCGCACCCGCGCGACATGGACCAGGAGCTGATCGACGCCCATCGCGACATCCCCCAGGTGATGCCCTACCTGCACCTGCCCGTGCAGTCGGGCTCCGATCGCATCCTCGCCGCCATGAACCGCAAGCACACGGCCGACGAGTACCGCGCCATCATCGCCCGCCTGCGCGCCGCACGGCCGGACATCGCGCTGTCGTCCGATTTCATCGTCGGCCACCCCGGCGAGACCGACGCGGACTTCCAGGCCACGATGCAGCTCATCCGCGACGTCGGCTTCGCCAGCGCCTTCAGCTTCAAGTATTCCCCCCGCCCCGGCACCCCCGCCGCCGGCGCCCCGCACCAGGTGCCCGAAGCCGTGGCCGATGCCCGCCTGCAGGAGCTCCAGGCCCTGCTGCGCGAGCAGCAATCCGCCTTCAACGCCGATTGCGTCGGCCGCACCGTCCCGGTCCTGTTCACCGGGCACGGCCGCCACCCGGGCCAGATCGTCGGCCGCTCGCCCTGGCTCCAGCCCGTGCACGTCATCGGCCCCGAAACCCTGATCGGCACCGAAACCAGGGTGAAACTCGCCACCGCCCACACCAATTCCCTCTCCGGAACCCTCGCCGAAGCCGCCCACACCCCAACCCAGGAGCGAACCCCCGCTTGAGCGCCACCAACCTGTCCGGCCTGCCCGCGTCCCCGCGCGCCCCGCAGGCCCCCGCCCAGGCCGCCGTCACCCTCCAGTTCGCCGACAACACGCTGCTGTCGCTGCTGCTCGGCGACCACGACCGGCACCTGGTGCGCCTGGAACAGGGGCTCGGCGTGCGCCTGGCCTGCCGCGGCAACCGCCTCGCCGTCTCCGGCGACGCCGCCCGGGTGGAAGCCGCCCAGGGCGCCATCAACGGCCTCTACACCAAGCTCCAGCGCGGCGAGGCCGTCGGCCCCAGCGAGGTCGATGCCGCCATCCGCCTCGCCGAGATCGAGGACCCGCGCCTGCCACTGTCGGACCTGCCCGCCATCCGCACCAAGCGCGGCGCCATCGGCCCGCGCTCCCCCGGCCAGGCCGCCTACATGGACCTGCTCGCCCGCCACGAGATGGTCTTCGCCCTCGGCCCCGCCGGCACCGGCAAGACCTACCTCGCCGTCGCCCAGGCCGTGGCCATGCTCACCGCCGGCAAGGTCGACCGCATCGTCCTCTCCCGCCCGGCGGTGGAGGCCGGCGAACGCCTCGGCTTCCTGCCCGGCGACCTCAAGGAAAAGGTCGACCCCTACCTGCGCCCGCTCTACGACGCGCTGCACGACATGATGCCCGGCGACCAGGTCACCCGCCGCATGGCCACCGGGGAGATCGAGGTCGCCCCGCTCGCCTTCATGCGCGGCCGCACCCTGGCCCACGCCTTCGTCATCCTCGATGAGGCGCAGAACACCACCCCGGTGCAGATGAAGATGTTCCTCACCCGCATGGGCGAGGGCACCCGCATGGTCATCGCCGGCGACCTCTCCCAGGTCGACCTCCCCGCCGGCACCCGCTCCGGCATGCGCGACGCGCTGGAAACCGTGGAAGGCGTGCCCGGCATCGCGATTGCCCGCTTCGACAAGCGCGACGTCGTCCGCCACCCCCTGGTCGCGCGCATCGTCGAGGCCTACGACCAGCGCACCGCCGCCGAAGGCGAAACCGCCCGCCGCCGCCGTGCCGCGCCCGCCCCGGACGCGACCGGCCCAACAGGCCCGGCCGCTGCCAGCGGCCCAACAGGAAAGTAAATGGACCCCTCCCCTAGTCGCAGCCCCGCGCAAGCGGGGCTCCCCCTCGTCCCTCCTGTCGAGATCGAGGTCATCATCGCGGAACCGGCCTGGCGACGCCTCGTCGCCCGCCCCGAGTCCATCGCCCGCCAGGCCGCGTGCGCCACCGGCGGCGCCGCCACCATCGTGCTGGCGAACGATACGCAGGTGAAGCGGCTCAACGCCCGCCACCGCGACCGCAACAAGCCCACCAACGTCCTCACCTTCGAACCCGCGGCCCCGGGCCTGCCGGGCGAGATCGTGCTCGCCCTGGGCACCATCCGCCGCGAGGCCGAGGCCGCGGGCCGCCGCCCCGCCGACCACCTCGCCCATCTCGTCGTCCACGGCATGCTCCACCTCGCCGGCCACGACCACGGCGCCGCCGGCCAGGCCCGCCGCATGGAAATGGCCGAATCCCGCGCCCTCGCCCGCCTGCGCCGCCCCAACCCCTGGAAGCACGCCATGGGGAAGTTCGGGGGCACACGGCCATGAGCGCCTCGCGCAACTCCATGTTCGACCGCATCCGCGCCCGCCTGCGCGGCAAGGCAGAGCCCAGCGTCCGCGAATCCATCGCCGAGCTGGTCCAGGAAGCCGCCGGCAACCAGGCCGGCCACAACGGCGCGCCGGAGATCGACCCGCACGAACAGGCCCTCATCGCCAACGTCCTGCGCCTGCGCGGCAAGCAGGCCGACGACGTCATGGTCCCGCGCGCGGACATCGTCGCCATGCGCGTGGATGTCTCGCTGGACGAAGCCCTGGCCCTGATCCGCTCCGACGGCCATTCCCGCCTGCCGGTCTACCGCGAATCGCTCGACGACATCGTCGGCATGGTCCACATCAAGGACGTCTTCGCCTATGTCGGCCGCGCCGACGCCTTCAACCTCGAAAAGATCGTCCGCCGCCCGCTGCTGGTCGCCCCGCAGATCCCGGTGCTCGACCTGCTGCTGCAGATGCGCAACGCCCGCATGCACCTCGCCCTGGTGGTGGACGAATACGGCGGCATCGACGGCCTCGTCACCATCGAGGACCTCGTCGAGGAGATCGTCGGCGACATCAGCGACGAGCACGACGAGCCCGAGGGCCAGATGTGGATCGAACGGCCAGACGGCACGATCGACATCGACGCCCGCCTCCCCGTCGCCGATTTCGAGCAGCGCCTCGGCCCCGTCCTCACCGATGACGAACGCAACGCCGACATCGACACCATCGGCGGCCTGGTCATGACGCTCGCCGGCCGCGTCCCCACCCGCAGCGAGGTGATCGGCCACCCCAGCGGCATCGAGTTCCGCATCCTCGAAGCCGACGTCCGCCGCATCCGCCGCCTCCGCCTCCGCCGCCCCGCCCCCATGCCGGACGACTGAGGCCCGAACGAAGCCCGGGCCGGCTGCCCCCCGCGAAGGCGGCAACCGGCCCGGATCTCCGCCCCAGGGGGCCGTCAGGCCATCACCAGCTGTACCGCAGCCCCGCCGTCACCGCCTGCCCCAAGGTCCGGGTGGAGGTCGTGTTCGAATAGGCCACGAACAGCTTCAGCGGCGACTGCGTCTCCAGCACCGCCTGCGCCGAGGCCACCAGCGCATCGCGCCCGCCGCCCGCGTTCATCAGCGCGAACCCGGCCGCCGGCAGGCCCGAAATCCGGCCAGACACCCGCGCCCGCTCGTCGCCCATCTCATGCGCCCAGGCGGCACTCACCGAGCCCACCAGCCGCAGCCCCTCGCCCAGCGCGAAGCCGCGGTCCGCCCGCACCCCCACCAGCGTCTGCAGGCTGGTCAGCTCGCCGCGGGCGATGTTCGCCCCCACCGCGCCGGCGCCGTACTCGTCAAGCCCGCCCTGGTGCAGCCGCAGCGCCGAGAACGCCACGCTCGGCTCCACCTGCCAGCCGCCCAGGTCCAGGCGCACCCCGCCCTTCACCTGCCCGCCAGCCCCCAGGCTGCCGGTCTCGCCCTGCGCCGTGGCGCCATACAGCGCCAGCGGCCGCGACGCCTTGCCCTGCGCGCCCATCACGCTCGCCTGCGCATCGATGAAGCCCATGCCCAGCGTGTAGCTGCCATAGGCCGTCACGTGCCCCACCTCGCCCTTATGCTGCGCGCCATTGCCGGCCCGCACCACCTGGTGCGCCACGCCCACCGCCACGCCCAGCCGCAGCCCCGGCAGCACCGGCGCATCCACGCCCACCGTCGCCCCGCCGCCCAGCACCGTATGCCCCGGCGTCCCGGCCGGCCCGTTCGTCGTGCGCTGCGTCGTGCCGCTGCCCTGCATCCAGAACGTGGTGCCCT
>CANHCJ010000112.1 GCA_947458025.1 Rhodospirillales bacterium | reverse complement strand
TCCCCGACCCCGCCTCCCCGCCCGGCACCTGGCGCTTCGCCATCCCCGCCGGCACCGCCACCCTGCGCCTGCGCTCTCCCGCCGCCTCCCCCGCCGAGGCCTTCGGCCGCGCCGACATCCGCTGCCTCGGCATCCGCCTGCGCGCCGCCACCCTCGAACACGCCGGCCGCAAGACCGCGCTCGACCTCGCCCGCCCCGATCTCGGCGAGGGCTGGCACCGGATCGAGGAGACCAACGGCGTCCTCTGGCGCTGGACCAACGGCGACGCCCTCCTCCCCTTCGCCGCCCCCGGCCGCGCCACCGTCACCCTGCACGGCTACGCCCTGCTCGAATCCCAAGGCCATTCGGCAGCCTGAGCGGTTGCACCCCCGCCGCCGCCCCGCTACAGCCCGGCCTCCCCCCAACCGCCGCGGCCCCGCATGTCCATCCCCACCGCCCTCGCCGAAACCCTCGCCGCCCTCAACCTCGCCCCCACCTGCCACGAGCACCCCCCGCTCGCCACCGTGGAAGACGCCCACGCCATCTGGGACCAACTCCCCGGCGCCCAGGTCAAGAACCTCTTCATCAAGGACGCGGGAAAGCAGTACTGGCTCGTCGTCGTCCCCGGCGACCCGCGCATGGACACCAAGGCGATGGCCCCGCTCATCGGCAGCAAGCGCATCTCCTTCGGCTCCGCCGACGACCTGCGCGCCATCCTCGGCGTGGAGCCCGGCTCCGTCACCCCGCTGGCCATGATGAACGACACGCAGCACCAGGTCCGCCTCGTCATCCACGCCCCGCTGATGCAGGCGGAGACCCTGCTCGTCCACCCGCTGGTCAACACCGCCACGCTGCAAATGCCGCCGGCAGACCTCGCCCGCTTCCTCACCCACCACGGCGTCACCCCCGCCCTGGTCGACCTCACCCCCGCCTTCCTTCAGGGCTGACCCGGCTCCAGCGGCACGTCGCGCTTGGCCACGAACGCGCCCACATACAGCCGCAGATAGGCCAGCCGCGCCCGCATCGCCTCCTCCGCCAGCGCGCGCTCGATGCGCCCATGCCGCGCGAAGGACAGCGACCAGATCGCATCCGAAACCGTCACCGCGATCGCGAAGGCCTCCTCCAGCGCCGGCCCCGCCTCCACCGCGAAATGCTGCACCAGCTTGCGGCAGTAGATCCGCGCCACCCGCAACGCGCTCTCCTGGTCCGCGGCGCGGATCGCCCCCCCGCTCTCCGGCCCGAACAGCAGCCGCATCGCCACCGGATGGGCGTTGTAGAACGCAATCGCCTGCACGGCATGAAAGCGCGCGATATCGGCCCACTCCGCCAGCGCGTCATGCGCCAGCGGCCGCGCCGCCAGGTCCTCCAGCGCCAGCAGGTAGCGCTGCGCCAACGCGATCAGCAGCGCCTGCGGCGTGGCGAAGTAGTGGTACACGGAGGCCACCGGCAGCCCCGCCTCCTGCGCCACCTCCTGCAGGCTCACCGCCGTGCTCGCCTGCCGCGCCACCACCCGGTCCGCGGCCTCCAGGATGGCCTCGATCCGCACCCGCCCGCGCGCCTGCCGCTGCGGTGCCTTCCGTTCCCCGGCCACGCTGCCTCCCTTCCCGATCACCGCCAGCTTATCGCCCCTGCCACCGACCACAAGTCGAATATCGTCGGTAAAATTTGCTTGCTTCCAGCCCCATCACGCCCCTACCGTCCATAAATCTCGAATTTCCCCGGCTTAGGGTAGCGCGCCATGCAGGTCCTCCACTCCCCGCTCCAGCGCCGCCACCACGTCAAGAACTTCATGCGCCACGGCCGCTTCGTCATCGGCCGCGACACCCCGGCCCGCGCCGACAACGTGCTCGCCGCCCTCCAGGCCGACGGCCACGACGCCCACGAGGCCCCCTGGCACGGCATGGCCCCCATCGCCGCCATCCACACCCCGGAATATCTCCGCTTCCTCGAAACCGCCTGGGCCGAATGGCGCAAGATCCCCAACGCCGGCGAGGAGGTCTACCCCTACGTCTTCCCCGTCCGCGGCCTGAACCACGGCTACCCCAAATCCGTCATCGGCCAGGCCGGCTACCACATGCACGACCTCTGGGTGCCGCTCGGCGAGCACAGCTTCCAGGCCGCCATCGCCGCCGCCAACCTCGCCGTGGAGGCCGCCGAGCGCGTGCTCGCCGGCGAACGCATGATCTACGCCCTCTGCCGCCCCTCCGGCCACCACGCCTACACCGACATGGGCGGCGGCCAGTGCTTCCTCAACAACGCCGCCATCGCCGCCCAGCACCTGCGCCGCAAACTCGGCCGCATCGCCCTGGTCGATTTCGACGTCCACCATGGCAACGGCACCCAGGGCATCTTCTACGCCCGCAACGATGTCCTCTTCGTCTCCCTCCACCGCGACCCCACCGACTACCACCCTTTCTTCGCCGGCTACGCCAACGAGCGCGGCGAGGGCG
Organism: Rhodospirillales bacterium; assembly: GCA_947458025.1. GTDB lineage: Bacteria > Pseudomonadota > Alphaproteobacteria > Acetobacterales > Acetobacteraceae > CAMDGX01. The sequence goes on along the minus strand of CANHCJ010000112.1, from coordinate 8,408 downwards.
CCGGCCTCGGCTACAACCTCAACCTCCCCCTGCCCGCCCATTCCGGGGACCCCGTGGTGCTCGACGCGCTGGAGGAAGCCTGCGCCCGCATCGCCGCCTTCGGCCCCGATGCCCTCGTCGTCTCGCTGGGCGTCGACGGCCACGAGGACGACCCCACCGACGGGCTCAAGATCACCTACGAGGGCTTCCGCCGCATCGGCGCCCGCCTGCGCGCCCTCGGCCTGCCCACCGTGCTGGTGCAGGAGGGCGGCTACAACGTGGACACCATCGGACGCTGCGTGGCCAGCGCCATCGCCGGCTTCGACGGCAGGGAGAGCCTGGGATGAACGACGCCCCCATCACCGAAGCCCGCGCCGCCTACGAGGCCGCCCGCGCCGCCGAACGCGCAGCCGTGCAGGGCCATGCCTATGTCGACGGCACCTACATGCCGCTCGCCGACGCCTCCATCCCCATCGTCGAGCGCGGCTTCCTGCGCTCCGACGTCACCTACGATGCGATCCATGTCTGGCAGGGCCGCATCTTCCGCCTCACCGACCACATCGCCCGCTTCCGCGCCTCCATCGCCGGCCTGCGCATGAGCCTGCCGCACACCGATGCGGAGATCGCCGAAATCCTCATCGAATGCACCCGCCGCCAGGGCCTGCGCGACGCCTTCCTCATGCTCATCTGCACCCGCGGCATGCCCCATCCCGGCTCGCGCGACCCGCGCATGAGCCGCAACCGCCTCTACGCCTACGCCCAGCCCTTCGTGCGCATCGCCACCGAGGCGCAGCAGCAAACCGGGCTGAAGATGATCCTCGCCCACACCCAGCGCATCGCCTCCGCCGCGCTCGACCAGCGCATCAAGAACTTCCACTGGCTCGACCTCACGATGAGCTTGTTCGAGGCCTTCGACCGCGGCGCCGAGGTCACCGTCCTGCCCACCGCCGACGGCGCCGTCACCGAGGGCCCCGGCTTCAACGTCTTCCTGGTGAAAAACGGCGTCCTCGCCACGCCGAACCACAACATGTTCGAAGGCATCACCCGCCGCACCGTCACGGAAATCGCCGCCGACTTGCAGGTGACATGCGAAATCCGCCGCATCCGCGCCGAGGAGCTGGCCGAGGCCGACGAGATCTTCATCAGCTCCACCGCCGGCGGCATCGCCCCGGTCACGAATTTCGACGGCCGGCCGGTCGGCACCGGCAGGCCCGGCCCGCTCACCACCCGCCTCACCGACATCTACTGGCAGCGCCACGCCGACCCGGCCTTCAGCACCGCGATCGACTTCGCCCCCACCACCTGACACCCAGAACAGACAGGAACCGCCATGCTCCGCCGCCTCCTCCTCACCGGCCTCGCTGGCGCGGGCCTCGCCCTTGCCGCCCCCCTGGCCGCCCCCGCTCCCGCCCAGGCCCAGCCCTCCGTCCTGCGCTACTCCGCCTCCGCCGAGCCGCGCGTGCTCGATCCCGTGGTGAACTGGCTCGCCGTCACCCACGAGCACGCCTACCTCGTCTACGACAACCTCTTCGCCCTCGATGAAAACTTCCGCCCGCAGCCGCAGATGGTCGACAAGGTGGAAACCAGCGCCGACGGCACCGTCACCACCCTCACCCTGCGCCCGGGCCTGGCCTTCCACGACGGATCGCCCGTCACCAGCGCCGACGCCATCGCCTCCATCGCCCGCTGGGCCAAGCGCGACACCACCGGCCGCCGCCTCGTCGCCATGGGCCTCAGGATGGAGCAGGTCGACGCCGCCACCTTCCGCCTCACCCTGCCCCGCCCCACCCCGCTGCTCATCGAGGGCCTGGCCAAGCCCACCGGCGCCGCCCTCTTCATCATGCGCGCGAAGGAAGCGGAGACGGAGGCCACCACCGCGGTGAAGGAGATCGTCGGCTCCGGCCCGTTCCGCTGGGTCGCCTCGGAGTACCGCCCCGGCCACAAGCTGGTCTACGACCGCAACCCCGCCTACCGCCCCCGCGCGGAGCCGCCCTCCAACTTCGCCGGCGGCCGCACCCCGCGCGTCGACCGCGTGGAATGGCTCATCATGCCCGACAGCGGCACCGCGGTCGCCGCCCTGCAGAACAACGAGCTGGACTACTACGAATCACCGCCGATGGACCTCGTCCCCCTGCTGCGTAAGCGCAACGACATCAAGGTCGCCGTCCACAGCCGCCAGGGCGCCATGGGCTTCCTGCGCTTCAACCTCACCCAGCCCCCCTTCGACAAGCCGGAGGCCCGCCGCGCCCTGGCCCTGCTGATGGACCAGCCGGACTTCATGGCCGCCACCAGCGGCGGCGACGCGGAATTCTGGCGCACCTGCCACAGCTTCACCGCCTGCGGCGGCGCCAACGAAGCGAAGCAGACCGGCGACTGGCTCAAGAAGCCCAACCCCGCCGAGGCCCGCGCCCTCTTCCAGAAGGCCGGCTACGACGGCGCCACCATCGCCTTCATCGCCCCAGGCGACAACGAGGTGATCAAGAACTTCGCCATCCTCGCCACCGAGCGCATGCGCCAGGCCGGCCTCAAGGTCGATCTCCTGCTCTCCGATTTCGGCGCCATGATCGCCCGCCGCGCCAACCGCGGCCCCGCCGCCCAGGGCGGCTGGAACATGTTCCCGATGTGGTCCTTCGGCGCCGAGCTGGACAACCCCGTCGCCAGCTTCATCCTCAGCGCCGACTGCACCGATGGCGGCTACGCCGGCTGGGCCTGCGACAAGCAGCTGGAGGCGCTGAAGGAACAGTGGATGTTCGAGACCAACCCCGCCCAGCGCGCCGCCATCGTGGAAAAGATCCAGGCCCAGGCCGAACAGCTCGTCCCCATCGTCCCGCTCGGCCAGTTCTTCGCCCCGGTGGCCTACCGCACCAGCCTCACCGGCGTCGTCCCCACCACGGTGCCGGTGTTCTGGAACATCCAGAAGCGCTGAAGCCCAGGGCCGGGCCGCCGCTCAGGCGGCCCGGTCCATCCTGCGCATCTCGCCCCTGAACGTATCGGTGATGTGCCGCGCCAGCACGTCGGTCACCGGCTGCTGTGCATCCCGCCCGCGCGCCAGCCGGATGCCGAAATCCGGCAAATCCGGCAGCCCCTCCTCGCGCCGCACCACCCGCAGCCCCTCGGGCACCCAGGAGATGGTCGAAACCGTCACCGCCAGCCCCGCCATCACCGGCGCATGCGTGCCCATCTGGCTGGCCGAGGTATACGCCACCCGATACCGCCGCCCCGCCGCCTCCAGCGCCTCCACCGCCGCCTTCCCCCAGGAACAGCTCGTCCGCGAAAGCGCCAACGGCAGCGGGTCCAGCCGATGCGGCGAATACCGCTCCGAGGTGATCCAGCGCAGCTTGCCCCGCCACAGCTCGATCGAGGGCCAGGCCCCGATCTCCTCGCCCTCCGACAGCAGCGAAAGATCCAGCTCCCCCGCCCGCAGCTTCGGCAACAACTCCACCGAAGGCAGGCACTCCACCGCCACCTCGATCCCCGGATGCGTGTCCGCGAAGCTCTTCAGCACCGGCGGCAGATAGCGCAGCGCATAGTCGTCCGGCGAACCCAGCCGCACCCGCCCCTGCACCACCGGCGTGCGGAAACTCGCCCAGATCTCGTCATTCAGCCGCAGCAGCTCGCGCGCCCGCTCCAGCAGCATCGCCCCATGCCGCGTCAGCCCCACCTGGCCGCCCCGCCCGCGGTCGAACAGCCGCCGCCCCAGCTGCCCCTCCAGTCGCTGCACCTGCATCGACACCGCCGACTGCGTCCGCCCCACCCGCTCCGCCGCGCGCGAGAAGCTGCCCTCCTCGGCAATGAACACGAAGCTGCGCAACAGGTCGGGGTCCAGCCCCGCCGGCAGGGGTCCATGGGTCAGGGTCGGTGCGGGCATGCTCATGCCCATCAACATCCTTGATTTTACCCATCAACGCAATTCGTTTCCCTTATTGTGCACCTGCGAGCAAATTGCCGGGGTCGACACAACAGGAAAGGGACCCCCGCCATGTCGGCACATCTCTCCCCCGCCCCGATCTCCCGCGGCCACCTCCTCGCCGCCCCGCACCTCAAGGCGACCCTCAAGCTCGCCTGGCGCCGCTTCCGCCGCGCCTACGCCCAGGCCCTGCGCGAGGAAGCCTCCCGCCGCAACCTGCGCGTGCTCGACGACCACATGCTGTCCGACATCGGCATCACCCGCGCCCAGGCCCAGTTCGAAGCCGACCGCAAGCCCTGGCACCACCTCTAGCCTCGTCTCTCTCCCCTCGCCGAAGGCGGGGGGAGCCGGAGGGGGGCTCTTGATTGGTCTTCCAACCCCCGCGTGACCGCAAACGGCATCCCCGCTACACTCCCACCAACAAGCGGGAGTGAACCGAAATGCCCGAGATCCTCACCCAGGCGCAGATCGACGAATACAACGAGGTCGGCGCCATCGTCGTCCAGAACGTCCTCTCGCCGCAGGAAGTCCAGCGCCTGCGCCGCGTCACCGACGAGATGGTGGAGAAGTCCCGCGCGCTGACCACCCACACCGACATCTACGACCTCGAGGACACCCACACCCAGGCCCAGCCCCGCGTGCGCCGCATCAAGCAGCCGCACATCGTCGACCCGGCCTATGGCGACCTCGTCCGCCACCCCCGCATCCTCGCCGCCCTGCGCGACCTCTGGGGCCCCGACATCCGCTTCGACACCGCCAAGCTGAACCTGAAGTCCGCCGGCTTCGGCGCCGCCGTCGAATGGCACCAGGACTGGGCCTTCTACCCCCACACGAATGACGACCTCGCCGCCGTCGGCATCATGATGGACGACATGGAGCTGGCCAACGGCCCCCTCATGATCATCCCCGGCAGCCACAAGGCCCCCACCGTCTTCGACCACCATTTCGAAGGCAAGTTCTGCGGCGCCATGGACCCCACCAAGGCCGAGGTGGACTACACCAAGGCGCTCCCCCTCACCGGCCCCGCCGGCAGCATCACCATCCACCACGTCCGCGCCGTCCACGGCAGCGCCGTCAACACCTCCAACAAGGACCGCCGCCTCCTCCTCTTCCAGTTCCGCACCGCCGACGCCTGGCCCATCGTCAACCCGGTCAAGGACCTCGCCGAGTTCGACAGCCTGATGTGCTGCGGCACCCCCACCATCACCCCCCGCCTCACCAACGTCCCCGTCCGCATGCCCCTCCCCGGCGCCGACAAGCAAGGCAGCATCTACGAAAACCAGAAGGGCCTGAAGAACCGCTTCTTCGACGTGGTGAAGGCCGCCGAGTAGCAGTCGCCCCTTGCACGTCACCCTCCCCTTGTGGGGAGGGCCGGGGTGAGGGCCTGCGGGCGAAGATGCTGGCGTCCGAGACACTGCGCGAACCGGTGGCTGTCACCGGCCAAGCTCAGTTCGCGACCTCTCCGGCGCTGCACGACAGGATGATGAAGGCAGTCATGGACGGCGACACAGCCCATCAGTCGATGATCGCGCAGTTCCTCAGTTCAGATGCGCTCCAGGCTCGGATGCTCGCGCTGATCCTCGCCAAAGCCGGCCTCTGGGCAGCACTCCGTGAGACGACTGCTGCATAATTCGAGCAACGAACTTCCTGCGCGGAGTTCGATATCGACGAACACTGCATCCGGTCAGGCGCCCCGCTGTCAATCGGCAGTCAAGCGGGCCCTTGGATCGGGGCCCACCACTCGCTCCATGTGAGGCCAGACGCAGCCGCGCTCCTCGGCGCCCCGCAGCCCCAGACGGAGGAGCACAGGCGCTGACAGGATCGAGAGCATTCGCTCGGCACCTTTGCTCATTCTGAGCACCCATCGCCTTGTGATGCTCCAGACCCCGATGCCACACCCGATGCCCTGGAAGCGGGTGTTGAAATCTCATGAACATCGTCATGACCACCGATGTCGCCATCGTTACGGCGGCCGGTGCCGGGATTGGCCGGGCCTCGGCGGAGGCCTTGGCCGGCGCCGGTGCAGCCGTGATGGTGAGCGACCTGAAGCCCGAGGCGGCAGCCGAAACCGCGGAGCGGATCCGAGCTGCCGGCGGCCGGGCCGGGAGCATGGGCTGCAATGTAACCGACGAGGGCGAGCTCGCCCGGCTGGTGGATGCCGCGATCCGCGTCTTCGGCAGGATCACCGTGCTGGTGAACAACGCCGGTGGCGGTGGCCCAAAGCCGTTCGACATGCCGATGGCCGACTTCGAATGGGCCTACCGGCTGAACGTCTTCGCGGGCTTCCGCCTCAGCCAGCTCTGCGCGCCCCACATGCAGGCCGCGGGCGGCGGGGCGATCGTGAACATCTCCTCCATGGCCGGCGAAAACACGAACCGGCGCATGGCCTCGTACGGATCGTCAAAGGCGGCCGTGAACCACCTGACCCGCAACCTGGCCTTCGACCTCGGCCCCATGGGCATCCGTGTCAACGCCGTGGCGCCCGGCGCCATCCGAACCGCGGCCCTGGCCCGTGTTCTGACGCCCGAGATCGAACAGCAGATGCTGCGCCACACCCCGCTCGGCCGCCTGGGGGTGCCGGAGGATATCGCCAACGCGGTCGTCTTTCTCGCCTCGCCGGCTGCCGCCTGGATCAGCGGCCAGGTGCTGACCGTGAGCGGCGGCGGCAGCCAGGAACTGGAGTAGGGCCGCACCATGCGATCGGGACCCGAATGGTTCATCGCCATCGAGACGCTCGGCATCCTTTCCTTCGCGATCAACGCCATGATCGTGGCGAAGGGCAAGAACCTTTCCGCGCTCGGCATCTTCCTCTGCGCCGCGCTCACCGCCCTGGGTGGCGGAACCGTGCGCGACCTGCTGCTCGGCCCGAAGGCGTTGCCGTTCTTCTGGGCGGCCTTCCCGTTCTACCTGGTGGCCATCTTCGCCGTCTCGATGGCCTATGCCAACCTGCAGGCGCTGCGCGACGCTATCGGCAAGCGTGACGTGCTGATCAAGGAGAGCGCCGAAGCGATCGCGCTGGCCTCGCTGGGCGCACTCGGCGCCGCCAAGACGTTCAACATCATGGGCCCCGGCGACGGCTCCCTCATCTCGGCGGCACATCTGCTGATCCTCTGCGCGTCGCTGGGCGCCATGAGCGCGGCCTTCGGCGGCATCCTGCGCGACGTGGTGATCAACGAGTTCCCGGGCGTGCTGCGCCCGGGCGTGTGGATGCTGGAAGCGCTGTTCGCCGGCTGCCTTCTCCTGGCGCTGCTGCGCATGGGTGGCGTGGCGCCGCCCTGGGCGCTGCTGTGGGGCTTCCTCGCCGTGCTTGGCATCCGGGCCTGGGTCGTCGTCGGCGCCGAGCGGCGGCGCCGGGCGGCCGCGCCCGCCACCTGAAAGGCTTGCACATGAAGATCGCGATTTTCTACGCCAAGGCCTACGAGAAGCCCGGCTTCGAGGAGGTGAACAAGGCGCATGGACACGGCATCACCTGGTTCCCCGAGGCGCTGAACGAGCGCACCGCGAGCCTCGCAAACGGCCACGATGCGGTGTGCATCTTCGTGAACGACACCTGCAATGCGGCCGTGATCGACACGCTGGCGAAGGGTGGCGTGCGGCTGATCCTGTGCCGTTCCGCCGGGTTCAACCAGGTCGATCTCGCCGCCGCCAAGGCCCATGGCATGACGGTGATGCGCGTGCCGGCCTACTCGCCCGAGTCGATCGCCGAGGCCACGGTGGGCATGGTCCTGTCGCTGGTGCGCCACCTGCACCACCAATACAACCGGGTGCGCAACGGCAACTTCTCGATGGACCACATCGTCGGCTTCACGCTGCACGGCCGCACCGCCGGCATCGTCGGCACCGGCAACATCGGCCTGGCGACAGCCCGCATCCTGAAGGGCTTCGGCTGCAGGCTGCTGGGCACCGATCCCTCGCCGAACGCCGAGTGCCTCGCGATGGGCATGGAGTACGTGGAGCGCGATGCGCTGTTCGCGCGCTCGGACATCGTGATCCTGAACGCCCCGCTCACGCCGCAGACGCGGCACATGATCAATGCCGAAAGCCTGAAGCTGTTCCGCAAGGGCTCGGTGCTGGTGAACACCGGGCGCGGGCCGCTGATCGATGCCAAGGCACTGTACGCGGCGCTGAAGTCGGCCGAGACGCTGTGGTACGCCGGCATCGACGTCTACGAGGACGAGGCCGGCATCTTCTTCGAGAACCTCTCGGGCGAACTGGTCCAGGACGATACCCTGCAGCTGCTGACGACGCTGAAGAACTGCCTCGTCACGCCGCACACCGCGTGGCTGACGCATGAGTCGCTGTCCGACATCGCGGCCATCACGCTGGGCAACGCCTCGGACTTCGCCGCCGGGCGGCCCGATCCGGCCCGCACCGTGGCGCTGCCCTGACCGGCCGATGATCGCCCCCTCGCTTCGCCGCGGTCTCGTCGCCGCGGGGCTGACCGTGCTCCTCGCCCTGCCGGCGCAGCCCGCGGCGGCGCAGGGCGCAGGCGCGGGTGCAGGCGGGCCTGGCGCGCTGGAAC
>CANHCJ010000111.1 GCA_947458025.1 Rhodospirillales bacterium | reverse complement strand
GGGGTGGGCGGGGTGGTCGAACAGGTCGGCGGCGGGGCCGATCTCCACGATGCGGCCGAGATACATCACCGCGATGCGCTGGCTGACGTGCCGCACCACGGAGAGGTCGTGGCTGATGAACAGCATCGCCAGACCCAGGCGGCGCTTGAGGTCGGCGATGAGGTTGATGATCTGCGACTGGATGGAGACATCGAGTGCGGAGACCGGCTCGTCGGCGACGAGAAGCTTGGGCGAGAGGGCCAGGGCGCGGGCGATGGCGATGCGCTGGCGCTGGCCGCCGGAGAATTCGTGGGCGTAGCGGCGGCCGGAATCCGGCGGCAGGCCGACGAGGCCGAGCAGTTCGGCGACGCGGGCATCCCGGTTGGGCAGGCCGTGGATGGTGAGCGGCTCGCCGATCAGGGTGGCGACGCGGTGGCGGGGGTTCAGCGCGCCGAACGGGTCCTGGAAGACGATCTGCATGTTGCGGCGGGCGCGGCGCAGGGCGGCACCGGAGAGGGCGCGGAAATCCTCGCCCTGGAAGCGGATCTCGCCGGCGGTGGGCTCCGTGAGGCGGAGGATGGCGCGGCCGAGGGTGGACTTGCCGCAGCCGGATTCGCCGACGATGCCGAGGACCTCGGACGGCGCGAGGGTGAAGCTGACATCCTCCAGCGCGTGCAGCACGCCGGTGGGGGTGCGGTAGTGGACGGTGAGGTGGCGCGCTTCCAGCAGAGGAGTCATGCGGCCGGGTTCCAGCAGGCGGCCGGGTGGGGCGTGCCGGCGAGGGCGGGGCGGTCGGTGCAGGCTGGGAGCGGGGCGTCGCAACGGGGTTGGAAGGGGCAGCCCTGGCCGCGGCTGCCTGGCGGCGGGACCTGGCCGGGGATGGCGGGGAGGAGTTCGCCCGGGGGGTTGCGGGCCGGCATGGTGCGGACCAGGGCGGCGGTGTAGCGGTGGCGCGGGGTGGCGAAGACCTCGGCGGCCGGGCCGGTTTCCACGATGCGGCCGGCATACATGACGGCGGCGCGGTCGCAGTATTCGGCGACCACGCCCAGGTCGTGGGTGATGAGCAGGCAGGCCATGGAGAGCTGGCGGCGCAGGCGGTCGATCAGGGCGAGGATCTGGGCCTGGACGGTGACGTCGAGCGCGGTGGTGGGCTCGTCGGCGATCAGCAGGCGGGGCTCGCAGGCCAGCGCGATGGCGATCATGACGCGCTGGCGCTGGCCGCCGGAGAGCTGGTGCGGGTAGCGGGCGAGCTGGCGCCCGGGGGTGGGCAGGCCGACGAGGTCGAGCAGCTCGGCGGCGCGGGAGAGGGCCTGCTTCGGGCTGAGGTTCAGGTGCAGGCGCAGGGGCTCGGCGATCTGCTCGCCCACGGTGAAGACCGGGTTCAGGCTGGTCATCGGCTCCTGGAAGATCATGCCGATGCGCCGGCCGCGCAGGCGGCGCATGGCCTCGTCGTCCAGCGTGGTGAGATCGGTGCCGTCGAAGCGGATGGTGCCGGCGGTGCGGCGGATGGCCGGAGCGAGCAGGCGCATGACGGCGAGCGCGGTGACGGACTTGCCGCAGCCGGATTCGCCGACCAGGGCGAGCATCTCGCCCGGCGCCAGGGTGAAGGCGACATCCTCCACCAGCGCGGCCTGCGTCGTGGCCAGGGTGAGGCCTTCGACCTCGAGGATGTTCAAGCTCGCCACAGCTCGCCGCCGGGCATCTTGTGGGGGGCGCCGGTGGTGCTCGGCAGGCTGAGCGGCAGGCCCTGGACGGAGCGGACGGCGAGGTAGGCGAAGCACTGGGCTTCGAGGAAGTCGCCGTCCCAGCCGACATCCTCCACGGGGTCGACGGGCACGCCGAGGGTTTCGCGCAGGCCCTGCATCAGCATGCGGTTGTGCCGCCCGCCGCCGGTGACGAGCCAGCGACGCGGGGGCGTGGGAACGAGGGCGGTGGCGCCGGCGGCCGTGGCGATGGTGAAGGCGGCGAGCGTGGCCGCCCCGCGGGCGTCGTCGTTGATGCGGTCGATGGCCGCGGCCCAGGCGTGGAAGGCGTTGCGGTCGAGCGATTTCGGCGCCGGGCGGGCGAAGTAGGGGTGGGAGAGGAGCTGGGCGAGAAGGGTGGTGTCGGGCGTGCCGGAGGCGGCGAGCGCGCCATCCTGGTCGTAGGGCTGGCCGCGGCGCTTCAGCAGGAAGTCGTCCAGCAGGGCGGAGGCGGGGCCGGTATCGAAGGCGATGACGGTCTCGCCATCGAGGTAGGTGACATTGGCGACGCCGCCGAGGTTGAGGACCATGAGCGGCTGGGGGAGCGAGGAGGCCAGCGCCTGGTGGTAGAGCGGGGCGAGCGGCGCGCCCTCCCCGCCCGCGGCGACGTCGGCGTGGCGGAAGCGGTTGACCACGTCGATGCCGAGCATCGCGGCCATGCGCGGGCCGGAGCCGAGCTGGCGGGTGAAGCGGGCCTCGGGCTTGTGGAACACGGTCTGGCCGTGGATGCCGACCAGGTCGATGGCGTCGGCGGGGAGATCGTGGTCTTCCAGGAAGAGAAGGACGGCGCCGGCATGGGCGTCGCTGACCTCGGCTTCCAGTTCGGTGAGCGGGTCGTGTTCGGCGCGGGCGGGGTCGGACAGGAAGGCGATGAGCTTCTGGCGCAGGGCGGGGGCGTAGGGGTAGGCGCCGGTGGGGCCGGGTTCGACCGTGCTGTGGCCGTCGGTGCGGATCAGGGCGACGTCGATCGCGTCCATCGAGGTGCCGCTCATCACGCCGATCGCGGTGGTCAACGCCATGCAGCACCCGAATCCTTGTCAGGGTTCGTATAGGGCCATAGCTTCGCGCCAAACAGGAAGCCCCGGCGCAGGGGCGCACAGGAGGCTGCCATGGCTCGTCTTTCGTTCCGCGCGTTGTTGCTCGCTGGCGTGCTGATGGCAGGATCCGCCTCGGCGCAGGTGCTGGAGGTGGCGGTGGATGCCTCGCCGGTGGGGCTGGATCCGCACCGGGCGACGGCGTTCTCGACCTTCCAGATGATCAACGGGACGATCTACGAGGGACTGACCGCGATCGACAAGGATCTGCGGGTGCGGCCGGGGATCGCGGAGAGCTGGACCGTCTCGGCGGACGGCAAGACCTATACGTTCAAGATCCGCGCCGGGATGACCTTCCATGACGGCAGCAAGGTGGAGGCGGCCGACGTGGTGGCCACCATCAACCGGGTGCTGAGCAAGGACATCGCCTCGCCGCTGGCCTCGCGCCTGGCGGCGCTGGACACGGCGACGGCGCCGGATGCGAATACGGTGGTGCTGCAGCTGAAGGAGCCGACGGCGCCGCTGCTGGTCTCCATCGCCACCATCGCCATCGTGCCGCGCAGCATGGAGACGGAGAAGGAGGCGCTGCAGCGCGCGCCGATCGGGACCGGGCCGTTCAAGTTCAAGGAATGGCAGGCGAACGGGTTCGTGGCGCTGGAGAAGCATGCCGGCTACTGGCGCCAGGGCGCGCCGAAGCTGGACGGGATCAAGTTCAACATCGTGCCGGAGAGCGCGACCCGGCAGGTGGGGCTTTCGAGCGGGCAGTATTCCATGCTGCCGAACATCGATGCCGCGACCGCGATGCAGCTGAAGGGCCGGCCGGGAGTGAAGCTCGCGGAGACGCTGGAGCTGGCCTACATGTTCGTGGGCGTGAACACCTCCAAGCCGCCCTTCGACAATGTGAAGGTGCGCCAGGCGGTGAACTATGCGCTGAACCGGCAGGAGGTGATTGCCGCCGCGCTGTTCGGGGCCGGCGTGCCGGGCGGGCCGCTTTCGCCGGCGCTGAAGGACTGGGCGACGCCGGTGGAGCAGTTCGCCTGCTACAAGCATGATCCCGCGCGGGCGCAGGCGCTGCTGCGCGAGGCCGGGCATACCGCGCCGGTGGCGATCACCATCAACGTGCTGCCGCGGCAGGACATTCGCGACATGGCGCAGGTGGTGCAGGCGCAGCTGAACAAGGCCGGGTTCCGCGTGGAGCTGAAGAACCAGGAGCTCGGCCAGTTCATCCAGGACTGGCGCAACAGCAACTTCGACATGTTCGCCAGCACCAACGCCGGCAGCCCCGATCCGGACGACTATTTCTTCCGCACCTTCCGCACCGGCGGTTCCACCAACGTGTTCAAGTACTCGAACACGGAGCTGGACGGGCTGCTGGACGGGGCGCGGACGCTGCAGGACCAGGCGGCGCGCAAGGCGGCGTACGACAAGGCGCAGGCGATCCTGGCCTGCGACGGGCCGATCATGCACATCGCCTATGGCCAGCTGTTCACGGCGATGCGGGCGAACGTGAACGGGTTCGAGATCATCGCCAACCGGTCGCTCTCCACGCTGGCGGATACGACCGCCGGGCGGTGATCCGGCGCGGCGCCGAGGCGGATGATGCTTAGGCGCCTGCTGCTGGCGCGGCTGGTGGACCTGGCGGTGGTGCTGGTGGCCGTCTCGGTGATCGTGTTCGCGATGATCCGGCTGATCCCGGGCGACGCGGTGGCGATCATGCTGGGGGCGAACACCGAGGTGACGCCGGCGGCGATCGCGGCGCTGCGGGCGCAGATCGGGTTGGACCAGCCGATCTACGTGCAGTATTTCGGCTGGATTTCCAAGGTTCTGCAGGGCGATCTTGGGACGTCGCTATGGACCGGCAAGCCGGTGGCCGGCGAGATCGCGGCGCATGTGTGGCCCACCGTGCAGCTGACCGTGCTGGCGCTGGTGATCGGGGCGGGGCTGGCGGTGCCGGCCGGCTGCCTGATGGCGCGCTGGCGCGGCGGCGGGGCCGATGCGGCGATGCGGGTGGCGACCGTGGCGGGGCTGACGATCCCCTCCTTCTGGCTGGGGATCGTGATGATCCTGGTGCTGGCGACGGTGGCGCCCTCGTTGCAGTTGCTGGGCTACGTGCCGTTCAGCGTTGATCCCGTGGGGAACATCACGCGGCTGGCGTTGCCGGCGTTTGCGCTGGGGCTGCCGATCCTGGCCAACCTGTCGCGGCTGGTGCGCTCGGCGATGCTGGATGCGCTGGGGCAGGACTACATCCGCACGGCGCGGGCCAAGGGGGTGCCGGAGCGCGGCGTGGTGTATCGCCATGCGCTGCGCAACGCGTTGATTCCGTTCGTGACCTCGGTGGGAATCATGACGGGGTATCTGCTCGGTGGCGCGATCGTGGTGGAGCAGGTGTTCGCCATCCCCGGGCTCGGCCGGCTGATCCTGGGGGCGATCGCGGAACGCAACTACCCGCTGCTGCAGGCGACGATCCTGATGGTGACGCTGGGCTTCGTGGTGGTGAACTTCGTGGTGGACCTGCTGTACCTGGCCATCGACCCGCGGGTGCGGGCGTGATGGCCCCCCGATGAAGCAGGGGCGGCGGTTGCTGTGGTTCGCGGTGGCGCTGGTGGTGGCGCAGGTGCTGGTGGCCGGGTTTGCCGAGATCGTGGCGCCGTACGATCCGGTGGCGCAGAACATCATGGCGCGAATGAAGGGGCCCTCGGCGGCGCACTGGCTGGGGACAGACCAGTTCGGGCGCGACGTGCTGAGCCGGATCATCCATGGCAGCCGGACCTCGCTGTTCGTCTCGGCACTCGCCGTGGGGGTGGCGCTGGTGGCCGGCGGGACGCTGGGGCTGGTGGCGGCCTACTACCGCGGCTGGACCGACCGGCTGGTGATGCGGGCGATGGACGTGCTGTTCGCCTTCCCGGTGATGCTGCTGGCGATCGGGGTGGTGGCGGTGCTGGGGCCGCGGCAGGAAACCGCCGCCGTGGCCATTGCCGTGGTCTACACGCCGATCTTCGCGCGGCTGCTGCGCGGGCCGGCGCTGGTGATCTGCGAGAGCGACTACGTGACCGGGGCGCGGGCGGCCGGCGCCACGGACGGGCGCATCATCTTCCTGCACGTGCTGCCCAACCTGGCGAGCGTGGTGCTGGTGCAGACCTCCCTGCTGCTGTCCGCCGCGATCCTGGTGGAGGCCTCGCTGTCGTTCCTCGGCCTGGGCACGCAGCCGCCGATGCCTTCCCTGGGGCTGATGCTGTCCGAAGGGCGGAACTTCCTGATGCTGGCGCCGTGGCCGGCGGTGTTCTCGGGGCTGGCGATCCTGCTGCTGGCGTTCGGGCTGAACCTGCTGGGGGATGCGCTGCGGGATACGCTGGATCCGCGGCTGAGGGGGGGACATTGAAAGGCAAGGATTCTTCTTTTTCTGAAGAAAAAGAAGCAAAAAGACTTTTCACCTTTGGACCCGTGCCAGGTTGCTGTTGATCCGTTCCGCCCTGAGAGAGGATGTGCGGCCGGCCGCCGAGGTGGCCAGCGCCTCCTACCGCGCCGCCTTCGCGCCGATCCTGGATGCCGAGGAACTGGCGCGGCGCACGCCGGAGAGTTTCGTGCCGCGGTTCGAGGCTAGCCTGGCACGGCTGACGGTGGCGGTTTCCGGCGGGCGGGTGGTGGGGTTTTCGCTGGTGACCGGCACGCACCTGGACATGCTGTTCATCGACCCGGCGGCGCAGGGCACGGGGGCGGGGCGGGGGCTGCTGGACGAGGCGGTGGCGCGGGGGGTGTGCAGCCTGGAGTGCTTCCGGGCCAATGCGCCGGCGCGGGGGTTCTATGAGCGGGCCGGCTGGGTGGTGACGCGCGGCTACAGCCGCCCCTTCGCGGGGCGGCTGCATCATTTCGTGTACTACGAGAGAAACACCCTTTAGCCCTTGGCGGGGCTGCGGGCGATGGAGCGGATGGCGGGGCGGGGGCGGCCGGAGGCCTGGCCGATCTCGCGGTCCTGCTGTTCGATGATCGGCTGGGCGGCGTCGTCGCCTTCCAGGCCGGTGAGGGCCGTGGCGGGAACGCGGCGGTTGGAGGTTTGGGTGCCGTCGACATAGGTGACGTCGAAGGCGACGAAGCTGGTTTCGATGCGGCGCCTAGGTGGGGCCATTCTTGTCGTCCTCCTGTGCCGGGAGTGAGGGGCCGGGGGACTCGTCGCGGGCATTGTTGCGGCGGCGGGCGACCTCCGCCTCCTTCTCGCGCAGCTTGGCGTCTTTCTTGGCCTGCTTGGCGCGGTCGCGCTCATTGCGCTGCTGGTTGTAGTTGACCTTGAAAACCATTGCGGCCCCTGTTCACGCGCGCCGCAGCCCGGCCTCGCCGACCACGCGCTCATGCTGGTCGCGGACGTGCTTGACGCGATACTGGTAGTCGGTGCCTTGCCACGGCATGAGGCCCACGATCGTGTAGGTGCCGGCCACGACATGGGGGTCGGATCGACCGGGGGAGATCTCCACCCGGTCGCCGACGGCGAATTTGCGGGTGGGCGGGGGCATGGGCCCGCGCCCGTACCCGTTCAGGCGTTCTTGAGGTTGACGGCGGAGGTCTTGCCCTGCTGGCCACGCTCGAGGTCGTAGGAGACCTTCTGGCCTTCCTTCAGCGTCATGCCGGCACGCTCCACGGCGGAGATGTGCACGAACACATCCTTGGAGCCGTCGTCAGGCTGAATGAAGCCGTAGCCCTTGGTGGTGTTGAACCACTTTACCGTTCCAGTCGTCATCGCGTGTCTCCTTCGTCCGGCGCCCCGCGCTGCTTGGCGGGCCGGAATTGATTTTCGAGGCAGGGGAGAACCAGTGCGAAGACAACCAGAAGGCGGGACTTGCGAGGCGTTCAGCCCGGAACGAAAAGCGCCGAGGCGGCTAATATGCCGCATCGCAGCGCGAGATACCAGCCCCCGGCGGGACAACTGGGCGCGAGGAGGCCGGGGAGTGTAGGAATTCTGTAGGATTTGCGTGGCAAACTGTATCCATAGGGCTACGACGATTGTCATTCATTTCAGTTTTGAGAGCACCGCATTGAACCTTTTTTCCCTCCCCCCGCCGGGCATGGCGTGGGACCGGCGCGGCACGGTGGCCGTGGAATATGCCGTGGTGATCGGTACCCTGGCCGCGGCGATCTCGCTGGCCTTCGCGGGGCTGGGCGGGCGCCTGGTGGAGAAACTCTCCCTCCTGCCGATCTGACACCCGCGCCGCGCTGCGGGGAACGCGGGGCGGGCTTGCGGTCTTGTGCGATCGGTGGCTGAAACGCCGCCACGGGGAATGGCCCCGGGGAGGGCGCGCATGGCCGGAGCAGCCGCATGATCGGGGTCGATTGGGGCACCAGCAACCTGCGCGCCTATCGCATGGATGCGTCCGGCGCGGTGCTGGCGCATGTGGCGTCCCCGCAGGGGATCACGAAGGTGGAGGGCGGGCGCTTCGCCGCGGTGCTGGGCGAGACGGTGGGCGCCTGGCTGCGCGAGGGCGAGCGGCATGTGCTGATGTGCGGCATGATCGGCAGCCGGCAGGGCTGGGTGGAGGCGCCGTACCTGCCCTGCCCCGCCGACCCGGCGGCGATTGCGCGGGCGCTGGTGGCGGTGCCGTTCGAGGGTGCCGAGGTGCGGCTGGTGCCCGGCCTGTCGGGGCGGGATGCCTCCGGCGTGCCGGAGGTGATGCGCGGGGAGGAGACCAAGCTGGTCGGGCTGATGGCCGCGCTGGGCGGCGAGGGTGTGGTGTGCATGCCCGGCAGCCACACGAAGTGGGCGCGCATCGCCGGCGGGCGGATCGAGGGGTTCGCGACCTACTTCACCGGCGAGGCCTTCGCGGCGCTGCGCGGGCACACGATCCTGGGGCGGATGATGGGTCAGGAGATCGACGCCGAGGGGTTCCGGCGCGGGGTGGCGCGCTCCGGCGATGCGGGGCACCTGCTGCACCACCTGTTCGGGGTGCGGGCGCTGGGGCTGTTCGGCGAGCTGGCGGAGGTGCAGGCGGCGGGGTTCCTTTCCGGCCTCATGATCGGGCACGAGGTGCGCGCGGCAATGCGCGGCGTGGACCAGGTGCGGCTGGTGGGCGACGAGGTGCTGGTGGGGCTGTATGCCACGGCCATCGCGGCCTGCGGCGGGCGGGCGGTGGTGGTGGACGAGGATGCGGCGGCGCTGGGCCTCGCGGTGATCGGGAGGCAGGCGGGATGGCTCTGAGGGACTGGCTGGAACGCTGCGACCTGGTCGCCATCCTGCGCGGGGTGACGCCGGAGGAGGTGGTGCCGATCGGCGAGGCGCTGGCCGAGGGGGGATTCGCAGTGGTGGAGGTGCCGCTGAACTCGCCGCGGCCGGTGGAGAGCATCCGGCGGCTGGTGGCGCATTTCGGCGAGCGGCTGCTGGTGGGCGCGGGCACGGTGATGAGTGCGGCGCAGGTGGCCACGGTGGCCGATGCCGGCGGACGGCTGGTGGTGCTGCCGCATGCCAGCGAGGCCGTGGTGCGGGCGGCCAAGGCGCGCGGGATGATCGCGGTGCCGGGGTTCTTCACCCCCACCGAGGCCTTCGCGATGCTGGCGGCCGGGGCGGACGGGCTGAAGCTGTTCCCCGCCGAGGCGGCGAGCCCGGCGGTGCTGAAGGCGATGCGCGCGGTGCTGCCGGCGGGCACGGCGGTGCTTCCGGTGGGCGGGATCGACGCGGGCAACATTCCGGCCTGGCGGGCGGCGGGGGCGGCGGGGTTCGGGATCGGCAGCTCGATCTACAAGCCCGGCGACACGCCGGAGATCGTGGCGGCGAAGGCCAGGGTCTTGCGCGCGGCCTGAGGCTGGGGCACGCCCGCCGGGGAAAGCCCCGGAGGTAGCGCCATGCCCGTGAATTTCGCCGACAGCCCGGTGTTCGGAACGCTGTACGGCAGCGACGCGATGCGCGCGGTGTTCGACGACCGCGCCTTCCTGCAGCGCATGCTGGACGTGGAGGCGGCACTGGCGCGGGTGCAGGGGCGCATGGGGATCATCCCGGCGGCGGCGGCCGTGGCGATCTCGGCCGCGGCGCGGGTGGAGAACCTGGATACCGCGCGCATGGCCGCCAGCGTGGCCAATGTCGGCTACCCCGTGGTGGGGGTGGTGGCGGGGCTGTCGGAGGCGGCCGGTGCCCATGGCGGCTGGACGCATTGGGGGGCGACGACCCAGGACATCATGGACTCGGCCACCGCGCTGCAGGTGCGCGACGGGCTGGCGCTGGTGCGCGCGGAGCTGGTGGCGGTGGCCGCGGCGCTGGCGCGGCAGGCGGAGGCGCACCGGGGCACGCTGATGGCCGGGCGCACGCATCTGCAGCACGCGCTGCCGGTGACCTTCGGGCTGAAGCTGGCGACCTGGCTGGCGCCGCTGCTGGCGCATGTGGAGCGGCTGGACCAGCTGCGGCCGCGCGCCTGCGTGGTGCAGTTCGGCGGCGCGGCGGGCACGCTGGCCTCGCTGGGCGAGCAGGGCGTGGCGGTGATGGAGGGGCTGGCGGCGGAGCTGGGGCTGGCGGTGCCGGATGCGCCCTGGCACGTGGGGCGGGATGGTCTGGCCGAGGCGGTTTCGTTCCTGGGGCTGCTGTGCGGCTCGCTTTCCAAGATCGCCACCGACGTGATCCTGCTGGCGCAGAACGAGGTGGCGGAGCTGACCGAGCCCTATGTGCACGGGCGCGGGCAGAGCTCCACCATGCCGCAGAAGCGCAACCCGATCGCCAGCGAGTACATCCTGGCCTCGGCGCGGGCGGTGCAGGCGCTGGTGCCGCTGATGCAGGGGGCGATGGCGCAGGACCACGAGCGCGCGACGGGGCCGTGGCAGGCGGAACCGCTGGCGATCGGGCAGGCCTTCGTGCTGGCGCACGGGGCGCTGTGCCATGCGCGCGCGATCGCCGAGGGGATGGTGGTGGACGTGGCGCGGATGCGGGCGAACCTGGACCTCACCGGCGGGCTGATCGTGGCCGAGGCGGTGATGATGGGGCTCGCCCCGGTGCTGGGGCGGGAGGCGGCGCATCATGTGGTGAAGCATGCCTGCGACCTGGCGCTGGCCGAGGGGATCGGGCTGGCCGAGGCGCTGGGGCGCGACTCGGCGGTGACCGCCCGGCTGGACGGGGCGG